>NZ_CP045455.1:1092387-1456516 GCF_030060925.1 Spiroplasma sp. SV19
CTCAACATATTCAATTGTTAACCGCTTTACTCAAAAAGGGGGGGCAGCACAAACTGGCCAAGATATTTTTTCTTTATATGAAATTGATGATAGGGCAAAAAATAGTATTGATGAAATGATTTATTATTTGGCAAAAACAATTGTTAATAATGCTTTTACATTGGACCCAGATACTATTATTATTGGTGGGGCCGTATCAGAAAACAAATTGTTTTTTAGACTATTAAATCAGCAAGTAGCAGTGGTAATGCTAAAATCAGGAATGAAACAACATTTTATTATTAGAACGTGTACTAAAAATAATGATGCCAATTTGTATGGTGCTTTAACATTAATTAAATAATATATTGTTTGAATGTTCAACAATTTAGATTACTATAATTTTATCTAGTTTGTTTAAAATCTTTCTTTGGAAGTGTACTTTCTAAATAGGACAAAAATTTAATAAATAATAAAAAGATGATTTTTATAAAATCATCTTTTTTCTTTATACTAAAACTGATTTTATTATCCTAAAATATCTATTGCTTCTTGTAAATTAGGTATGATAAATTTTGCTATTATTTGTTTTTTATCATAAGTTGATCAAACTCTAAACATTTTAATTGTCTCGTTAGCTGCTGCTTCAGTTTTTTATTTAGCGGTTTGATTTGTCATCTTTGGAGTAGCTGCATCAATTTCTCAAATCGCTTCTCGCATAATGTTATCAATCATTTCACGCGAAATTTATTCATATGCATAATAAACTATTCCAATAGTTGAAATTAACAATGTTTTTGCATCTCTATCTTGTTGTTCAACATTAATAGTATTTTTGTTAGTTCAGATATTGGTGTTGGAATAGTTATTCCAATTGTTCCTAATCCTAATAAACTTAGCAAAATTTTTATATCTTATTATCCCTTTTTTCCGTCCCCTTCGACTCTTAAATCTTTGAGACAAGTTTTGCCGATTACTAAAAATGATAATATGATAATTGTTACATTTATTATTTTACTATTCATTTTTATTAATTGACAGAAAAATAAACTAAATAATATAAAAAGATTCATTATGGTTCTTTTCACGAATAAATATTTATTATTTAGCAAAATAATAATCAATGATGTTTTTAACTTTATATGACATAATTTGAAATTATATGTACCACTTGTTTTTTTTTTTTTTTTTTGTATAATCACTTCATATCTGATGAAAAATATGTGAGGTGTTAAATAATGAAAAAAATATTAATGATATTAGGAGTTTTAAATTTTAGTGTTGTTAGTCCAAGTTTAATAGTTAGTTGTGTTACGAAACAAAGTCCTAGTCAAGATGAAAATAATGGTATTGATTATCAAGGTGATTTAAAAATTTTAAATGAAATTACTAAAAAAGTTAGTACTGCATTTCAAAAGTATGCAATGGAAAAATCATTAGTTGATATTAATGATTATTCAACTGGGAACCTTGAAAAGTTATTTACAATGGTTAATAGCAATCAACCACAACAGCAATTGAGTTTAAATGATGAAAATATTACTTTAGGGTTAACTGTATTAATCAATGGTTTTAAGGCAGTTTTTGATAATGTTAATCGTGAAATTGCTAATCAATATTCAAATTATTATATTGATACAATGCCTTTAAACGTTGATTTAAAAGATTATCAATTTATGTTAAATTACATTGATATTGCTAAATTGGGTTCTTTAGTAAAAATTGATATTAAAAACTTAAAAGGGGTTCGTTTAGATTTTAAATTGGAAGTTAAAATTAAATTTAAAACATTAGAGACAGTTGTTCCTTTTTTAATTCAGTATACTATTACAAATGATAAAGAAAAAATGCATGAAATCTTAACAGCTGTAACGGGAGCTGTTTCTAAAACAATTGTTAAGTTTTTTAAGACATTGGCTGAAGATATTATTGTG
The DNA here is from genome assembly GCF_030060925.1 of Spiroplasma sp. SV19. Classification (NCBI taxonomy): domain Bacteria; kingdom Bacillati; phylum Mycoplasmatota; class Mollicutes; order Entomoplasmatales; family Spiroplasmataceae; genus Spiroplasma; species Spiroplasma sp. SV19. The sequence goes on from NZ_CP045455.1 coordinate 1,094,301, forward strand.
GATCAGAATCCCGCTTTTCGAAGTATTTATGAAAACTTTGATTTAAATTATGCATTTGATCATAGCATATTAGATACAATTGTTCAAAAAGAATTAGATGCAGCATTACATGCTGACAATGAACTTGGTGACATTCGGAATAGCATTACCTATGCCAAGGATGAAAAAATTTTAATTTTATTGAATTCGATTATTAATCCAGATACAAATGGTGTTACACCAGTTATTCCTGATGATGAAACATATACATGGGTTAATACTGGTTATGCGCCTGATAAATTAACGCCAGAAAATTTTTTAGAATATTATGGTGAGAAACTAAATATTTTAACAAGTACTTCTGGTCCAAAATTACAGTTAGGACAGTTTAAAATTAACTTAGCAAAAATTTTAGTAGCAGGAGTTCCATTATCTGGTGTTGTATTAAATGATGGTAAATCATTTTATTTAAGTGTGGGAATTACTCGTGATGGAATGATTGAAAAAATCAAGAATTTTGGTCGAATCATTAGTACCTTTTATCAATATTATAAAATTACTTGGGATATCAAAGTTTGAAGAGAAGGAGCTTTATTTTTAGATGTTCCTTTTTGAAATGATTTAGAAAAGCAAGTTAAGAATGATAGATTATCACATCGAAAAATTTGAAGAATTTTATTAAATAAATTTAAAAATGATTCACAAATTAAAACTTTGCCAGATATTGATAAGTTCTGAGTAACAACAGAAGTTGATGATTTGGTTCCTGTTATTGGACGTGACCGGTCATTAAGCATATATGCAAGTAGAAAGTATAGTCTACGATTTAATTTTGGGGTTAATGCAACAACAAATAATATTTACTATACGCCATGACCAGTAGAAAAATATGGAATTGCTTTTAAACCAACAGATTATGTTTATCCTAAAGCAAGTTAACATTATTTTTTAAAAACTTTATTGGAGAAGTGGTTCTTTCTCTAAAATACAATGATAGGATGAAATAAAGTTGCTTTTTCCTAACTTATTGTTATATAATTAATTAGGCATTTATTCTATTTGATAGAATGTGCTTAAATGTGGTAGTAATTTTAATATTACGTTTGGACCACAGCGAGAATTCAAAAGGAGGAAATTGCTCGTGGCAAAGATTACTAGAATTGCAAAATTAGAATTTCAAGCTGGACAAGCAAAACCGGGGCCAGAGTTAGCTTCATTAGGAATTAACATGCCGCAGTTTTGTACCCAGTTTAACGATGCAACAAAAGACCGTATGGGTGATGTTGTACCAGTTGTTATTACAGCATTTGATGATAAATCATTTAAATTTGAATTAAAAACTACTCCCGCAGCAGTCTTATTAAAGAAAGCTGCTAAAATCCAAAAAGGATCAGCAAAGGCAAAGGACGAAAAAGTTGCAACTATTTCAGTGGATGAAGTTCGTAAAATTGCGGAATATAAGTTGGTTGACTTAAACGCAAATGATGTTGAAGCGGCAATGAATATTATTGAAGGAACTGCCCGTAATATGGGAATTGTTGTTGAAGGTATGCCAAGTAAGAAGGAGAAAAACTAACGATGGCAAAATTTGGGAAAAAATATAATAAAGCTGTTGAATTAGTAGAAAAAAACAAAGTTTATCCAATTACTGAAGCAATTGAATTGGCAAAGAAAACCGCAACAACAAAATTTGATTCAACAGTGGAAGTTGCATTTAATTTAAATGTTGATCCACGTCATGCTGACCAACAAATTAGAGGAGCTGTTGTTTTACCAAAAGGAACGGGAAAGACACAACGAATTTTAGTCTTAACAAATAGCAAGGAAGCTGATGCAAAAGCAGCAGGAGCAGATTTTGTTGGAGGAAAAGATTTAATTGAAAAAATTCAAAAAGAAAATTGATTTGATTATGATGTAATTATTGCAACACCAGATATTATGGCTGAATTAGGAAAAATTGGGAAATTATTAGGACCAAAAGGTTTAATGCCGAATCCTAAAACAGGAACTGTTACACCTGATGTTACAAAAGCAATTGATGATGTTAAAAAAGGAAAAGTTGAATATCGTGTTGATAAAAATGGAAACATACATTCAATTATTGGAAAAGCATCATTCAAAGCAGAAGATTTAAAAGCTAATTATGATGTAATTTATGAAACAATTCGTAAGGCAAAACCAGCTGCTGTTAAAGGAGCATATATTAAAAATATTGCTGTTACAACAACAATGGGACCAGGCATTAAAGTTTTAATTGAATTATAAGATTATTAAAAAACTAACTATTGTTAGTTTTTTAATTTGTCAAAATTTTCCACTATTATTGTATAATATTATAGTAATTAAGGCTATAATATCAGTAGTACAAAAGTACATTATTTAGAAAAAATGAGAGGAGACACAAATTAATGCATTTATATTTACAAGCGGATGTTGGAAAAGCGGTTATTGATACTTTAAAAGCATGAGGGTTTTGAAGTGCAATTATTGCGACAATGTTTGTGATTTTTTTGGGTTGATTTTTAACAAAACGGGGAACTTTTAAAAAGGACTGAGAAGCAGTTTTAATTAAAATTGTCATGGTTGTAGGGTTACCGTCTTTAGCATTTAATGGCTTTATGGCTGATACAACTGTTGAACAAGTTAAAACACAAGCAGCAATTTTATTAGTTGGATTTTTATTCTATATTATTTTGGGAATTGTTGCAAAATACTTTTACATTAAGTATGACCAAGATGTTAGAGATACATTAGCAATGTGTACTGTTTTTGCCTCAACTACTTTCTTCGGAATTCCAGTTGTGACTGCTTTATTTGGAGCAGGGAAAGCAGCTTTGCCAGCTAATGTCTTTAATATTCCGTATCGAGTATTCTTATATTCATTAGGATTTATTGTAATGAGTAAACCAGTAACAGGGCAGTTAGCAGCTGTTGGACAGACCGTGTCAGAAACGGTTATTGATGCAAAAGTGGATCCAACTGGTTATGCACAAGTAAAAGCTGAAATGCGTGCTAAAAAAATGGCAACAGTTAAAGCAAACTTAAAACAAATTTTTGTTAATCCAATTTTAATTGCAACAATTATTGGATTTATCTTTTGAGTAACACAGTTGATTCCAGGAATTGCAGTGGTTCCAGATCAAAATGCAATTGGTAGCGGAAAATTATTTTCACCATTATGATTAGATAATACTTTCCCACCATTATTTAAAATAACAAAAACATTAGAAGGAGTCTGTACCCCATTAGCTTGATTAGCAATTGGAATGACATTAGCGAAAGGAAAAATCCGTGAAGCAATGCAAGACAAAAAAGTGTGGTATGGAATGATGATGAAAGTTATTTTAGCACCAGTTGTTGGATTGGTATTAGCAGTTATCTTTGCTGTAATTGGAAAACAAACTGGAGCATGAAAATTAGATTCAATTGGGTTAGCGGTTATTGTTATTATGTTAGCAGCACCATCAGCTTCGGTCATTGTTGCATATTCAATTGGTTATAATAAATGACCAATGTTAACAAGTAACTTAACATTAGTTTCAACTTTATTTTCAATTATTTCGTTACCATTCTGAGTAATTATTACAACAGCAATTGGGGCGACTTCATTATTTACATATTAGGAGGAAATAACAATGAGTGCAAAAATTAAAATGGTTTGTTATGGAGTTCGTAAAACTGAACGACCACTTTTTGAACAGTTAAATGAAAAGTACGGCTATGAATTGACTTTAATTGAAGAATATTTAACAAAAGATAATATTGTAACAGCGAAAGGTCATGATGCTGTCATGGTGCGCGCTAATTGTGATTGTTATGAAGAAAACTTATTAAAAATGCAAGAATATGGTGTTAAATATTTATTAACAAGAACAGTTGGATATAATCATATCGATTTAACAAAAGCTCATGAATTAGGTTTTAAAATGGCCTATGTTCCAGGTTATTCACCTAATGCTGTAAGTGAACTAGCGGTTGCAATGGGGAATGCGTTATTACGAAATTTATTTTATATGGCAAATAATGAAAGTAATACTAATTTTAAAGTTGATGATTTTATGTTTACAAAAGAAATTCGTAATTCAACAATTGGAATTATTGGGACAGGACGGATTGGTTTTGAAGCAGCAAAAGCATGGCATGGCATGGGTGCAAAAGTTTTAGGTCATGATATTTATGAAAATGATGCAGCAAAAACAATTTTAACTTATACGGATTTAGACACCTTAATTAAGGAATCTGATTTAATTTCATTGCATTGTCCATATATTAAAGATCAAAATCATCATTTAGTTAACAAAGAATTTTTAGCAAAAATGAAACCAGGGTCAGTTTTAATTAATGCGGCACGAGGTCAATTAATGGATAGTGAAGCTGTTTATGAAGCAGTAAAATCAAATCATTTAAAAGGGGTTGGGTTAGATGTTTTAGAAAATGAAGGTGATGTTTTCTTTAAAGATTTTAAAGGTGAAAAAACACCAGATGACATTACTAATAAACTGTTAACTTTATATCCACGTGTAATTATTACACCGCATGTTGGTTCATATACTGATGAAGCGGTCAAAAACATGATTGAAACAACATATGAAAATTTAAAAGAAATTTTAACAAATGGTGAAACAAAAAATAAAATTTAATTTAAGATAACTTTGAAAATTATAAAAAATAACAATATAAATTATTTGTTTAATTGGTATTTTCCTAGTGACAGCAAATAATTTGTTTGTTTTATAGAAATTATTTACAAATTATTTGATAAAAGACATTAAAGTCTTTTTTTTTTTTTTTTAATATAATTATGCTTATATTTAAAAATATATTATAATTTTAGTTAGTACGAAGCTATAAAATTATTTCTGTTTAAAATTAATTCTGTTACTTAATTTAAAAGAAAAGGGAGATTTTTAAATGCGTAAAGATACTTTACAGCCGATGTGTAATAATTGTTGTCTTAATTTTAAGGCATTTCATAAGAACTGAAAATTAAGCAATCAAAATAATAAATTATTTATTTTTTGTGTCCAAAAAAAATTAAAAGCAACCGGTGGGAAACTTGACTTAACTGAGTTAATTCCAAATTATGCTTTTCTTTGTGGTGAAAGATGATTTGTGGTTTATAGTGCGACAAAACTGCACCAAATGTCAAAAAATACTTATCAGAATTTTAATTTTAATAACCATACTTTATTTATTGGAATTTATTGATACCGAATTTTTACGAATGGAATTATTAAAAGTCGTTGATATAATATGCTGTGTTATTTGTAAAAAGACAAGATATTTTTTATTTTAATGGAAAAAATTAATCGTTTTATTGTGAAAACTGTGTTTAAATTGCAACAATTTTCCAATTTTCAGTATATAATAAAAATAGTTTTAGTAGAAAGAGAAGTGAGGAATTTTTATTATGTCAAAAAAACTGCACGGGATAGGTGCTAGTAATGGAATTGCAATTGCAAAAGTTTTTAAATTAGAAGAACCAAAATATGAGGTTTTAAATAATACGGTTTCTGATTCAGCTAGTGAAATTAAAATTTTAGAAGCAGCGATGAAGAAAGCAAATACTGATATTGAAAAATTACAAAAAATTGCGTTAGAGAAATTAGGGGCCGAAAAAGCGGCGATTTTTGAAGCTCATAGTCAGATTTTGCATGATCCAGCAATGATTGATGAAGCAAAAAACATGATTAATAATGACAAAAATAATGCAGCGTATGCAATTCATACGGTTGCCCAGAAATTTATTGCAATGTTTGCTGGAATGGATGATCCATACTTTAAGGAAAGAGCAGCCGATATTAAAGATGTAACTGACCGGTTAATTAAATATATTTTAAATGTGCCAGTATTAGATTTAGCAACAATTAATGAGGAAGTCATTATTGTAGCAGAAGATTTAACACCATCACAAACAGCTCAATTAGATCCTAAGTTTGCAAAAGGATTTAGTTGTGATATGGGAGGAAGAACTAGCCATGCTGCTATTATGGCCCGTAGTTTAGAAATTCCGGCTGTGTTAGGACTAAAAGATGTCACAAAACAAGCAAAACATAATGAAGCAATAATGATTAATGGTACAACTGGCGAAGTTATTTTAACTCCATCAGCTGATGAAGTTAAAACTTGAACGGCAGAAAGAACAAAGTTTTTTGAATTGCAACAAGAATTATTAGCTTTTAAAGATAAACCGACAATATCAAAAGACGGTTATCAAAAATTTGTGTTAGAAGGTAATATTGGGGCACCCAAAGATGTACAAGGTGTCTTGGATAACGGCGGACAAGGAATTGGACTTTTTAGAAGTGAATTTTTATATATGGATAATGATCATTTTCCAACCGAAGATGAACAATATGAAGCATATAAAGGTGTGTTAGAAGGAATGGAAAAACGCCCAGTTATTATTCGGACATTAGACATTGGGGGCGATAAAAAATTGTCGTATTTTAAATTTCCAGAAGAAATGAACCCATTTCTAGGTTATCGTGCGATTCGTTTATGTTTGGATAAAACTGATGTGTTTCGAACACAATTACGAGCTTTATTACGGGCAAGTGTGCATGGAAAACTTGGTATTATGTTTCCAATGATTGCTACTGTTGATGAATTTAAAACAGCAAAGGAAATTACATTAGAAGAAAAAGCAAATCTAATTAAAGCAGGACATCAAGTTGCAGATAATATTGAAATTGGAATGATGATGGAAATTCCATCAGCGGCTGTTTTAGCTGACCAATTTGCCAAACATGCTGATTTCTTTTCAATTGGAACTAATGATTTAATTCAATATACAATGGCCGCTGACCGAATGAGTCAATTTGTAGCTTATTTATATCAGCCGTATAATCCTTCAGTTTTACGTTTGATTAAAACAATCATTGATGGAGCCCATAAAGAAGGCAAATGAGTTGGAATGTGTGGGGAAATGGCGGGTGAAGAACAAGCAATTCCGCTTTTAATGGGAATGAAATTAGATTATTTTTCAATGTCAGCCACAAGTATTTTAAATGCGCGACGAATTATTAGTAAGTTAGAAGTGCCAGCGATGGAACAATTAGTAGTAAAAGCGTTAACATGTCAAACAGCTGATGAAGTATTAGCTTTAGTGGAAAAAACAACAAAAAATGCTTTAAATGTTTAATAAAATAACACTAAATAGTGTTATTTTTTTGTTATTTTTAAATTGACGTACTATTTCTGCAAATTATTTGCAAATAACTATTTTAAAATACAAAAAATTTGATAAAAGCACATTTTTTTTTTTTTTTTTTTTATTAAATACAATTAAAGTGTAAGTATTTTTTGGAAAAGGGGTAAAAAAATGAAAAAATTATTGACAATTTTAACGACGGTTAGTTTATTAACACCAACGGTTAATACAATTGTGAGTTGTAGCAAGGAACCAAAGTATATTCCTGATGATGATTCAAACCAAACCATAAATGATGTTGAAACGATAAATAAAATTAAGGAACGTGTTAAGAAACACTTTCAAGCATGATGGAATGCAAAATCAACGATTGATATTACTGCTTATTCTGACCAAGTTGCAAAATTTGAAGAATTAGTTACTAGTTTAAAAACTAATGATGGTCAAGTTTTAGTTGGCACAGCAATTAGTCAGTACCGTTTTCTTGATCAATTAGTAACTGCATTTAGAGTTGAGTTTAATAACTTAAATCGTGAAATTGCCAATGAATATTCTAACTTTTATCTTAATACGACTCCGTTAGCATTGGAAGCAAATGATATTGTTTTTACTCTACACCATATTAATTTTGACAATTTAGCAAAATTAATTACCGTTAATAACAATAGTATTATGGGAATTACAATTAATTTTGATATTAAATATCAAGTTAAATTTAAAGATTTTGAGCAAGATGATAAAATAAACTGATTGGTTGTTATTTGTAATGATTTAGAAGCATTAAGTGGAATTCAAAAGAATCTTGAAAATTATTTTCTAATTTTTGTTGATGACCTTTTTGAAAAACAAAAGTATGAAATTATTGATAATTTAAATCGTGATTTTGACACTGTGAATAAAAATAATACTATTTGACCAATTATTACTCAAGAATTAACAAAAAGAGGAGTTTTATTTAAGACTTCTCCTGACTGAAGTTATTTGTCATCCACATTTGGGCTTGTAAGAACTGTAGGCAAATCAGATTCCGTTTTATCATGAGCTGGTGAAGGTTATGATTCACAAAAATTAACTGTTGAAAATTTTTTAAAATTTTATAAACGAAAATATTTTACAGCAACGCTTCAAGATGATTATTATGTTAAAGCAAATTTTGCCTCTTTTTATCCAGGTAGTTTCACGATTGAAAACTTACCGTTTAATAATAAAAATAGTTGGAAAAAGTTAAAAACACCAATTAAAGTGTTAATGCCCAAAGATTTTATTGACGAAAGACTAAATCAATTTGCCGAAACAACAATGGAATTATGACAGTATTATCAAATTGAAACATATAATGATAAATTTGTTTTTAAAATGACTCAAAATGATTTTGATAGTTTAGCAGAAAAGGCAAATGATTTTCAGGGCCCAGACAATAATTCATTTGCAAGTTTATTACCGTTTTTTAGAACTGTTTTTAAAATATTTAATGACAAATTAGATCCGAAAATTAAATCTGATACAAGAGTTGTAAATAATTCTGCGGCTGTGGTCAATATTAATTTAGCAAAAAGTTCAAAGGCGCTGATTTTTCAATTACTTCGAAAAAAACATAAAGATAATTATTATAATTGGTTAGATGTTAACTTTAGTTATAATAGTTTTGCTTATAGTTTTTTCTTTAAACCAAATGCGAATGAAACAAATACCGATAAGGGTGATGAATTTTTACAAACAATTGAATTTAAAGTTGTTTAATTTATAATCATAGAGAAGATAATATTTTTAATAAAAAATACATAATTTTATGTATTTTTTTAATTATGTATGTAATTTCTATGTTGTAGCATTGATTTTTTCTATTTTCAAGCATTTGAACAATAGGTTAAATAATATCTTGAATATTAAAACTAATTGAATTCAAAGATAATTTAAACATAGTTGTTTGGTTTTAATGTTACATTTAAAATTATGTTTAATAGTGGAATGACACTCACTAGCGTTAATAGTTTTCTTCGAATGTCTAGATAATTTAGTGTATAATTATTTATGTTATTTAAGTAATTATTATATAAGTACTTTTAACGGGTAAACTTTATGTCCTGTTGTCAGTATTTATGGGGTAAAGGATAAAGAGGTGGTCTAATGGTTTATCTCTTTATTTGTTGAATAGGTGATTTTAATGTTTTATTTAAATGCGCAAGTAAGTAATATCCCCATCCCAGTTTTAATTGTTTTGACTGTGTTGTTTACGTTGTTGTCAATAGCAAGTGGTGGTTGGTGATGATGACAGTGGCGGAAAATTCGCCGCAATCGGCATGATGATGGTTTTGCAACAAAGCAAAAATTAACAGTACGGGCGGCTTTTCAAAAAAATAAATATTTAATGCTTTTTTTATGTTGTTTGTTTTGTTTAATTGGTTTAATCTTAGTTTTAGTTAATCAATTGCTTGATTTTCCCCTGTTTTAAAAATAGACAGTAAATTTAATTAATTTATAGTATACTAATTATATATAGCAGCGTTGTCTGATTAAAGAATAAGGAGAAGAAATCATGGGATTATTTAGTAAAAAATCAAAAGAACTTGAAATTATTGCCCCAGTGGATGGTGAAATTATTGCTTTAGATAAAGTTGAAGATGAAGTATTTTCACAGAAAATGTTAGGTGATGGCTTAGCAATTAAACCAAGTGCAGGAAATTTTGTGGCACCAGTTGCCGGGAAATTAATTACTGTTTTTCCAACAGGACATGCCTATGGAATTAAAAGTAATAATGGTGTTGAAATGCTATTGCACATTGGAATGGATACTGTTTCATTAGATGGCAAAGGTTTTGATATTAAAGTGAAACAAGATGATAATGTAAAACAAGGAGACTTGTTGTGCGAAGTTGATTTGGCTGTTTTAAAAGCAGAAAAAGTACCAAGTTTAGATACACCAATTGTTTTTACCCCAGAAACAATGAGCGGTAAAACAATTACCATTGTTAAAGAAGGAAAAGTAAAACAAGGGGAAGTTATTGCTATTATTAAATAGAAAATAAGTGAAAATAAGTGATTTTTATGATAGAATCACTTTTATTTTTTAAGATAACTAACATTTTGCAGTGTTTTTGTTATAATTGTTAACAAGGGGAGACAATGAAATGACAAAAATAATTTTAATTGCGATTGCGTTTTTCTTGTATTATTATTGAGTTTTTTCTTCCACAGGAGCAATTTTAGCAGAAGTTTTAAAAGTTCGAACTAAAAACATTTATTTTGGAATGATTATGGGTTTTTTCTTTTATTTTGCTGTAATTTCTTTTTTATTAATCCCATTAGAATTAATTACTGATTTACGTTATATAATTTTAGTTTATTCTTTATTATCAATTAATATTTTGTATTCATTGTTTTTATTATTGTTTATTCGCTATTGATTTAATATTAATTTATGAGATTGAAACCATGCCATTTTCTTTGTTACATTTGGGGTTTTTATGGCTTTATATTATTTAAAAAACTATTTTATTTCCCCATCGGGATTAAACATCACGAACACATATATTTTAAGTTTTTATCAGTATGGTTCTGTTGATAATAATATTGTTTTTAAATTAAATCCAGATGTTATTGTTGGTAATGCACAAGCCTTAGCTTCTTTGTCGTGGTTTACTAATGTTTCAATGTGGTTTGTAATGACTGGGATTGATCCAAGTGAAATTATTTGAAATTTATTAAATATTTTAGATGCAATGTTATTTGCTTCCATTTTTGTAACATTATTAAGTAATTTTGCTAATAGAAAAAGCAATCGATTCTTAATCGGATTATTATCTTTAGTGGTTTTGTCAGCATCGAAATTATTAATTTATTACTTTGGCTATGATTCATGGCATCCTCAAAACATGTTAACAAACTTGTTTTTTGTGACATTTATTTTAATGACAATTTATACTAACGAAGAATATCGTAGTCGTAACATGCCGTGAATTATTGGAATTATTTTTTCAAGTTATATTACCTTTGAATGAGACGCGTCCTATATTATGTTATTTATTATTTATGTTTCAACATGAATTACGATGCTAAAATATAAAACTAATTTCTTAAAGGATATGGTTAAATTTACCTTATTTCCAACATTATGTTTTATTTTTTATAATGCTCAAATCAAAAATATTTTATTAATTTTTATTTTCTTAGGTTTATTTTTGTTAATGTTAATTTTATCAATATTATTATATCGTAATTATTCTCGTGTGCACGATATTGAGCTAATGATGTATGTTGGACGCAAAAAGTTATTGTTTGTAGTTCCTGTGATTTTTATTTTAATTTCAGTTGTAATTGTGTTAGCAACGGGAGAAAATAACTTAAACTTTTGAACATTAGAAAACATTGCTTCGGCATTATATGTTCAGTTAGAGTTGATGCGTTTTCAACCGTGAACAAATATTATTTTTTTAATTATCTCATTTGTTTTCTTGGGATTAGCGTTAATTTGATTACTGTTTTTTGAACAAATTCCAAATTTTGTGGCAAAAACGCCAATTAATATGTTGTCAATTTTAACATTAACCTTTTTTAATCCATTAGTGGGGCGTTTTCTAATTTTAATATTTAATGAGCAAGCCTTATTAAATAATGCGACAGTTTTTATTGTGGCGTTATTAGTTACCTTAAATATTAGTGTTTATGCTTTACGAATTAAACCATTTAAAAAGTGACATTTTAAAAAACCAACAATACCTCCCCATCATCAGCAAAAGTTAAAGGTAATAAAATAAGGAGGAAATTATGACTTTTGAAGAAGCAAAAAAACGCAGTTTAGCATTAAAAGAACAGTTAGACAAATGGAATTATGAATATTATGTTAATGATGCACCAAGTGTTAGTGATCAAGAATATGATCGGGCAATGCAGGAATTAATGACAATTGAACAACAATATCGTGAATTGATTACAATTGATTCACCAACGCAACGGGTTTCTGGTCAAGTTAGTGAAAAATTTAATAAATATGTTCATAATAGTCCAATGTTAAGTTTGGCCAATGCTTTTAATTATGATGATTTGATTCACTTTGATGAACAAATTAAAGAGCTAACAGGGTTATTAGAAGTTGAATATACGTGTGAATTAAAAATTGATGGATTATCAATTTCATTAGTATATGAAAATCATTTGTTAGTAATGGGTGCGACACGAGGGGATGGTGTAACAGGCGAAGATGTCACGGTTAATATTAAAAAAATTAAGTCAGTGCCATTACGGATTAACCAACCAAATTTAACTGTTCGTGGAGAAGTTTATTTGTCGTTAGAAGAATTTAATAAAATTAATGAGGAACGAATTAAACTTGGCGAACCAGAGTTTGCCAATCCCCGCAACGCCGCTGCTGGAACATTACGGCAACTAGATTCAGCAATTGTGGCAAAACGAAATTTGAATGCCTTTTTATATTATTATGTTAATGCTCTGGGTGATGGGATTCAAACCCAATATGCTTCATTGCAACGTTTAGAAGAATTAAAGTTTAAAACTAATCCAGAATATCGTTATTGTGCCAATATTGCTGCTGTTTGAACATATATTCAAGAATATGAACCAAAACGGCATCAATTAGGATATGAAATTGATGGTATTGTCATTAAAGTAAATAATTTAAATTTATATAATCGAATTGGTTATACTGCAAAGAATCCAAAATGAGCAATTGCTTATAAGTTTCCGGCAGAAGTAGTTGTAACAAAATTACTTAATATTTTTCCATCCGTTGGTCGAACAGGACGTATTACTTATAATGCTGTTTTAGAACCAGTGCGAATTGCAGGAACAATTGTTCGTGCAGCGACATTGCATAATGCTGATTTTATTACTGAACGTGATATTCGTGTTAGTGATGATGTACAAGTTAAAAAAGCAGGTGATATTATCCCAGAAGTTATTAATTATGTTGCCGAACGCCGCCAGAAAAAAGCAAAAAAATGACAAGAAGCAACCCATTGTCCTGAATGTCAGTCTTTATTAGAACGAGTAACAGGAGAAGTAGATCAATATTGTATCAACTCAGTTTGTCCAAAAAAAATCACGCGCGGATTAGAACACTATTGTTCTCGTAATGCGATGAATATTGAAGGGGTTAGCGAAAAGATTATTGAACGGTTATATAACTTAGGATATTTAAAAAGTTTTAGCGACTTATATCAATTAGAACAATATCGTGCTGAAATTATTCAATTAGAAAACTTTGGTGAAAAATCTTTTGAAAATATGATTGCTTCAATCAACAATTCAAAGCAAAATTCGTTAGAACGATTATTATTTGGGTTAGGAATTCGCCATGTTGGGCAAAAAACAGCAAAATTATTAGCCCGTCAATTTAAAACAATAACAGAATTAGCCGCAACAAATATTGACCAATTATCAATTATTAATGATATTGGTCCTATTGTTGCTGCAAGTGTTGTTGATTATTTTGCTATTGCGGCAAACCAACAAGAGATTGCTTTGCTACAACAAAAAGGTATTAATATGACATACCTTGTTACCAACCAAACCTTATCGCAGAAATTTGAAAATTATCGTTTTGTTATTACTGGTGTTTTATCAAAACCCCGAGAATACTTTAAAGAGGTGATTGAAAGTTATGGTGGTCAAACTTCGGAAAGTGTTAGTGCTAAAACAACTTATTTGTTAGCTGGTAATGACGCAGGTAGTAAATTAGTGAAAGCACAAAAATTAAATGTTAAAATTATTAATGAGGAAGAATTTAATGATTTATTAATAAAGGAGGAATAGTATGGCAAGAATTACAAAAGAAGACTTACGCTTATTAGCAAATGACATTATGCTAGATTTAAAAGATGAAGAATTAACGAAACTAAGTAAAGAGTTTGATGTTATTTTACAACAAATGGATTTGGTACAAAAAATTGATACAACTAATGTTCATTCAATGCATTTTCCGTTTGAATTAACTGTTGATTATTTACGAGAAGATGATGAAATTGTTGTTTCTTCACAAACAGAAATTTTAGCAGCGGCGCCAGAGACAATGAATGATTATATTTTAATTAATAAGGTGGTTACATAATATGTCATATTATTCAATTAAAGAATTACATCAACTTTTGATTGCAAAAAAAATTACGCCATCCCAAATTGTTAAAGAAGCTCTTGCTAATTTAGTTAAGCACCAAGTTTTAAATGCAACAGTAACTGAGTTAACAACTGAGGCAGCGGCGCTAGCTTTAGAATTAGATCACTTGCCAGTACCAACAGATAATTATTTGTTCGCCTTACCATATTTTGCAAAAGATAATTTTGCAACAAAAGGGATTTTAACAACAGCAAGTTCAAAGATTTTAGAAAACTTTGTCCCAACTTATGAATCAACAGTAACTAATATTTTAAAACAAAATAATAGTATCCTTTTGGGGAAAAGCGCATTAGATGAACTCGGAATGGGTGGTCATGGATTATATGCGTTAACTGGTGATGTGTTAAATCCGTGAGATTTAACACGAATTACGGGGGGGTCATCATCAGGGTCAGCAGCATTAGTTGCTGCTGGGGTGGTACCTTTTGCGTTAGGAACAGATACTGGTGATTCTGTTCGGAAACCAGCCGGCTATTGTGGGATTGTCGGATTTAAACCAACATATGGTTTAATTTCCCGTTATGGTGTCTTTCCTTATGCGCCGTCATTAGATACAGTTGGTTATTTTACCCGAACTGTGGAAGATAGTGCAATTGTTTTTGATTATTTAGCCCAAGAAGATCATCAAGATGCTACTTCGCTAAAAAGTAAAGAACAAAACTATTTTAAAAATTTATCAGGAGCAGTTAAACACCAAAAATTTGCTTATTTAAAAAATGCGCACTTATTATTACCAGAGGAAATTAAAACACATTTTGATAATTTATATGCCCAATTAACAGCACAGGGAATTACGATTGATGCAATTGATTTTCCAGAAGACTTGTTAAAAGCATTATTACCGGTTTATATGGTCATTTCTTTTGCTGAAGCAGTAAGTAGTCACTCAATGTTAGATGGAATCAATTTTGGAACACGAGTTGATGGCGATAGTTATCAAGCAGTGATGATGAATTCTCGAACAGAAGGATTTGGACATGTTGTTAAACGCCGTTATGTAATTGGTTCATATGCCTTATCAAAAGAAAACCAAACCTTATTGTTTTTAAAAGCAAAACGAGTTCGTCGATTAATTGTTGACGCTTTAACAGCGGTTTTTAAGGAATATGATATTTTATTATTACCAGCAGCATCAAGTATTGCGCCGAAGATTAGTGCTATTAAGGATCAAATTTTAACCGAAGCGGAATTGGAAAATTACGTTGATGATTTATTGGTGTTAGGTAATTTAATGGGGAATCCGTCCTTAACATTGCCACTTGCTTTTGTTGATAATATGCCAATTGGAATTAACGTTAACGCAGCTCCGTTTGCTGATCAAAAGGTCTTTAATGCAAGTTTATTACTAGAAGAAATAATTGGAATTAAAAACAGCGTTGCTCCAGAAGGAGGAAAAAATAATGGTTAATTTTGAAGCAGTAATTGGAATTGAAAATCATGTTGAATTAAAAACAAAAACAAAAATGTTTTCATCGGGTCCTGTTACTTATGGTGCTAAACCAAATAGTATGGTTAATGTGATGGATGTTGGTTATCCGGGTGTGATGCCAACAGTTAATAAAAAAGGAGTTGAATTAGCATTACTTGCTTGCCAAGCACTTAATTTAACGATTGATCCAATTGTTCAATTTGATCGAAAAAATTATTATTATCCTGATTTGGCAAAAGGATTTCAAATTACTCAACAATACTATCCAATTGGTCGCAATGGGCATTTAACAATTACTGATGAAGATGGGACATCGTTGCAAATTGCGATTGAACGGTTACATATTGAAGAAGATACTGCAAAGCAATTACATGAAAATGTAGGTACTTTATTAGATTATAATCGTGCGGGGATTGCTTTAATTGAAATTGTGACACAACCAGTGCTCCGATCAGCTTTTCAAGTGCGAAAATATTTAGAAGCGCTACGAGAAATTTTAATTTATACGCAGGTTAGTGATGCAAAAATGAACGAAGGTTCCCTGCGCTGTGATGTTAATATTTCATTACGACCAGTCGGGATTTCAACTTTTGGAAATAAAGTTGAGTTAAAAAATTTGAATTCAATCGCTAATGTTGAAAAAGCAATTGAATATGAAATTAAACGCCAAACCGAAATTTTATTAATGGGACAAACAGTTGAACAAGAAACGCGTCGCTTTGATGAAAAAACTAAAACAACGGTTTTAATGCGTAAAAAAACAGATGCGACTGATTATAAATATTTCTCAGAGCCAAATATTTTTCCAATTCAATTATCATCAACTTGGATTAATGATGTGTTAGAGAAGATTCCTGAATTGCCAGCAGTTAAACGTCGACGTTATTTAACGGAATTAAAGTTAAAAGCGACTGATGTTGATATTATTTTACAAGATTATGATTTAATGACTTTTTTTGAAGCAGCAATTCAGTTATCATCCCAATATGAAACAATTGTCCATTATTTAATTGGTGATGTTGCAGCTTATTTAAATCAAAAAAATTTAGGATTAGGAGAAACAGCATTAACACCACAAAATTTAGTGGCAATGATCAAGTTAGTTGCCAAAAATATAATTTCTAATAAACAAGCAAAAACAGTATTACAACGGATTTTAGTCGAAGATTATCCTCCCGAAAAAATTGTTGCTGATTTAGGGTTAAGACAAGTTAGTAATCCAACAGAAATCAGAGCAATTATTGAACCAGTTTTTGATAGTAATTTAACAATGTTAGAACAGTATGAACAACGTCCAGAACGAGTTATTAAGTTTTTTATGGGTGAATTAATGAAATTAACAAAAGGTCAAGTTGCCCCTGAAATTGGGCAAGAAGTCGTTCTTGAGTTAATTGCGATAAAACAAGCAAAATAAAAAGATGGTTATTTACCATCTTTTTCATATTCATGCTCAATTTTTTGCAGTTTAATGGTCAAATCATTAATTGCACTGATTTTAGCAATAAATAATAATTCATCATCCAATTTTATTGTATCAACATCTCCTGGTAAAATAACTCGTCCTTTGCGCTTAACATAAACAATATTATAATCTTTATTATTAATAAAACGTAAGTCAGATAGTGATTGGCCTTCAATACTTGGATCAGTTACTTGAATGGTTAATGATGCATAGTTTTCATCAACAGTTTGAATTTCAATTTCAATATCAAACATTGCTTTTGTCGCAGTAATACTTCCAGCCATGGTATCGGGTTGGACAATATTGGTAATTCCTAATGCTTTTAAAATTCGTGTATGACGAATATCTTTTGATTTTGCAATAATATTGGTAATTCCAATATCTTGTAAACCAATGATGGTTAAAACACTAGCTTCAATATTACTTGCCATAGTAACAATGATTGTATCATATTGATCTAATCCTTGTTCAATTAAATTTGCCTTAACTGTGGAATCTAATGCGACACCATCAACTTGGTCATAACTAGCAATCATATTATTAACTTTGGCTTGATCAACATCAAAAACCATAATATGTTGTTTTCGTACAATTAATGTCTCAATGATTGAACGACCAAAGTTATTTAGTCCAATAATTGCAAAACTTTTTCTTCGTGCCATTGAATGCTCCCCCTTATTGCAATTTTAATTATACTATTTTTTTTATTATTAGCAATAATTAGTGCTTGTAGTATATAATATTAATGAAAGAGGGGCGTAAACGGTGTTTTATCAGTTATATTTTAAAAATATTTTTAAAAGAAAAAACGATAGTAAGCGACAACGTAATAATGACCCGGGAGCACCATTAACACGGCGACGTCATTGGTTACCTTTCTCAAAGATAGCGGGAAGATTATTTTTAGTTTATATTTTAATTGTTTTTTTAGGGGGATTATTATTATCAATTCCAGGCTTTGTTAATAATGTTAACCGAGTGGTTCGTGATGGCTATGGTAATATTTTAGGAACTTATAATTTTTCATGAAATTATTTAGTAGGATTATTTACTGCCTCAAGTGCTTTTTCTGATACAGGGATAACCATTAGTAATCCGGCTGCTGATTATAGCTTTTGAGGACAATTAGTAATTTTAATTTTAATTCAAACTGGTGGTTTTGGAATTGTTACCTTTAAAATCATGATTTTCGTCTGATTAGGACGACGAATTTCAATTAAGGATAAAATGTTGGTGCAAGGAGAACGTGGAAGTAGTAATTTTGGTCATACTGTTGATTTAATTAAAAATAGTTTTATTTTTTTAATTATTTTAGAATGTTTTGGCGCAATTTTATTATTTTTTAACTTTTATTTTTCATCGGCATCAATTGAAGGAAAATATATGATAGATAATGTAACCTATCATAATTTTTGACGAAGTTTATGGAGTGGAGTTTTTCACTCGATATCTTCAATTAATAATGCTGGATTTGATATTATTGGAAATTCATCATTAATGCCTTATAATAGTAATTATTTTATGCAATTTGTTTTTATGTTCCAATTTGTTATTGGAGGATTAGGGTTTCCAACTTTTTATGACTTAAAACGTAAGTTTGTTGCTTGACGCCGAAAAGAACATGCTAAATTTACTTTATTTACAAAAATTAATTTAATTACTTATGTCGGATTATCAATTGTGGGAGTTTTTAGTGTTTGATTAATTGAGTTTACTAATCTTAATGCTACTGCGGGTGCTAATGGTCCATACATTGAAAGTATTCTACGAAATTCAACATCAAATTGAAACGGATTTATGAATATTTTCTTTAATACAATGTCAACCAGAAATGCTGGATATTCAACAGTTGATATGAGTAAATTTTTGCCCGGATCACGAATCGTGATGTCAGTTATGATGTTTATTGGATCAGCACCATCATCAACTGCGGGGGGAATTCGAACAACAACTTTAGCAGTTATTATTATCACGGTTTGATCCATTATTCGGAATAATAATAGTGTTAATGTTTTTAAACGAAAAATTCCAAATGAAACTGTTAAACGAGCACTAGCTGTAACAACAATTTCAGGAGCGCTAATTATGGGAGCTGTTATTTGTATTAGTGCTGAAAATCCTAATATTGATGTTTTAAATGCCTTCTTTACAATTTGTAGTGCCTTTGGAACAACAGGATTAAGTACTTTAAGTTTTCCAGAGTTATATAATTTAGGGGTTTTAAGTACCTTAGTCTTAATTTTATTAATGTTTATTGGACAGTTGGGAGTTTCATCAACATTATTAGTTTCAATCCGTGGAAGTGGAGAGAAAGAATATAGTTATGTTGAAGAAAATATTTTAATTGGTTAGTTTTTTAGAAAATAACTATTTTCCCTTGTTTAAAATGATATCTTTTGTATAATATATAAGGTATCAATTTGGAACAGTACTCAAGTTGGTGAAGAGGGCACCCTGCTAAGGTGTTAGGTCGGGTAACCGGCGCGAGAGTTCGAGTCTCTCCTGTTCCGCCATTAATTTATTGATTTTAAACTAAAAAGAAACAAAAAGGAGTTATAATATACCTATAACTCTTTTTAAATTATTGGTATAATAAACTTGTTAAGATGATGCAATAAAGGGGAAACATAATGAAAAATTGATTAAAAATTATTTTATCAATGATTTTTTTATTTGGAATGGCAATTATGGGATTAATAGTGGTAACCATTATTTTTAATGTCAATTTTGGATATATTTTTTTAGGAATTGTCATTATTGATTTAATTTTTTCATTCTTTTTCTTTTTTTCAAAACGGCGTTATGAGGTTAAGTTTTCTTGGATTATTTTTATTAATTTTGTGCCTTTTATTGGGTTATGTTCGTATGTTTTTTTTGGGCGTAAATATCATTATTCAAATGAAAAATCATTATTATACAATCATTTAAATAAATTAGAATATAATACTTATACTGAAAAAAACAAAACGAGTTTAACAGAATATACAAGTTCTCAACAGAAATTTGGGAATGTTGTTGAATTACTAATGCATAATGCTAATAAACCATTATATCAAAATAATAGGATTGAAATTTTAACAAACGGAACACGGGTTTTTAAATCGTTACTAACTGATTTGCAACAAGCACAAGAATATATTTTGTTAACTTATTTTATTGTTGCTGATGGTGAACTATTTGAATCATTCTTAGCAGTTTTAAAGGAACGGATTACAGCTGGGGTTCGAGTTTATATGATTTATGATCATGTTGGTAGTTATTTTAAAATTAGTAAAAAAAGTATCAAAAAATTAATGAAAGCTGGGGT
Source organism: Spiroplasma sp. SV19 (assembly GCF_030060925.1). Taxonomy (NCBI): domain Bacteria; kingdom Bacillati; phylum Mycoplasmatota; class Mollicutes; order Entomoplasmatales; family Spiroplasmataceae; genus Spiroplasma; species Spiroplasma sp. SV19. The sequence continues at coordinate 1,114,760 of NZ_CP045455.1, forward strand.
TCAAGTTCATAAATATTTGCCAATCATTACACCCTTTATTAGTGGGAATGCAAATTATCGTAATCACCGGAAAGATGTTATCATTGATGGTTTAATTGGGTATACGGGGGGAGTTAATTTAGCTGATTTGTATGCTGATAAATCATGAAAATTTGGAATTTTTCATGACACCCAAGTTCGTATTGAAGGAGAAGCTGTTCGTGGCTTAGAAGTTATTTTTGCAGATGATTGGTATTTTGCCACAAAACGTCATGAAAAAATTACTGAATTAGAACCAAAGGTTCTTGCTGCAAAAAAATATAATATTAGTGGAAAGTCACATTTGCAAATTGTTAATCATAGTCCTAGTATTGATCATTCAATTACAGAAGACTTATATATTTCGTTAATTAATAAAGCACGAAAAAGAATTTGATTATCAACTCCATATTTTATTCCACCAAATGAAGTTATTCAAGCTTTGATTTTAGCTGCTCGTGCAGGAGTTGATGTGCGTTTAACGATTCCAGGTTTAACAGATAAAATCTTTGTGTTAGATTTAACAAAAAGTTATTGTAAAGATTTGATTGCTAATGGTGTTAAAATTTATGAAATGAATAATATGTTTAATCATAATAAAATTGCGATTTTTGATGATGAAGTGGCTGTGATTGGAACATGTAATTTAGATTATCGAAGTTTCTTTTCTGATCATCAAACAACAGCTGTTATTTATGACCCAGCAGTTGTAGCAAGTTTTATTCCGCGCTGAGAATGAGATTACCAACATGCCATTTTATGACATGAGTGGCCAATTAAATATAAGCCACTAAGTTATCGTTTATTATTAACATGTTTAAAATTAGTTGCGCCAATCTTATAAGTTAAGGAAAAATCAAGTATAATTTTTTTGTATAGTTATTATTCAAGGAGGGTTAATGATGTTATTTAATAAATTAAAAAAGAAAGATGATGACAAAACCGTAAGCGATGATAAAAAAGCAAAAAAACGAAATTTATTACAAGAAGAATTATCAGCAACGGATAATTTAGAAACAAGTTTATTTGAAGATGATGATGACGATCAAGGTAAGATTAAAGCTGGCTTTGGTTTTAAGCGTCGTAAAACATATAAAATTATTAAAGAATTAAATCGTCAACGAATTAAATCGTTATTATTTTATACTGACACTAGTAATGTTTTACGACAATTAGAATTTGGATTACAACCAGTTCAGAATATTCATTTGGCAAAAGAAAGTGAATATATTGTTTGAACTTATTTAGAAAAACCTGATCATTTGGAATTTGAATTAGACAATTCAACCCGTCATTATTTTTGAAGTTGAGTTGCAGAACAAAAAGTTGATCCAACTCAAATTGCTGTTATTGCGATTGATATTAAAAAGTTATTTACTTTAACAAAAAAAGATTGAGAATATGATGATGTTACTCGTCGAATAAAAATTTTTGAAGATGTTCATCCTGAAGCCATTCGTTGAATTTTAATGAAAAATAATCAGTATTTAAATCGGATTCAAACGTATGTTAAAAGTAATCATTTAAGTCTTAAAGTTTTTCAAGGTGAAAAAGGAAATATTTCTGATCTTTTAACAGAAAATAGAAAGAAGTAAATTATGAAGAAAAAGTTAGATAAAATTACACCACGAGAAACTGATTTTGCCCAGTGATATACGGACATTGTTTTAAATGCTGATTTAATTAGTTATGGTGCTGTTAAAGGAACAATGATTTTTAAACCTTATGGTTATGCAATTTGAGAAAGCATTCAGAAATTTTTAGATGTAGAATTTAAGAAAGTTGGAGTCAAAAATGTTTATTTTCCGTTGTTGATTCCAAAAACTCTTTTTAATAAAGAAAAAGACCATATTGAAGGGTTTTCACCTGAAATTGCAACTGTCACAAAGGTTGGCGACAAAGTTTTAGATGAAGAACTTTATATTCGACCAACATCAGAAGTTCTTTTTGGGACCTTTTTTAGTAAAGAAATTCAAGGTTATCGTGACTTGCCATTATTATATAATCAATGAGTAAATGTTTTGCGATGAGAAAAAACAACCCGACCTTTTTTACGAACTAGTGAATTTTTATGACAAGAAGGTCATACAATTCATGCAACAAAGCAAGAAGCGCGTGATTTTACTTTAAAAATTTTAGATATTTATGCTGAATTTGCCCAAAAAACATTATTATTACCAGTTATTAAAGGGCAAAAAACAGAGCGTGAAAAATTTGCTGGTGCCGAAGAAACATATACGATTGAATCGTTAATGTATGATGGTCAAGCTTTACAATGTGGAACTAGTCATTATTTTGGTCAAAATTTTTCAAAAGCTTTTGATATTAAATTTGCAAATCAACAAAATGAATTGGAAAATGCTTATTCAACATCATGGGGGGTTTCAACCCGTTTAATTGGTGGAATTATTATGACCCATAGTGATGACAATGGGCTTGTTTTACCACCAGCGATTGCACCAACTCAAATTATGATTTTACCAATTGCCAATGATCATCCACAGTTGCAAGTTGCTCAAAAGTTACAAATTGAGCTACAAGAATATCGTTGTGAAATTGATCAGTCAGATAAAAGCTTTGGTTTTCGTGCCGCGAATGCTGAAATTAAAGGGATTCCCTTGCGAATTGAAGTGGGACCTCGTGATTTAGAAAAAAACCAAGTGACAATTGCGCGGCGTGATACTTTTGAAAAATTTTCTGTGCCATTAACTGCAGTAAAAGAAACTGTTGCAAAGATACTATCTGAGATTGCAACAAATTTATTTCAAAGAGCACTAGATAACCGTCAGCAACGGACACAAGAAATTACAACTTATGATGATTATTTAAAGGCACTGGCAAAAGGGAATGGTTTATTTTTAGTACCATTCTGTGGTCGAATTGAATGTGAAGATGTGATTAAAGCAGAGACACAAACAACTTCTCGTTGTATTCCCTTTGATGTAACACCACAAAAAGCAGTTTGTTTTCATTGCGGTCAATCAGCGGCTAATCTAGTTTACTTTGCTCGTGCTTATTAATTTCAAGGAAATCTCCTTAATTTTTGGTAAATGCTAATTAAGGAGGTTTTTATTTTGTTTGGTGGAAATTTTATTGACCAACCATTAGCAGTACTTAATTCGTTTCAGTTTGCTCCTAACAATGAAATTAATTTAGCATTAGATTTTACAATTCCCCTGTTTAGTTTTGATAATGGCGATAACAATCAAGCTTATGCTTTTTATATTCGACCAAATATTGGTAATATTAAACCATGATTTACAGAAAGTGGACGGCCAACAATAGCCCATCAAGTTGACCGGAGACAATCCAATAATATTGCTAATATTTTTCAAAAACATTTTCTTTCATTTAATTATAGTTTCTCAATGTTAGAAATATATTGGAATTTTAACAACAAGAAAAATTGTAAAATAACAACCCAATTACAGACGGGTTATAGTCAAACAGTTTTTCAAATTTCAAATCTTGCAGTTAAATATTCAAACTGGGGGAAAGTTGTTGTTCCGGGACAATGTCTTGATGAAGACAAAATTAATAAAATTAGTCTTGTTATTAGTGTTCCCACTATAAAGGACAATGTCTTAATAACAAAAAATTCTTATCAAGAACTTTATCTAAATTTTAGGAATAGAAAGCAAACATATGATCAAACAAGCAAAATAATAGGAGTTATTCAGTATAAAAATTATGATGAAAAAAAGAAACGATTTCAAACTTTGCAAAATGTTTTTGAACATTATTTTGAATTTATTAGAGCTTTGCCTCGTGGTGAACAGATAAGATCTTTATTTTTCGTACGAAGTTTTAGTTCTTTTTATTCTAACTATGTATCAAATTTCCCAATTGATTTTTACTCAAAAATAACAAAGTTATGAACATTTTTTAATAATCATTATCTTTTAATTCCAACAATAACAACAATAAAAAGTAAGGAAACAAAATATAATTTTAAATCATTAAATGGTTATTTAAAATATAATTCACAACAAAAACTATATGAACATTTTTTTACTGATAATATGATTTATAATCAAGCCAAAAATCATATTGAAATTAGTACAAGCAATAATTTTTCTAACAAAAATTTTTTGGTACATCCGTTTTTACAACAAACAAAGGTAACTTTTACTACGCAGTTAGAAGGATTTAATATTAATTTTACACAAGACATTACTTTTAAACCAAATATTTTAAGGCCGCAAATTAATAATAGTTTTACGCCAGAGGATAATTGATTCGATAATTTAACGATGGCATATTATATTTGTCACCAAAAATTAACAAATTACTATAATAAGGAATTTAACCAGGAATTACTTACTCAATTTGACTTTGATTTTTTATTAGCAACAAAGGTAGTTAACAATGAAAAAAGTTTTAATTAAGAGAACTATTATTATTCTTGGTTTTTTGGTCCCGGTTGCTATTTTTTTAAGTGTTATTTTTGTTTTTATTTATAAAAATGTGTTAATTAACAGTAATAAACCTGACCCTAAATTAGAAGTTTTTAATAAAGATGGTAAGACAGAATTAGAGCCAAATTCTAACAAGACGCCATTAGATCCAAAGCGGTTACGATTAAAAGTCAGTTATGTTTATGGGGAATATTATTTTAATAATGATCGCTTTCACCACTATTTTTTAAGATGGTGGATTCCACAATTGGTTTTATTACAGTCATCTACTAGTTATCTTAGTTTCTATTATAGTAATGAACAAATTGCTTATTCCAAAGTGATTTTAATTTATCATTATCATAATAAACAACAATTATATCGAGTTTGAAAAATAACCCTTTAGAGACAGGGAATAATAGGGAGTCTATTATTTTATGGTTAAACTTGATATAATAATGTTATCGAAACAAGAAGGTGAGGAATTTTAAGTGGATGTGTTAAATGAAATTAAAAAAGTTTTAAAAGAACATGGAGTTTCAAAACAGGTTGATTTGAACACAGAATTTAAATCATTAGGGTTAGATTCATTAGATTTGATGGATTTAGTAATTGGCGCTGAGAAGAAATTTGGAATACAAATACCAGATGATAAATTAACAGATATTAAAACTGTGGCAGATTTAGTTAAGATTATTGAAGAAATTAAAAAATAAAGGAGCTGGTAAAAATGGCATTATCATATGAAAGCATTGTGCAGTTATTGAAAAGTAAAAATTACCGCATTACCGAAATTAGATTGGCAGTTATTAAAATTTTAACAGAAAAACAACATTTAACTTTATCAGAAATTGTTGACTTGTTAGAACAAGAATTTAAAAATGTTAATTTAATGTCAGTTTATAACACAATTGACTTATTAATTAGTGAACATGTTGTTTTTACTAATTCTTTTGATGGTAAGCAAATTTGATATGATTTAGCTGAGAACCCATCATTTCATATGGTGTGTGACATTTGTAAAAATGTTGTTCATATTAAGGATTCAAAAATTTTACAAGAAATTAAGTTAGATAACTTAAAAGAAGTAATGACAAATACTAATTGAAAGCCAGTACACTTTAAAATTGAAGGACATGGAATTTGTGACCAATGTCATAATAAAAAAAATGAACATTTTCATTTTGACGAAAATTTTAATGATGACAATGAATAAAATAAAAATTACCATAAATCTTTTAAGACGAGGTAATTTTTTTATTTTAAAAGCGCTAGTTAATTTAGTAATGTTTAATGGTAAAGTTTATATTTTTTGAAAAATCAATTCTCAAAAATGAACTTAATGTAAGGTACCACACACATTGAATGTTTTTAAATCACTCAAAACTATAAGAATTTTTAAAAAACTCTTTAATTTTGTTTGATCAATTGTAAAATGTTTGTTTTCCTTTATAAAATAATTTAATTAACTGATTTAATGAATGGGTTTTAAGATAATATTTATGACATAAATTAAAATAATTTGTTGCCTTAGTTGCTGTAACTTGTCCATATCATTTTTTAAAACCATGATGTAATTTATATAACTCGTTTTCTGTAATAATACTTGCTATCATTTTAAACCTCCTAATTTAATTTTAAAGATTTAGGTGGTCTTAAATGTGTATGGTTTTCACAATAAAATAAATAAAATTATTTGCTATTTCAAATTATTTTGTTAAAATAATTAAGTGTCAATTTTGATACTTAATTTCGATTTTAGGGGTATAGTTCAAATGGTAGAACATCGGACTTCAAATCCGAGTGTTGTGGGTTCAAGTCCTGCTACCCCTGCCATGATGTTTTATAAGTTGAAAGTATGAAGATACTTTTTTTATTTTAAAACCATTATGCTTTTAAAATATTTGTGTTATGATTTAAAAGGATTTAGGGGTGTAGTTTAATGGTAGAACAGCGGTCTCCAAAACCGTACGTTGTGGGTTCAAGTCCTATCACCCCTGCCAGGATAATAAAATTGGAAGTATACCCAAGTCTGGTTGAAGGGGGCGGTCTCGAAAACCGTTAGATGGAGTGATCCATGCAAGAGTTCGAATCTCTTTACTTCCGCCATTACAAAAAAATAAAAAACCATTTCTAAATTAGAAATGGTTTTTCTATTTATTTATCTTCTGGAATTGCAACAAAGGCAATGGTATCTAAACCAGCATGAGCAACAAAAATATTAGCTAATTGTTCGGTATGATAATTTACTTTTAATTCATCCAATTTTTGGGTTACATTATCTCAAACTTTATCAGTACATTCACTTGTTTTTAAAACAAATAATTGAAATTTTTCTTTAAGGGTTTTTTTAAATTTATCTCATGTTTCAACTAATGCTTCAATTAAGTTATTTAGTGTTCGCGATGAAGCAATTTTCTTAGGATATTCACCTCATTGAATTAAAATCTTAATTTTAAATAAGTTAATTAATGATAATAACACTTTTCCAACGCGTCCTCCTCTTGATAAACGGTCTAAACTACCAGGGATCATTGCCATATATGTTTTTTGCTCTAAAACATTTGTTTTTGCAATAATTTCTTTAACAGTAAGATTCTGCTTTGTTAATTCATTAGCATAAATCACCAATGTTTTTAAGGCAAAAGCAGCAGTGTGGTTTCGAACAACATGGACCTTTCCACGATATTGTTCGTCTTGACTTAAAGTATATGCTGTTGCATATTGACTTGAAAGTTTTTCTGCAATAGGGTAGTGAATAATTTCGTCATATGTTTTTAAAATTTCATCATATTTCGCCATTAATTCACCCGTTGAAGCCTGGCTTGTTTTAGTAACTCCTGTTTTAACAATATCATAGAAGTGATATTTTTTTGTTTCTTCTTCTGTATCCAAAATGTCTGTCTCATTATTCAAAATAATGTGTAAAGGAATAACATAGATTCCTAATTTCTTAATTTCTGCTGTTGTAAAACCGGCTGATGAGTCAGTTAGGATTGCAATTTTTTTGTTCATAAAGTTATCCTCCTTTATTTATCTCAACATACTAGGACAACGGTGTTAGGACCAGTGTGAGCAGCAATAACGTTTGCTAAAATGTATGTTGAAGTAATTATAGCACCAGCATTCGTAATTATTTGATAAACTTCATCTAAAGTTTCTTTATCTGTTTTGGAATGCAGTAAAATAATGTTTTTTCAATTTTGACGTTCCTTTTTTATTTGTCCAAAAGCTGTTTCGACCGCTTTTTTAAATGTTCTTGTTTTGTCAAATTTATCAATTCGACCATCATATCTTAAAATTGGTGTTATTTTTAATAGTGATGCTAATGCTGCTGCTGCTGCAGTAATGCGTCCTCCGCGTTTTAAAGTTTCTAAACTTTTTGGAATAATAAATGCACTAAATTTTGTTTTAATAACATCAATTCTTGGCTGAAATTCTGTTAACTCAACGCCTTCTTTAATTCAACTATAAATTAGATCAATCATATAAACTAATAGTTCACTAACACCATCAGTATCAATCACAAAGACCTTTCCTTTATAGTCTTCACCTTGGGCTAACATTGAAATATTTTCGTGTTGACCTGATAAACCCTTTGATAATCCCACAAAAACAATATTATCGTATTTTTTTAATAGTTCATTTCAAGTATTTAGCATTTTTCCCATTGGGATTTGACTTGTTTTAATTACTTGATGTTCTAAGATATCATAAAATTCATTAAATGAAATAATATCTTCATCATCTTCAACTTCACTCCCGTCTGGGAAATTTAATAATAACGGTAGTAAATAAGTGTCTTCATATTTTTTTATTTCATCCTTCTTAAGTCCTGATGATGAATCTATTATTAATGCAACTTTGCGCATAAGTGCCCTCCATTTATTTTCTATAAATTTAACTATCATTGAATTTTAGTTATTATATTGTTAAACTCTTAACAATATAATAATTATAAACTTTGATATAATAATTTCAAGGACGAAAGGAAGATAAAGATGAAAATTACTAATGAAAAGAAAATAATGTATGAAAACATTCTACAAGCATTTGGCCCATCAGGATGTGAAGAGCAAGTTGTTACATTAATGAAGCAATATTATCAAAAATATACAACCGAAATAATTCAAGATAATTTAGGCAGTTGTTTTGCCGTTATTCGTAACCAAAAGGGAATTAAAAACGCTAAAAAGGTTATGTTAATGGCTCATGGCGATGAAGTTGGTTTTATGGTCAGCCAAATTAATGAAAAAGGCTTGATTCGGATTAATCCATTAGGAGGAATTTGAGAGCAAACATTATTAGCAAAGCGCGTAAAATTGTTAAAAGATGATGGAACTTTTATCATAGGAGCTATTTCAGCGATTGCTCCTCATTTGTTATCGCCAGAAGCACGTTCAAAACCAACACCAATTGCAAATATGTTAGTTGATTTTGGCTTTACATCAAAAGCAGAAGCATATGCTGCTGGGATTCGAGAGGGCAATTTTGTTATTTGTGAAGGACCAACAGTTTTTTTAAGCGATAAACGGTTATTATCAAAAGCAATTGATAACCGAATGGGTGTTATTTTAGGTTTAGAAGTTTTAGAACAAATTAAAAATAAAATATTGGACTTTGATTTATATGTTGGTTTTAGTGTCCAAGAAGAAGTTGGCACTCGTGGAGCTGCAACGGCGACAGCTTTGATTAAACCTGATTTTGCAATTGTAACCGATGTTTCACCAGGGCAAGATTATGAGTCAGCAAATACTTTTGGGCAATTAGGGCAAGGTGTGATGCTGCGAGGAATGGACAATGGTTATGTTACTCGCCATGATTTAATCAAATATCAACTTGATTTAATGCAACGATATCAAATTAAATATCAGTTTTATATTTCACCAGGTGGGACTGATGCTGGGCGTGTTCATTTATTTGATTGTGGAATCCCAACTATTCAAGCCTGTTTAATTGCTCGTAATTTACATACAATTAGTGGTATTATTGATTTAGATGATTTTAATGAAACAATTAAGTTGGTAACAACTATTATTGAAGATTTAAATGAGACAAAAATTAAGAATTTTAATTGAAGCGAGAAGAGGTAAAAATGGAAACAAAATTAATTGGTTTATTTTATCAACCGAACTTTGATGTTTTGATTGGTTATGAGCCAAGCGTTACCCAAGGAGAGTACATTATTAAGAAAGAATTAGTTTTCTTTCATAATAAAAATAAGCAAGACTATAGTTTTAATTTGTTAAATGCTAGCCAGCATTTAATAACAAAGTTGAGGTCAGGTATTAATAGTGATAATCAACTACTAGTAACAGAGTTAGCAACGATGTTTAAAAAAGAAGGATATTTATTTCAAAATATTAATATTAAACCACAATTTGTTGTTGGTCAAATTTTAGAACGCAAACAGCATCCTAATTCTGATAAATTAAATATTTGTCAAGTTACCATTGGGCCGGAAATTGTTCAGATTATTTGTGGAGCAGATAACTGTGATGTTGGTCAATTAGTTGTTGTTGCACGAGTTGGAGCAATTATGCCATCCACAATACAAATTATTCCTAGTGAATTACGGGGTGTTATTTCAAATGGAATGCTTTGTTCAGAACGAGAATTAGGTTTGCCAGTTTCTAGTGTTGGTAAAAAAATTATGTTATTATCATCAAAACAATATCATCTTGGAAATAGTTTTTGAAAGGAATATTATAATGAGCAAAATTAAAACAGGATATTATAGTGCTGTTTATTTTTTAAAGACAGCTAATATTTTACAAAATGAGAAACCAAATGATGTCGTAACAATGCAATTTTTTCAGCGTGAAGAAAACGTTATTTTAGCGGGTGTTAATGAATGTGTTGAATTATTAAAAACAGAAACTTTTAATCCAGAAACACTTGAAATTTCGGCTTTAACTGATGGTGATTTAATTCAACCACATGAACCGGTATTAAAAGTAGTCGGGCATTATTATCAATTTGGTCATTTGGAAGGAATTATTGATGGTATTTTAGCACGACAAACTAGTATTGCCACTAATTGCCATCGAGTTTTACAGGTAGCAAATAATAAACCAGTTATTTATATGAATGATCGTAGTGATTATTATTATAATCAAGAAAATGATGGCTATGCTGCTAAAGTTGGGGGAATTACTAATTTTGTGACGGTAGCGCAAGTAACAAAATTAGCTGGTAATTATGAGCCGATGGGAACCGTGCCCCATGCTTTAATTCAAGCTTTTAATGGTGATTTAATTGCAGCATTACATGCTTATCAACGGTTTTATCCAACTGATAAATTAGTAGCTTTAGTTGATTATAATAATGATGTTATTACTGATACGCTAAAAGTTGCTACTGAGTTTCCAAATTTATATGCTGTTCGAATTGATACATCGCCAGCTTTGATTGATAAATTTTTTCTTGGTAAAGAAAAACAATATCCAGTTGGCGAAATTAATGGGGTAAATAAACATTTAGTTTGTGCTTTACGTCAACAATTAGATCAACAAGGTTATGATTATGTTAAACTTATTGTTTCTTCAGGATTTAATGTCCAAAAAATTATTGAATTTGAAAAGGAAGGAGTACCAGTAGATATTTATGGAGTTGGTCAATCGTTAGCAAAAATTAATATTGGTTTTACTGGTGATGCGGTTCAATTAAATGGCATTGATCAAGCCAAAGTTGGTCGTCATAACATTATTTCAAATCGACTAGTTAAAAAGTAAGAAATGTTTTATAATATAGGTAAATAAAGGGGGTTTTCATGATGAATGAAAATAAAAACCAAAAAATAGAATCTTATTATAATCATGATGATGCATATCCTCATCAAAAGCGTGAACAAAAACAGCAAACAGAAGAAACAACAAAAACAACTAGTGTTGATCATAATGTTGAGAAAAAACCTCCTTTAAATTCATTAGGAGAAGTTATTTCGCCATTGTATGGGAAAAAACTTGATGGTGCTAATGAATTTAAAAACACGATGAGTAATTATGAACATAATTTGCATGATGAAGTAGAAAATGCTGCTTCAAATTCAATTAATGAAATTATTGAACAAAAAATTGTTGAGAAGAAAGCTGAATTGGCAAAAATCCATGTTGTTGAAGAAAAGATTCCAAATGTTGAAAAAGCGAATGTTGAACGATATTTTAAAAAATATGATCCGTTAACAGATGGTGGCACAATTAAATCAACTTTGAAAAATCGTAATAAATTATCAGAGCAAGCAGCGAAAACTGTATCATTTTTATTTAAACCACGTAAGAATGGGGAAAATATTTTTGGTGAACGAACAGCTGAATTAACATTGGAATTAGAACAAATTAAAGAAAAAATTAGTAATCCGAAACCTCGTCATCAAGTAGATGAATATGAACAAACAGCATTGTTTAAAGGACTGGAAGAACAAAAACTAATTAATGAACAAATTCGGCAAGCGGTGGCTGAAGCCTACCATATTGATGATAATTTTTCAGAAAATATGCCATTAGAAGAACGCCGTCGCTTAATTCAAAATAACTCAACTAAAGCGGGAGCAGTTAGATTTAAGGCATTACTTAATTTACAAGAAAGTAATTTAAACAATCAATTTCTACGTCGTTCAAAATCGCTTACCCCATATCATAAAAATTTGCATGATTTACGAAAAGAGAATTCTAATTCAGAAACAAAACATGTTAATGATTATTATACTAATCGTAATCCATATTTATCACGAATGTTAGAAATGGAAGAACGAACAGCAAGGGCGGCGGAAGAAAAGCGAAAAGAACGAATTAAAGCCCAAATTAATGAAAGTCAAAATCTTGATAAAGATGAGAATAAATAAGTATTTTTATTTTGATATTAGATAAAATAAGTTATAATGTAAAAGTAATATTTAATTCGGTGAGAAAAAAGGGTGAAAAAAATGATATATATCTTAGCAACTAGTGATGATTTATTAATTTCACAAACAATTTTAATTATTGTTTTATTATGTTTAGCAATTGTATTTTGTTGTTATGGAATTATTGCGGCACGGAAAGTTGCAATTGCTGCTAAGAAATTTGATTATTTTGTTGAAGACTTAACTTATAAATCAGAAATGTTAAACTCTACTGTTGATACAGTTGTTAAAGTTTCAAATTATATTGATGTCTTTGAAGCTTTTGCTAAACGGAATGTTAAAGCATGAGTAAAAGTTATTGCCCGTAATAAAGATATTGCTTATCGAATTGTTGATAAATTAAAAGATTTTGCTAATTCTGATGAGAAGGAATAATTATGGCTTTTAAGTTTGTTAAAACATTAGCAATTATGGTAACGGGGATGCTTATTGCTCCCAAAAAAGGATCAGAATTACGGCAAGATTTTATTAATTTAGTTAAAAAGTATAATCCACAATTGAAAAAAATGGTTAATAAGATTGAAATTGTGTGAGAAAAATCACAAGGAATTGAATCAGATGAAGTAGCAGCTGATATTGAATTACGAATTAAAGATGTTAAGGGAGCAGTAGAAATTTTAGATTCTGCTTCAACAAAAGAAATGGCTTATAAAGTATTGAAAAAAATTGATGTTGGGACAGTAAAATTAATTAAAGCTGCTGCAAAATCACCGAACGTTCGTGCTGTTGCGAAGGATTTAGCTAAAATAACAGTTTCGGCAATTGATGCGGGAATTAAAGTAAACGAAGATTTGAAAAAAACATCAGCGTCAATTTCAGAAAAAATTATTGAAGAGGAAAAACCTAATCAAATTAAAAAAATCGCAAAAGTCGAGAAAGAATAACTCTAACAAATTAGAGTTTTTTAAATAGTAAAGGGAATAAATGATGGTAAAAAATATTATAGAAGAGTTAAGATGACGCGGTTTATTAAAACAAGTAACTAATGAGACAAAATTATTAAAGGCCCAAACTTTTAAAAAAGGAGTTTATTGTGGTTTTGATCCAACCGGTGATTCATTACATGTTGGTCATTTAATTCAAATTATGTTACTAAAACGCTTTGAAATGTTTGGTTTTCAGCCAATTGCAATTATTGGTGGTGGAACAGGAATGATTGGTGATCCAAGTGGCAAAAAAGCAGAACGGGTATTATTAGATGACCAGACAATTGTGCATAATGTCCAAGCAATAAGTAAACAAATGCAACAATTAATTGGAGAAAACATAAGAATGGTTAATAATGCTGATTGGTTACAAAAAATGACTTTAATTGATTTTTTACGAAATGTTGGAAAAGATTTTAATATTAGTTATTTATTAGCAAAAGAAAATATTGCAACAAGAATTGATGTTGGTTTATCATATACCGAGTTTGCTTATACTTTATTACAAGCATATGATTTTTACCAATTATATATTAATTATGATTGCGCTGTTCAAACAGGAGGAAGTGATCAATGAGGGAATATCACGTCAGGGACAGACTATATTCATAAACAAATTGGGGAAGATAATTTAGCATGTGGTCTGACAATGAATTTATTAACCAAAGCTGATGGAACAAAATTTGGCAAAACAGAATCAGGAGCAGTTTGGTTAGATCCAGAAAAAACTTCGCCGTATGAATTTTATCAATTCTTCTTTAATCAAGATGACCAAGAAACTGGCAAATTGTTACGTTATTTAACAATGCTAAGTGAAGCAGAAATTATTACAATTGAAAAAGAACATCAAAAAGAACCAGCAAAGCGAATTGCGCAAAAAAAATTAGCAGAAGCAGTAACATTATTTGTACATCAAGCGGAAGGTTTGACAACTGCACAAATTGTTAGTGAAGCATTATTTAGTGGTAATTTGCATCAATTATCTGTCCACCAGTTAGATCAATTACAAAGTAGTTTACCATTTTTTTCATTAAGAACTTTTGATTTGCCAATCCTTGATTTATTAGTTCAAGCTGAAATTGTAATGTCAAAACGAGAAGGGCGAGAGTTCTTAGAACAAGGAGCAATTACGGTGAATGGTGACATTGTTGGTGATGAAACTTGAACTGTTACAAAAGATAAATTTTTATTTAATAAATACTTAATTGTTCGTCGTGGAAAACGAAAATATTATTTAATTTCTTGTGAATAATTGATTATTTAAAATAAAATACACACTTGCAAAAGTGTGTATTTTAAGATATAAAATTATTTTAGTTCAACGGTTTTACTTTTAATTGTTTTATTTTTATTTTTAACATAAAGGCGAGTATAATAAATTACTTGAATTAACAATACAACAAAGATGTTAATGAATGCAAATAAACGACAATGTCAAGGTGTTTGCGGTAATGCTAAAACAGCAATCAATAATGCTAAAGCATACGCATTTAGTGTTCCTCAGATTGTAATTTTATGTCATAATTTCAATTTTCTTTTAGTAGTTTTTTTCATGTTTAGAACCTTTCTGGTATATTTGACCATTTATATATGTGTAAAATTACACTTGCTACTATTTTAACTCAAAAATCTTAAAATATGTTTTTTATTAGTTAATTTTTAATATTTTTTGATATTTTAAGTTAAAAATAAATGACTTATTATTCATAAAATGAGATTTTTCTCATTTTTAATGTATAATTGAAGATATAAAATTACAAGGGAGCATATTATTATGAACAATTTTTTAATTAAGACAATAAAATTTAGTGGCTTTCGAAAATTTGATAAAGAAGTAGAAATAAAATTTGATACTAATAAAAATTTATATAATTATAAGCATTCAATTAAAGAAATAAAATTTAAAAATAACGAAACAAAGGATTTTAATTCTGTTATTGGTATTATTGGTGCCAATGCTTCGGGGAAATCGACAATTTTAGAATTATTTTTAAAATATCAACAATTTAATGAGACGGGTTTAATTTTTAATAAGGAAATTATTAATCCGATTGGAATGAAATATCGTAGTCAACAAAAAATATTTAATCAATCAGATTTTAATACTAATAGTAACTGTATTAGAATTATGGTTTTTTTCGCAACTGATGATGGAAACTATACTCATGAAGTAATAATTAGAAATCCACATTTTTTTGAAGAAACAATTTTTAAAAATAAAGAAATTATTTGACAGCAAGTGAATGGTGATTTGCCTAAACTAAATTTTTTACGTTTCTATTTATTAGCAAATTCACAAATTAAAAAAAATGAGAGCAATCAATTTATAAATTTATTAACTGATGAAGCTAATACATTTGGTGAAATGTTACTAAAAATGTTTAAGTCTTTCTTTAGTTTTAATCTTATTTTAGAAAAACAATATTTAATTGATGAAAGTTTAAATGAGTTATTTTTACATAGTACTAGAAATTCTGAATCACAACAATTGTTACAGCAAAAAATTAATATTATTATTTCAACTATTGATCCAAGTGTTAGGGGTGTATCATTTCAAGTTAAAAAGATTACAGATCCCTATAATTTTAATAAAACGATAAAACAGTTATCAATTCAACATGTTGAATTAAAAGATGGCACTAAAATCCCATTTTTTCTTCTTTCTGAAGGGACATTAAAATTTATGTCAAAAATATTAATGCTGTTAAGAATTACAGAAAAATTAGAAACTTATAGTTATATTTTAATAGATGAGTTAGATAATTCATGACATCCAAATTTAACGCGTTTTTTTATTAGATTATTTAAAGCAAATTTCTTTAAAAATATTATTCTAATTTTTACTGCCCATAATCCTTATATTTTTGAAGAAGTTAGAAAAGATGCTATTTATATAATTGATCGCGATAATAATGTGACATCTTTTAATGAATTACGTTGAAATAATAAACCAATTCGAAATGATTTTAAATTTTCGAAAAATTATTTTGATGAAGTTATTGGCTCACATCCTTCTAATGATGATTTTGAGAATTTTTGTGAGGAAATGATTTAATGGTATCATTGCACAAATATGTCATTATTTGTTTTGAAGGAAAGGAAGCTAATACAGAGAAAAAATATTTTAAGGGTATTAATAATAATGAAAAAATAAAAGATGAAATTTTTGCAATAACTCATTTGACATTTAAGAGTTTAAGAATTAAAAGTGATGGAGATTATAAGAAAAAATTAGAAACTATACTTCTTTCAGTCACACCAGGTAACTCAAATTTTAGGGTTTTTATTATTTTAGATAATGATAATGAAGCTATTAATAATATTAAGAAATATAGAAATAAAATTTTTAGTATCATTGCAGATATTTTAGATATTGAGGAGAAAAATATATTTTTAATTGAGTTGCCTTTAAATAAAACATTTGAATATTATTTAAAATTGCATTTTCCTGATTATGATGTTTCAAAAGATGATAAGATTTTTATTAAGGAACAATTAGGCTCTAATTATAAACAAAAAATGTTGATTATTTTAATAAGTTATTATTAACTAATAATTTCAGTTGTTTGGAAAAAAATTTAAAAGCAATTAAATGTGACTATCTTAAATTAATAAATAAAAAATAATACAAAATGTATTATTTTTTATTTATTAATTAGGATTTTCTTTTTACTTAATTCTAATTCACTTTTAGATTTTTCATATATTTCAACAATTGCTTTATGACGCAGATATTCTTCTTCAGAAATATTTTGGATTATGCGTTCCTTAATTTCATCTTCAATAAACAAAGATATATGTTTGTTTAATGTATTAATTGCTTTTTCGATTTCTTCGTTTGTTGCAACATAATCAGAAATTAATTCAAATTTTTCTTCTCAATTTAAACTATTAACAAATTCTAAGATAAATCGCGGATTCTCTTTAATATATTCTGATAAAGGCTTATCAACATGTTCGTCAATAAAAATATCAATTTTTTCTGGTAACATTTATGTTTTATACCTCCTGAATTTTTTATGTCAATAATTTTATTTCTTTAAATTATCAACTTCATTTTAATTATAGCATTTATTTTTTAAAAAAAATTTTTGCATTTTTAAAAATAAATATATATAATAATTTAAAGTACCGGAAGTAATTCTATAAAGGCAAGGTATAAAAAGATGGACAAACTAATTTTTACTTTTTTTGGGTTTACATATATTGATTGAGAATTATTATTTTTTATTGCTAAAATACTAGTTTTTTTTGCGGTCCTTTATTTTGCCTCATATATTACTAATCTTTGTGTTTTAAGAATAAGAATGAAAAAAACTTTGGCAATTATATTTTTAATTGCAATTCAAGTTAGTTTTTATTTTTTATTAACAGGTACCTCACGTTTGCTAATTATTCATAATTTATTGCACTTAATGACTTTTATTATTAGTTGATGAGTTTTAATTGGTAAGCAATATTTCCCAAATTATTATACTGATTCAATCATTTGTGCTGTGTCCATTACTTTCGGAATTCTTTTAATTGCAACATATTTAATTGAAAAAGTTGAAGTTAAGATGGCAGATAGTACTGTTATTTTTGGTTTTTTAGGTTTTGTTTCAGTTATTGTAACATTATATTTTTTCCGTCAATTGTGAGCAAAATATTTAAAAATGGTTTTAGTCAATAAGATTTTAATTTATGTTAATGCTATGAAAGCAAATCATAGTGTTTTATTTGAAAATAATTTGTCAGTTGTACTGTTTTCTCAAAGTGTTTTTGTGTTGTTTTCAATTGCTTTTTCAGTTGATAGTTCAATTATGGTTTATAAGATTTTATTAATTTTTAAGAAGTATAAAATTAAGCAGAACCTTCGTTTGGTTTCTTTAATTGATTTAGATAATATTATTAAATGACTACAAATGTATATGCTAGTTAATAAACGTGGTGAAAAAGAATTAAAAATAATTGTTAATGGTTATAAACGGGAGTTATTGAATTAGAATGTTTTCTTAGATAGTTATTTTTGACTAAATAAAAGTTTTTATTGATAGTAGAGAGTGTAAAGGAGACAAAGAAATGAAAAAACTTTTAACTATTTTAGGGAGTTTTGTTTTAACTAGTTCAGGGGCTTTAAGTGTTATAGCATGTCAAAATCAACCTTCTGTTGTAAAACCAACCAATGATCCAAATTCTGAGCCTCCACAAGACAAACCATTTGACGAGAGTGAAAAAGATCCTCTTCAACAGAAAAAAAATAGAATTATTAATAAATTAAATCGTTTTTCTGAATTAACACCAATAATTGTTGACAGTAATGATTTTCAGACAGTTAATGGTGATGATGCATTTGATATTTTAAAAAGTAATTTTACTGACTTTGGTGATGATTTAACATTAGCACAAACTAATTTCAACAAAATTGAAGTTGTTGATAACTCAACAATGCATTATGGGAAATTAGAATTAACGGCAAATTTTAAGGGAGAAGAATTAATTAATCCAAAAACAAAGGATAATAATTTTTCTGTGGCAGTTACTACTAATAATTTAAAATTAACAAATGAAACAATTCAGAAATTAAATCAAAGTTTAACAATTGTTTTTTCAAAAATGAACCTTCCAATTGCGGGTAGTAATTTACCAATTAAAACTATTTTGGACTTAATTGTTCAGTTTGGTTTATTTAATAATGTACCAACTGTTATTCCAACAAAATTTGATGATAGTGATGCAAATTGAAAAGGATGACAAAATTTTGTTAATTCATTAACTACTTTACCATTTGTTGGTGAGTTTCTTAAAGATGGGGTTATTGATCAGACAATTAACGAAAAAATCCCGTTAGGAGGAACAGTAACAGTTACTATTAAAGGAAAATATCTTGATATTTTAAATAGTTTAGCACCAGATATCATTCATTTTCGTAATTTTATCATTGAACAACATCAACAGCAAAAATCACAAAATTTATTGTTGCTATTAATTCAGTACTTATTTGATACACCACGAAACATTAATAATGATGGTTTTTTAAATGTTAATAAAAATCTCGATAGCAATAAGGGTGGTAAAATTAAATTTACTACTAATTTAGAACATATTTTGCATAATTTATTTGATGGTTGAAACAACAAAAGTAATGAATGATCAGCTGTTAGAACCCCAATTTCAGTTGTGGTTGTGATTAAAGTGCTTTTAATAACAACAACTATTAATATTAAATATGAAAAAGTTCCAGTACCTTTCTGAAAAATATTAGCATTAACATCGGGTACAGAAGGAATTATTGATATTCTTCCGATTAACCATCTTAAATCTTTTGTTAATCAACTATTTAATTATGATTTAAATTCGGATTTAAAATTAACAGCTCGTATTATTAAGTGAGATACTTCTTTTTCAATTCCCCTTAATAAAACAATTCAGCAATTAATTCCAACAATGCTAAAAGTTAATGGTCATAGTGATGAAGCAATTGCTGATAGTGATGTTAGATTAACTAGTGGTAAAATGCATATTGAATATCAAGATCAACCAAATGGTGAATGAAAATTAGCGAATAGTGTTGATGATTTAACATCCGCACTTGATATGCGAATTAATATTGATGGGATCGGTTTTACTGTTAAATCAATTAATGATAAAACAATTTTATTTAAAACAACTAATGAAGACTTACATATGATTTTTATTCCGGATATTGACTCAAACATTTTAAGTTAACAATTCCTGACAAAGTTGCTATAGATTTTTCAACGATAAACAAGGGATAAATAATAAATATAAATGACTTTGATAATAACATCAAAGTCATTTTTTTAGTTTAAAATTTGATTTTATGATGAATCTCCTTTGTTAACAACCATTTTTTAAATCATTGCATTTTTAATTTATAATCAGTATAATTTAATGTGAATAGGTATAGGAAAAATGGAGGCTTTATATGAAAAAGATTAGTTTAATTTGTTCAGCGGGGATTAGTACTAATCGAATTTTAGATAAGATCAATGATGTTATTACAAAAAATAATTATGATATGCAGTTTTTTGCAATAACACCAGAAGAATTAGAAAATGATGATTATGATATTATTTTATTAGCCCCGCAAGTTGAATATTTAACAACAAAAATAAAAGCTATTTTAAAAAATAGTAAAGTTGTTGTTTTACCATCTGAATTGTATATTAATAATGATTCAGAAGGGATTATTAATTTTGTCAATACATTATCGGATTAGATTAAACAAAATAGTGCAAAGATAGTTTTCCTTGATTTCTGGCATTATTTTTTTATTTTTCGAGATATTAGCCATTATTTTTTATCAAACTTTTTACTTATTTTTGTTACAAAATAAAAATATTTTTTATATAAAAGGTATATACTTTATTTTTTGTGTTAGAATATATGTGTATTATTTTTGACTAAAGAAAGAGTGGTGATATTTCTATGCTTGGACAACAGGAACAGTCCGGAACCAGGGACCGGTTAACAAAGGGTATTAATTTTAATAAAAGTAATACATTATTTAATGTTGTTTTTGACCATCAAAGAGATAATCACCGTAATTATGCATAATTGCTAATATTTTTGTTTGCGTTGATTTGTCTTCTTATTTTGTTGTGTCAAGAAACAAAGTAAGAAAGGAAACAGAACATGTTTGGGAGAGATAAAACAAAAGAAGCTTTATTAAAAAAGCTAAATTTTAACGATAAAAAATTAAAATCATGTTCAAAACTTAACCAAACTGAATTATTAACTGAATTTAAAGATAATCAGTTTGGGGTAAGAACTACTAATGTAGAAAATTTACAAAAAGAATATGGATATAATAAAGTAGATCCTACAAAATTCAATTGAGTTTTAAATTTTTTTAAATCATTTTTTGGGCCATTTAACATAGTTTTAATGGTAATTAGTGTTTGAAACTTTTATGAATTTTTCTCTACTCCTGTTGCTGAACGGGGAATTGCGGATGTTTTACCAGCAATTATTGTGGCGATAATGATTTTTGCTAGTGGGACAGTTGTTTACATTCAAACAATTAAAGCTCACTTTGTGACAAAAAAATTAATTAGTATTGTTAGCAATAAGGCAATGGTAATTCGAGATATAGAAGGATATGCCAACATTAATCAGGATAATATGTTTGAGCTAATTAAAAAAGGCGAAGATATTGATGTTCGTGATTTAGTGCCGGGTGATTTGATTTACTTATCAAGTGGGGATATGGTTCCTGCAGATGTTCGAATTTTAGTTAGTCGTGATTTATTTATTAACCATGCTTCATTAACAGGAGAATCAATGCCAGTTGAAAAGCATGCAATAACAGATAATACTAATCTATTAGAATTAGAAAATATTTGTTTAATGGGAACAAGTGTTGTTTCAGGAAGTGCAATTGCAATGGTTGTGCAAACGGGGGTTAAAACATACTTTTCATCAATTTCAAGTGCATTACAAGAAAAACGCCCATTAACAAATTTTCAAACAGGAGTACAACGAGTGACGTTTTTATTAATTATGTTTGTGCTAATTATGGCTCCAATTATTTACCTAATTTATTCAGGAACTAAAAATGATTGATTAGGGGGATTGACATGAACAGCGGCAGCGGCAGTTGGGATTGTTCCAGAAATGTTACCAATGATTGTAACAAGCAACTTAGCACGTGGGGCTCGGAAAATGAGTCGTAGTAAACTTGTTTTTAAAAATTTAGGAGCAATTCAAAATTTAGGAGCAATTGATGTGTTATGCACTGATAAAACAGGAACATTAACAAATGATAAAATTGAGCTAATTAATTATGCAAGTTTAGATAATAAAAAAGAAACAGATTTATTGAAATTTTTATACTTAAATAGCTACTTTCAAACTGGAATTAAAAATCCATTAGATACAGCAATTATTGATCATGTTAAAGAAAGTTCATATTATTTTACTCCTGATAAATATCAAAAAATTGATGAAATTCCTTTTGATTTTGAACGTCGACGTCTAACAATTATTGTTAAAAATGAAGAAGAAACAAAATTAATTTCAAAAGGGGCAATTGAGGAAATTATTAATGTATCAAATAAAATCTATTATCAAAATAAAGTTGTTGATTTAGATGATGAAATGAAAAAACAAATTACTAGTACTGTCACACGTTTAAACAACCAAGGATATCGTGTTTTAGGAATCGGATATAAAGTTGTGAATGATGATAAAAAAACATACAGTGTTAGTGATGAAAAAGATTTAGTTTTTTATGGATATGTAACATTCTTAGATGTTCCAAAACCATCAGCAGCAAAAATGGTAAAAGTATTAGCTGCTCGTGGAGTTGATTTAAAAATTTTAACAGGAGATAATGCTGCTGTAACTCGTTCAATTTGTGAGCGTGTTGGAATGCAAATTAAGGGGATTATTTCGGGTGAAGAGTTAGACAAATTAACTGATTATGAATTAAAACGTGCGGTTGAAATTAATAATGTGTTTGTTAAACTAAATCCAACCGAAAAATCAAGAATTATTGCTTTGCTAAAAGCTAATAACCATGTTGTTGGTTTTATGGGTGATGGAATTAATGATGTTCCTGTGTTACGCCAAAGCGATATTGCAATTTCAGTTAATAATGCAACTGATGTTGCTAAAGAAGCATCCGATATTATTTTATTAGAAAAATCATTAGATGTAATTGAACATGGAATTGAACAAGGACGTTTAACATTTGGAAATATTTTAAAATATATTAAAATAACAATGGCGTCACAATTTGGTAATGTTTTTACATTAATTATTGTGGCATGATGAATCCCATTTACGCCAATGTTACCAGTGCAAATGTTATTTCAAAATTTAATTTATGATTTCTCACAATTTGCAATTGTGTTTGATCGTGTTGATGAAGATTTCTTACTACAACCACAGCGTTGACGTACAAAGGGAATGTTATCATTTACCTTTGTTAATGGACCAATTAGTAGTGTCTTTGACATAATTACCTTTGTAATTTTAGGATATGGTTTTGGTGTCTTTAATGCATATGCTGCTGATCCAAATTCAGCAAATGCTGCGTATCATGTTGCTATTTTCCAATCAGGGTGATTTATTGAAGGACTAATTACGCAATCAGTAGTAATGTTAATGTTCAGAACAAAACAAATTCCATTTATTCAATCAAGACCAACTTGACCAGTTAATGTATCAACAGGAATTGTTGTGGTATTAGGATTCTTAATTCCTTATGTCTTTAACAATGTCTTTCCAATGACTGCGCCTCCATTGGTATATATTCCAATTGTTTTAGGGGTCATTGTTGCATATTGCATTACCGCGCAATTATCAAAAGTTGGTTATATGAAAGTGGTAAAAAATTGATTATAAAATAACAATAAACAAGAATTTAGAAGAAATATGCCATAAATTTGGTTATTTCTTCTATTTTTTATTGTAATTGTTATTTTAATGATAAAATTCTAAATATATTTATGTTAAAATTTTGATATTAAATAATATACTGGGATTATTATTTAGCGTTTCATAATTTTGAGAACTGGAAAATTAAATTAATAGAAAGAATGAGGTGAAATTATGCAAAAGAAAACTGCACAAAAATATGGATTTTTTATGTGTTTTTGTATGGTTGTTGGAACAGTTGTTGGAACTGGAATCTTCTTTAAAAACGAGGGTGTGTATGGATTAACAAATGGGAACGGTATTCTAGGATTAATTGCTTGAATTATCGGAGGAGTAATGGCGCTTTCATTTGGATTATCATTTATGGAAATTTCATCGGCAAAACAAGATTCTAATTCAGGAGTTGCTTTGTATGCAAAATTATTTGGTGGCAAACGCTTTGGACGTGTGGTTCGAAATGCGATGAATCATATTTATATTCCATTAACTACTTTTACGGTGGCTTATTATACAACAAAAGCATCAATTTGAGCTTTTGGTGGTGGGTTAGCAGCTGAAGTTGCTTTTAGTGAAAAGGTTGGTGGTTATGGTAACTATCAACTAGTATTGACCTTTTTTGCGATTTTTTATACTATTTTATTAATGTATATTTGTACTTATTTAGAAAAAACGGGGAAATATATTCAAATGACAACTGTTGTCTTAAAGTTAATTCCGTTAGTTTTAGTTGGTTTAATTGGAATGTTCTTTTTTAATAATGATCCAAACGCTTTTAGCAAAACTGGCTTAGGAGTTCCTGACAAGTATAAACTAGTATCAAACAAAAGCGGCTTTGAAATGATTTTAATGGCCTTACCTGGTATCTTATTTTCATTTGATGGTTTTTTATCAACAACATATATTCAAAAAGATGTTAGAAAACCAGAACGCAATATTCCATTAGCCTTAGTTTTAGGATTAAGATCAGTGACTATTCTTTATTTAATTGTTTCAATTGGAACTTTAAACTTAGATGCTAGTGGAAGTGTTGCTGCTGCCGCTGGAAATATTTTTAATAACCCTGTTACAAACAAGGTTTTTGAACGGATTATTTTCTTCTTTATTTTAATTAGTGCTTTTGGAACTTTAAATGGGTATAGTTTTTCAATGGTAAAATTAAGTCGCTCATCAATTGAAGATCATTTTATTATTGGAGCAAAATGATGTAATAAAATTGTGGCAAAACGTAGTCTTAATTTAGCAAACTTTACTGCTGCGGTGATTATAACATTAGTGTGAGGACTAATTATGGGAATTCCAACCATTTTTGCAAAAGAAACGTATAATTTTTATGACTTTATTAGTAATGCCGGAGTTGTAATGGCCTTTCTTATGTATGGGGCAATTATTGCTTTAGGAATTTATAATCGTTATCATCAACGGATTAAAACAGTTAAGAATTGGTATTTTATTCCAGCAGCTATTATTAGTGTTGTTTGTATTACAACAATTATTAGTTATAATGTTTATTCATATTTTTTAAATGCAATTGTAATGTTAGAAAAAACAGGACCAATTTTAGCGATTGTGTTATTAATTTTAATTTTAGTTTTACCATGAATTGGCTGATGAATGAGAGATAATGAGACAAAAGCAAAAAAAATTGGTGTTCAACAAGAAATAGATCGTCAAAATAGTAGTAATGGTCAGAATACTAGTTCTAATGCTATAGATAATAATGTTGAAGAAATTAAGGATAACAAAACATAGTTAGTAAAAATTTGAACATATCTTTCTGATATGTTTTTTTTTTTTTTTTGGGTACACATCCATCTCAGCGATCACACATAATTAATTATTTTCCAAGTCAGTACCTATTGCTTTTTTTTTTTTTTTTTTTTGTCATAATTTAAAATTATAACGAAAAAGCAAAGAGGAGAAAAATACTATTATGAAAAAACTATTAAGTGTTTTAGGGACAATAACATTAGTGGGGGCAGGGACTACTACGGTTATTAGTTGTACTAATATGATAGTAGATGACAATGCACCAAATGATGTTTCAGCAGCAGCTAAAGATGCTAAAGTTTTAAATGAAATCTCAAAACGAGCATCAAATGATTTGGAAACATACGCTGCAAAAAAAATGATGATTGATGAGACAAAATATGATATTAGTTTTGAAAAGTTATATCAAATGGTATCGTCAGAAAAGCCATCTGCTGTAATTGATGTTAATAATCCTGATGCAGCAAAAATTTTACAATTAGTTAGAACGGGTTTTAATGCTGAATTTGACAATATTAATAATGCAATTATTAACGATTATCCAAATTATTATCCAACAGGTGAACCGTTAGCAGTTATCGAGAATTCAGTTAAGTATAAATTAAATTATATTGATTTAAAGCAATTAGCAAAAATAATAAACGTTGATGTTACAAATGTTGATGCTGTTCGGTTAGATTTCAGTTTTAATTTTAATGTTCAATTTAAAACTTTAAGTACAACAGTCCCAATTGTAATTTCATATGTTTTAACAGGGGATGTTGAAATTGTTGAAAAGTTATTATCGGGAATTATAGCAAAGGTAGTAAAACCAATTGTGAATTATTTTAATCAGATAAAAAGTATTAAAATTGATAGTAACAAAGATTTTAGAACATTGTATGATGAGTTTGATATTATTTATAGTAATAACTATCAAAAATTAGATACTATTGTAACATTAAAACTTGAAGAACTTATTAAAACAGATCCAGATTTGGTACCATTAAAAGATCAGATTACTTTTGTTGATTCAGAGCAAATATTAAATTTAGTATCAGCTCCAATTACGGACGCTGCGGCTGGTAATGTCGCAGGTTCAAATGAAGTTTTCAATCTTATTGCAAAAAATACAACAGCTAACTGAACTGGGGAAGGATTTAATCCCGATCAATTAACGGGTCAAAAATTTTTAAGTTTTTATCGCTCAATAATGCCAATTTTCGAAACTAGTGAAGGGATTTTACAATTAGGATCGTTTAATGTTAATTTATTAAAAATTCAAGTAGCGGGATTCCCATTATCGGGGGTTGTTACAGATAATAATCAAGCTTTAAATGTTAGTGTTGAAATTTCTGTTCAAGGATTAGACAAAAAATTAACAAATTTTGGAAATATTATTTCAGCCTTTAATAAGTATTATCGGATTGAAACATATTTAACTGGTAAACGTTCAATTTTTCATGTCTCAACAAAAGATTTTGATGAAATAAAAAAATATTTAAAATCAAGTGGTAATTTGAAAAAAATGTGAAGTATTCTGGAAGAGAGTTTTAAAGCATCATCTTATGCTATTGGTTTAGAAGATCTTGATTTATTCCGGTTAGGTGAGTCATATAATGCTTTAACAGCAAACTCAATGTTATATTATGTTGATGGTGATGATAATATGCTTTATCCGAAGGGTTCATATGAACCGGGTGTAACAACTGGTGGTAATCCTTATTTTACATTTGATTATCGTTTTGGTGCTGATAAAGATAGTTCATTTATTTATTCAGTTTATAGTGGTTATCAAACAACGTTTGGACTTGTTAGAGGATAATAATCATAAAAAACGGGTTGCAATGTTAACATTGCAACCCGTTTTTTATAAAATTAATAGTCAAAGTATTATTCTATTGGTCTTTTAGTTAATGCCAAACTAGGATGTTATTTATTAATCTGCTATGATACAAGATAATATACAATTTAATATAGTTTTTTAAAAACAAATAAAAATGATATTAAAATTAAATTAATATCATTTTTATATTATGTTGGGGTAACCTTAATTTGAATACTTAATAAAGTTTTAATCTTAAAATAAGTTAAAATAAAAGTGAAAGAATAATCTTGAACGATTAACAATATAAAGTTCTAATAAACTATTTAAAATAATATTCCATATAAAATTAAATTAATGGAATTTTTAGTAAAATATATTTACATTATATTTTTTATTAATATAATTAAACTATGATTTCAATAATATATTTCTTAGTGGGATATTCTATATTATTAACGATAGTAAGGGTGGGTGGAGTACAAGGAGTATGAAAAATATGAAATCACTATTAATTATTTTATCATCTTTAACAATTAGTACATCAGCAATATTAACAACTGTACAAACTGAAACAGAAAATAAAAGTCATGAAGTACAAAAAACAAGTCTTGATCTCTCAACCGTTAATTGAAATAGCGTTAAAAATTATTTTACTTCAAAAGATTCAAGTTCATATAGTCAACTTAGTCCAACTCTTAATTTGGTAAATAATTTAGAAGAGATGCGTAAAAAAGCACAAGAAAAGTCAATTGAGTTTATTGATAGTATTAAAGATAAAAACCTAACATTTGATGAATTCCTTAAAGAAATTGATCAAAAGGGACACGATTTTAGTGAAAAAGATATGTATAAAACTCCAAGTAATATAAATGTTACACCACAATTTAATAGTATTTTATTAAATAAGAATAACTATTTTTATAATAGTACTTTTAGTAGTAATCAGGAAATTAAAAATCTAGATGATGCTAAAAAAGCTTTAGCTAAATTCGATAAAGATTTAATGATTGCACAAAATACTTTATCAACGCTTGCTGTAATTGCTGGTGTTGCTGCCGCTGGTTTTTGAGCAGCAGCATGATGATTCGGAATTAGTATCCCTTGAGCAATTGCTGCTACTGCTATTTCAGCTAGTTTAGGTGTTGCTGCCGCTGGGATCGGATTTTATCGACATAAAACTAATTTAGATCCAGGAATACTTTCTTCTGCAAGTTGAGCATGAAATATTCGAACAATTGCATCATCTTTTAAAGAAATTGTCTATCCAGTTTTAATTGCAGCAGAAACAACAGTAACAGCATCATCATGAGCCGTTCCAGCTGCTTTTGCAGCCATTGGAGCAATTGCTGTTATCTTTGCATGAGTATCAGGATTTGTTAATGTATAACAAATTTAAAAACACTGCAATATAAAGTGAATATTATAAACTAGAACTAAATTACCTGTAAATTATTTTATAGGTAATTTTATTTGATTTTGTCAAATTAATTAAAAAAGAAAGGATCTTTTTTGGTTTTAAATGCTTATTTAAGCGATATAAGCATTTAAAAATATATTTTAATAACCACATAATTTATTTCAACATAACATTTATTAATTAATATTATGGATTTTTTTGTATTATTTTCGTTATAATTAGTATGTAAAAATAAAAAAAGAAGGTTGTGGTCTAAACTATTCAAATGTATAAAAATTATGAAAAAGAAAGATATTATGGATTTAGGAATTTTATTACTTTAAAGTTTTAATTTACCAATTATTGATTTTTAATTGTGCTAAAAGTCCTAAATTTATAGTGGTTGGGATGTAATTTTTATCAGAGGAAGGAGTTTTGGAATGGCAAAAATAATAACTAAATTTAAAGGTGATAATAAAGACTTTAAGGGGCGAAAAAAAGAAGTTGGATTTTTAAAGACGGATGAAATTAAGCAAATTTCACAATTTTCGCAAGCTGAAATTTTAGAACATTTTGATCTGCAAAATTTTGGTCTAGATTATGACGAAGCAAAAGAGATGGGAAAAAAATATGGTGATAATTCACAACAAAAAGCAAAATTTCATTGGTTTAAACATTTTTTAAAAGTATTATTAAATCCCTTTAATATTGTTTTAGCAGCCATTGCAACTTATAATTTAGTAAGTTATTTTACTTTGGATGGTGATAGTTTTGAAGTAATTGGGGTTATTATTATTGCAATTATGATTATTATTAGTACTACCATTGCTTATATTCAAGATATTCGTAGTTTTTTAGTTACAAAAAAATTGACTGATTTAGTTAGTAATACAATTACCGTGATTCGGTTAGAACAAGATGAAAAAGTTGCTAATGTTTCAATTAAAAATAATACTAGTTTAATTCGAGAGGCAAAAGAATTAGAAATTCATGAATTGGTACAAGGAGATTTAATTTATTTATCAAGTGGCGACATGGTTCCTGCTGATGTTCGAGTGTTATGAAGTAATGACCTTTTTATTAATCAGTCAAGTTTAACAGGAGAATCAATTCCAATTGAAAAACATGCTAGTTATAATTCACGTAAACCAAGTTTATTAGAATTAGAAAATATTTGTTATACAGGAACTAGTGTTGTTTCAGGAAGTGCCATTGCAATTGTTGTTGGTGTCGGCCAAGATACATATTATGCAACAATTTCAAAAACATTGCAAGATAAACCACCCGAAAATAGTTTTAATCGTGGAATTAAGAGAACAACATGGTTATTATTATCTTTTATGTTTGTGATGGTCCCAATTGTTTTTGTTATCAATGGTGTTACGAAAAATGACTGATTAACAGCGCTATTATTTGCCATTTCAGTTGCGGTTGGGTTAACCCCAGAGATGTTGCCAATGATTGTAACTTCTAATTTGGCACGTGGAGCAAGTCGAATGAGTAAAGCTAAGGTTGTTGTTAAGAAATTAGAGGCTATTCAAAACTTAGGGGCAATTGATGTGTTATGTACTGATAAAACAGGGACGTTAACAAATGATAAAATTGAATTAGTTGATTATCAACTATTAGATAAGAAGAAGGATGATCGATTATTATCATATTTATACTTAAATAGTTATTTTCAAACAGGATTAAAAAATCCATTGGACAAAGCAATTATTCATTATATTGATGAGCATCATTTATCAAATTTTAAAAATGACTATCATAAAATTGATGAAATTCCGTTTGATTTTAATCGACGTAAGTTAACGGTTGTTGTTGGGAGCAAAGATGAGCACCACACTTTGATTTGTAAAGGAGCAATTGAAGAGATTGTTAAAAATTGTACAAAAATTGAATATAATGGACAAGTTGAAGATTTAACTGAAGAGCATTTACGAATGATTAATGCAACAACAGAACGAATGAATAGTCAGGGCTTGCGAGTTGTTGGGTTAGCATATAGTCATGGCCATGATGCTGATACTTATTATTCGCCAGCTGATGAAAAAGACTTAATCTTTTATGGTTTTGCTTCGTTTTTAGACAAACCAAAGCCATCAGCAGCAAAGATGATTCAATTGTTACGTAAAAATGGTGTTCAGTTAAAAATTTTAACAGGGGATAATGAGCAAGTAACACGGGCAATTTGTGATCGTGTTCATTTAAAAATTAAAGGGGTTGTAACGGGTGAATATATTGAAAAGTTAAGTGAATTTGAACTTCGTGATGTTGTTGAACAAAATAATGTTTTTGTAAAATTAAATCCATTGCAAAAAGCCAAGATTATTACCGCTTTAAAACAAAATAAACATGTTGTTGGTTTTATGGGTGATGGAATTAATGATGCGCCAGTTCTACGGCAAAGTGATGTTGCTGTTTCTGTTGATAATGCAACCGATATTGCAAAAGAGGCATCAGATATTATTTTGTTAGAAAAATCATTATTAGTATTAGAAAAGGGAATTGTTCAAGGCCGACAAATTTTTGGAAACATTCTAAAATATATTAAAATTACAATTGCTTCCAACTTTGGGAATGTATTAAGTATTTTAGTGGCTTCGGCGTGGTTACCATTTCAACCAATGATGCCAATTCAAATTTTATTTCAAAACTTATTGTATGATATGTCGCAATTGGCAGTTGCTTTTGATAAAGTTGATGCGGATTTCTTAGCAAAACCACAAACATGAACAACAAAAGATATTTTACCGTTTGTCTTTATTAATGGACCAGTCTCCTCAATTTTTGATATTTTAACCTTTGTTGTTATGGGCTACTACTTTGGTGTGCTAACCAATCCACAACACATTACTGCAGAACAAGTAACTTTATTCCAAACAGGATGATTTGTTGAAGGATTAGTGACACAAACCTTAATTGTGCAACTATATCGAACAAGAAAAATTCCATTCTTTCAATCAATGTCGTCATGACAATTATTGGTGGCAGGGGTTGCCGTGATTACGGTCGGAATTGCGTTACCATATACATCAGTGAGACCACAATTAAGTTTAGCACCATTACCAGCGATATACTTTGCTTGATTTACCTTATTAGTAGCGGGCTATTGTTTTATGAGTCAAGGCGTCAAGGTATTGTATATTAAAATATTTAAACGATGATTATAGATTTACGATTAGTAAATCTATTTTTTATGAAATAAAAAAACATCTTGCGTTGACAAGATGCTGGGTGTTAACCTTTAAACATTTCAAATAAAGTTTTAATCATAACTCCAGTTCCACGACCATCGTTAGTATCAGCTGTTCCAGCAATATCTAAATGAATATATGGTTTATCTTCAACAAATTCACATAAGAAGGCGGCAGCAGTTGAACTTCCTGCAAAGCGTGAACTTTCAGCATTAGTTAAATCAGCAATTGGTGTTTTACGCATTACTGCTGTATGTTCTTCTAAGATTGGCATTCTTCAAATTCCTTCGTGGGCATTTGTTGCGGCATTAGCAAACTGGTCATATCAACCATCATTATTAGCAAAGACCCCAGTTAATCATTTTCCTAAGGCAACTAGAATTGCCCCTGTTAAAGTTGAAGCTTCAATTAGTTTGTTAACATTTAATTTACGAATTGCATAAGTAATACCATCAGCTAAGACTAATCTTCCTTCAGCATCAGTATTGTCAATTTGAACTGTTTTTCCGTTCATTGAAGTAATAACTGATTCAGTTAGGGTTGCTTTTCCGCCAATACGGTTTTCAGTTAAACAAGCAACAGCGGCAATATTTGTTTTAACTTGTGCTTTTGCTAAAGCTAAAACTGTTGAACAAACAATAGCTGCTCCTGACATATCAAATTTCATTCCTGCCATCGCAGTTGAAGGTTTTAAATTATACCCACCACTATCAAAAGTGATTCCTTTACCAATTAAACCAACTTTTTCTTTGTTACTATGATCACCGGTGTACTCTAAGACAACAACTCGTGGTTCTAAGTAACTTCCAGCGTTAACAGATAATAATAATCCCATTTTTTCTTTTTCAATTTCTTTTTTATCTAAAATAGTAACTTTTAAATTGGTGATTCCTTTAGCAGCATCTGCAATTTTTTCGGCAAAAACTTCTGGATACATTAAATTTGGAGGTGTATCTTGCAACATACGGGCAAAATTAACAAATTCCATTTTAATTTTAATTTCTTCAAAAACAGTTGCTGCTTTATCACAATTATGAATTAAGTTAATTGTATAAGTTTCTTGTTCTTTTTTTTCTGTTTTTAAAGTATAACTATCGTTTAAAGCATATAATGTTCCTTCGGCTAGGGCTTTAAAAAGATGGCTATTTGGTTCTGCTCCTTTTTTGAAAGTATCAACTTCAATATTTAAATCATATTTTATTGTTCCCATAAATTTTTTAATAAAATCCTCAGCTTTTTTAAAAGTTAATGCTTTTTCAAAATAAACATAAATTGTTTTTTGCTCTGAAATCAATGTTGTAACACCATTTTCTTGAACAACTAATGGATTAATGTCGTCTCCTTTAAAAACTGCTTTTAATGTTAAATCTTGTTTTTTGTCATTTAATAATACCATTGTAAATTTCCCTCTTTCTATATAGGTTATTATATAAATAATATTATAACATTATATAGAATAACGACAAAAATATTTTGTTTTTCCGCTATAATATGAAATATAGTTTTGATAGAAAGAAGGATAAATAATGAAGCGAAATGACGCACCAGCACAATATAAATGAGATTTTAGCCACCTATATCAGGATAATAAGGCATGAAAAGCTGATTTAGCTAAAATTGTAAAAAAACTAGAAGAAATTATTACTTTTAAAGGAAAATTAAATGATCCAGGTGTTTTTAAAAAATATGTTTTATTGGATGAAGAAATTGATTTACTTGCTAGTAAAATGGGACAATACTTGCATATGGGGGATATTGATACAACGGATTTGTCATACCAAGAATTAGCGGGAATTTATTCGAATACTTTAAATCAAATTTCAAGTCAATTAGCTTTTATTGCTCCTGAGTTAAAGGCAATTGGTAAAGATACTGTAATGATGTGAATTAAAAATGATGCAGATCTTAGCACCTATGAATATAGTTATCGTAAGTTTTTTAAAAATGCTAAATATATTTTATCAGAACGTGATGAAGAAGTATTGGCGTTGGTTACCCGTTCTCGGGGGGTTGCTTATGATTTGTATGATTTATTAGCATATGCAGATAAAAAACCAGTTTTTATTGATTATCATGGCAAAAATACTGAATTGACAAGTGCAGTTTATAGTGAAATTATGGAAAAATCTGACCCGTTAGCTGACCAAGAATTTCGGATTAAAACCGCCCAATTATTTACAGAGCATTTAACTGATAAAAAACACTCTTTTGCTCGTGTTTATGAAGGAATTATTCAGCATAGTGTTGAAGCAGTTCGTTTGCGTGGTTATCAAAATACCTTACAAGCAGCATTAAGTAGTGATGATGTTTCTGAAGAAATTTACGCAAGTTTAATTAAATATGGTCAAGAAAATAGTCATTTATTTGTTCGTTATAATGAATTATTGAAAAAGCATTTTAAATTTAAAAAATTTTATGCAACAGATCGTAGCTTAAAGTTAGTAAGTAATGTTGCTTCGTTAGATAAAAAATATACTGTCGAAGAAGCAAAAGCAATGATTCGTGAATCATTACAACCATTAGGACAGGATTATTTAGCACAGCTAGAAGCAGCATGAAGTGATCATCGCATTGATTATTTTGAAGATACTAATAAACGAAGCGGCGCTTACTCATCGGGTGGTTCAGGAGTTGATCCAATTATTTTAATGAATTGAGATGACACAATTGGATCAGTTAATACGTTAGCACACGAGGCAGGACATTCAGTACATACATTATTAGCCGATTTAAATAATAAATATCCGTTAAATAATTATCCAATTATTTTAGCTGAAGTTGCTTCAACGGTTAATGAACACTTATTGTTTGATTACTTATATAAACATGCCACAAGTAAGGAAGAAAAAATTTATTTGTTACAAAATCGAATTGATGAAATTATGGCTACCTTTTTCCGTCAAATTCATTTTGCTGATTTTGAATGAACAGCCCATAAGATGGTTGAAAATAATGAACCATTAGATGCTGATAAATTAGCTGATCTTTTTGAACAAAAGGCAAATGAATTTGGTTACACTGTTTTTGACAAGTATGATGCAACGAAAAAATCATACGGATGACCACGAATTTTACATTTCTTTAATTCACCGTATTATGTTTATAAATATGCCACATGTATTGTCGCTTCTTTTAAACTTTATAATGATGTTATTAATGGTGAGCCAGATCACTTATTAAAATTTTTAAAACAAGGTGGTCAAAAAGAGCCATTATTAATTTTAAAAGATATTGGTATTGATTATACTGATTCAAATGTTTATACGGGTTTAATTTCTAAATTAACCGCTATGATTGATGATTTAGAACAATTATTATTAGGAAAAGCATAATACTTTTAATTATCTATAAAATAAAATAATTCGTTAAAACGAATTATTTTATTTTATAATGATTATCTTATTATAATAAGATTAACCTAACAAGGAACTAGATTAAAATTCAATTCCTTTTCGGGCTGGAACTTTTTGATAAAAATAATGCTTTGTTGCTTGAACATGACTGACTAAATCAACAGCATTAATTAAATTATCGGTAATATGATGACCAGAAAAGGCCATTTCTATGCTTGGGCTTTTATTGGCAATGACTTCAATTAGTTCCGCTTCGGTAATTAATCCGTTATAAATACATCCTAGTAATTCATCAACAATAATTAAATCAATCGTTGGATCTTGGCTCAATTTTTTGAGGTCTTCAAAACCAACCCGCATTTCTTGACGAAGAATTATTTTTTCGTCATCATTCATTTCTCAAAAAAACTTTGTATTTGATGAATAATAGTTAATTACTTCTAAATTAGGATCAGCTAGCTTTTGGAAGAATAACATTTCACCAGAAATACGATTTTTTAGAAATCGTAAATATTTAACCTTTCATTGATAACCTAAAGCACGAATTGTCATTCCATTTAAAATGGATGTTTTTCCTTTACCATCGCCATAATAAATATGACAGTAACCTTTTTTTTGCATAATTGCCTCCTTATGTATAAACATTGTACTAAAAACTTTCTTGTTTTAAGTTACAAATGTAAAGAAATCGTAAAAAAGTATTTTTAAATAGGAAAATAGGTTTTGGTTAATAGAAATTTTAGCAAAAAGGTGTTTTTCCTTTTTTTTTTTTTTTTTTATACTTGTATTAAGAAAAGAACTTAATTGTTACTTTTCTTGTTAAACAAAAAAGGAGAAAGAAATGAAGCGATTATTAAGTATATTAGGAGTTCTTGGATTAACAGCAACCGGAACAACAACTGTTGTTGCATGTAACAAAAACGAAAAAGCGAAAAGTCAATATAATTTGATTGATCAAAAAGTAATTGATGCAATTAACAAAGTTTTAACATCAGCAACTGATGTAAAAGATGTTAAAAAAGATCAAACATATGAAACATTTTTTAATATGGATGGTTCTAATGAACAAAATTTTTTACAAAAAAATTTTTATACTAAACTTGAAACAGAATTAGAATCATTAGCAACTGCTGAGATAATGGCACAAGTTTTAGCATGATCACATCAAGCTGCAAGCTTAGTTTTATTAGATAATGATCATAAACAAATTAAGGAATTTTCAAGTGATAATAAAGCTGAAAAACTAGAAGACTTATATTTAAATGGTATTAAAGAAAAATTGACAAATGGGCAAAACCCGGATGCCGATTGATTTAGAAATAATCCACGAGTAACATTAGCAGTTAAAGTAGCAAAAGAATCAGAAGGGGTTAAATTATCCCAAGATGGTTATCTTACTTTTACTTTCGCACAGAATTAAGGATAAAGCAATATTAACATTGCTTTTTTTATTTGTCCTATGATAAGATTAAATTGTCATTTAAAGAATTTAAATGTAACTTAGAATCAACAATGAAAAAATAATTTTACAGTAATATTAACTTTCAAGAAATTTACTATGAAGATATATTGAATATTAACAAGTAAAAGAAAGGACCGATATTATGAAAAAGATGTTGTTAACAGCCATTATTATGGGAACATCAATGAATATAATACCTTTAAATTATCAAGCTCAACAAAATAATGATTTAAATAATATAATTAGTGCCAAGGAGCAAATAACATTAACAAATGCTGATTTAGGTTTTTTTCAAATATATATTAATACATTTATAACATTACAGGACCATAACATTAATACTATTCCTGTTAAAGTAGAATTAATTAGTAAGATTGATGAAGTGTTAACAGAGGGTGACTATAAAAATATTGGCGCAATTACGCGCTTATATGAATTAAAAAATGAATTAATAGCAACTGATGATAAAACAATGATAATTAATTCATTACATAAATATAGTAGTGATATTCGGGACAAAGTTAAAAATAATTTACAAAATATGGTTTTGATATTAGAAAAAATGCGCAAAAAAGACCCTGCACAAATATCACATTTAATTTCTCGTTGTCATACCTTAATTAACCGTATAAGTAGTTTTAATGTTGATAACAAAGATACTATTATTAGTTTTTTATTTGAGGTAATTCAATTTAAAGATGCAGTTATTATTCAATTAACTAATATGATAAATAATTTAATTAGTATTGCTAGTGATGAAAAATATAATATTATTAAAATTAAATTAGAGCAAATTAAAATTTTACAAAATAAAGTTAAAGATTTAAAAGAAGAAATTGCTATTGCCCAAATTGGAGTAACAAAACCAAAGGCATATTATTGAGATAATTTTCATGCAGAGAGAAAAACTAATTTTAATTGATTACAATATTATCAGCCAAAATTAAATAAAATACGTTTTACTTATGATGTTTATGTTGGTCAACGTGGCTGGGCATGATGAATAGCAACAAAGTATGGAGAACATGAAATATATTATAATAATCTACCAATGTACTATGATGATCTCAGTGATAATTTTGTTAATAGTTCAATTTGAATTCATCTAGGACCTAAAATACCACAAATAAATGGGTGGTGAACATATTCCAATGCTTCTATTAAATTTAAGACATGAAATGGTTCAGAATATGAAGTTAAAGGTTTTAATATTAAACATGTAACCAATATTGGAATTTGACAAATTCAATATTTGGAAATTAAAAATTTTCGAACATGGTTTCATCTTGATAGGAAATATACGGAATATACATTAATAAATTTAAAAGAACAATTGAGTAAAACACTTGCTAATATTAAAAAAATAGAAACTGAAATAACTTTATTGGAAAATTAGATTTCAGAAAGAAGGAGATTTACATAATGGCTATAATTAGATGCAAGAAACTGCTTTTTGAATATAAACATAAGAAAATTCTTAATGATATTAATTTAAAAATCAATAGTGGTCAAATTATAGGGTTGGTTGGACCAAACGGTGCCGGGAAAACCACATTAATTAAAATTATTTTAGGACTAATTAAAAAAGATCAATCCTTAAAATATGATGACTTTTTTGTTGATGCAAAAAAAATATCTTTTGCACCTGCTAACACTAGTTTTTATCGTCATACAAGTGCAAAAGATATTTTGTTTTATGAAACTTTTATTACAAAAATTAAATATGAAAAAGCAAAGGAATTAGTTCCAAAGGTATTAGAATATTTTGATTTAACAGATCATGCAGATAAAAGTTTTTCCGCATTTTCAAGTGGAATGAAAAAAAAGTTTTTGTTAGCTCTAAGTTTAATTAATGATCCAGACTTATTAATTTTAGATGAACCAACTGCTAATTTAGATCCCGATACTAGGAAACAAGTTTATGAGTTAATTGCTAAATTACATCAAAGAAAACCTAATATGATAATTATTATTGCGTCACATATTTTACAAGAGTTAGAGTTTTTAGTTAATTATGTCATTATTCTTAATAAAGGCAAAATTTTATATAGCAATAGTTTTGATTATAAAAATGAAAAACTTGATGAGTTATATTATAAACAAATTGAAATTGCTAAGTTAGAAAAAAAGATAAGGAGTTATTTTTTAATGAATCTATGATTATTTTTATTTAAAAAAAATTTTAAATCAAAAATAATATGATTATGAATACTTTTTGGGATTATTATAACATGGCTTTTTTTCACTTTTTTCTTTTTAAATTATAAGCAAATCATTGAGAGTGGAGCAGCAACTCTTATTATGGTTTTTTTTCGAATAGTATATTTTATTTTTATTCCAATTTTTGTTACTTACCTAATTATTGCTAATTTTAAGGAGGAACAAAATAACGGAATTCTTTATACTTATGTGCTTAATTTTAAAAATCGAAGTAATTTAATTTTTTTCAAACTGACCTTTTTATATTGTTTTAGTGCCTTATTTTTTACAATCCTAATGTTATTACCAAGTGTTGTTTTAACTATTTTGTTGCAGGCTACTAATGTTTATGATTATTTTGTTTATTTAAAATTTTATTTAATAATTTTATTATATTTAATATTGTTAATTCCATTAATTTTTCTTTTTTGTTTTCTTACATCAAAACTTTTTGCTTTAACTTTTATTACCTTTCTTAGTCTACTTTTTACTGCTTTAAATTGAATTATACCTTTAATTCCATATGCTAATAATAGTAATTTATTTTTTTTAAAACAGTTTCCACCATTTACACAACGTTACAGTGGAGTTCAACAAGTGGAATTTCAAGTTTTAGATTTAAGCTATATTGATGCTAATTATTTGCTAGTTTCGGAAAACCAATATTACTTAGATTTATTAAAAAGTTTAGAAGAGAATAATTTAGATAAAAATATTAAGGCATTTTATCAAATGAGTAGTTATCTTATTAATTCATCATTGATTGATAATGAAAATATTATTAATACATTTGTCCAAAATGCTAAAAATAATTTGGAATATAGTGATGAAAACAAGGTTTATAATTTGGTCTTTATTAAAAATAATGGATTACAGACATCTGATTTTAGTATAAAATTCAATATTAATCCATTAGATAATCAATCGTTATTTCCATTATATCAAAATGGACAAATTAATAAGAACTCAGTTCTAAATCAAAACACTTATGTCAATACTATAAAAAAAGAATTATTAAAAACTTTTAAAAAAGAAAATGAGTTTAAGCAGCTAAGTAATTTTTTAGAAAAAGGTGAACAATTAAAATTAAAATTTTTAGAAATCAATAATTTGATTTTTGAAAACAATTCTTCATTTTTTGAGCAGTATTTTTCTTATTTAATTTTAAATCATCCTGCTTTTTTAAAAAATATTTTTAATACTATAAATAATACTTTCGCACAACAATTAGAATTACGAGAAAAAGCACTTTGAAACTATATTTATAGTACGTCTAGTACGATTTCTGCTTGAGAAGGTTATATTAGTAAAATTGTTAGAAATGTTTATTTTGTTACTCATTTTGAGATTACATTAAAGCAGTTAATTGATCCTTATACATTATGGATATTTGCCCAAGGGTCTTTCCCAACTCAAGTTTTATATGATGTGCATAAAGTAAATAATAAGTATTATGAATATGACTTTAAAACAATGGCTCCTAATAATAAGAGAAGTCTAATTGGAACATTAACTACCTTGCTTGTTGTCAATGCTTTTGCAACGTGATTATTATGTTATTTATTTAACCGTTATAAATTTATGGATCATAGTTAAAAATAAAATAGCGCCCAATTGGGTGCTATTTTATTTTAAGAAATATCTTAATTATCATTATGTGGCATATGTTTAGCTTTATAAGTTGTTTGAGCCCGAATAATGGCATCATTATCAGGTAATAAGATGGTTTCAGCAATTCGTTTAAACATTGTTAGAGGAATAGTTATCATCACCATATAAGCGTTATCTTTATATTCACCATTATAATTAGTAGTAACTTTTCATAAGGTATTATGCGCAAAGCCATTTTCTTTTAAACGGGTAATAATAACTTCTGGTTTATCACTAATAATTAGCAATGAAGTATTTTTGCAACGAGGGAAAACTCGATTTGAAACAATTGCTATCATTTTAAACCTCCTAATTTAATTTTAAAAATTTAGGTGGTCTTAAATGTGTATGGTTTTCACAGGATAAAGCAATATTAACATTGCTTTTTTTATTTGTCTTATGATAAAATTAAATTACCATTTAAAAAATTTAAATGTAACTTAGAATTAACAATGAAAAAATAATTTTACAGTAATATTAACTTTCAAGAAATTTACTATGAAGATATATTGAATATTAACAAGTAAAAGAAAGGACCGATATTATGAAAAAGATGTTGTTAACAGCCA
Organism: Spiroplasma sp. SV19; assembly: GCF_030060925.1. Lineage (NCBI taxonomy): Bacteria > Bacillati > Mycoplasmatota > Mollicutes > Entomoplasmatales > Spiroplasmataceae > Spiroplasma > Spiroplasma sp. SV19. The sequence goes on from NZ_CP045455.1 coordinate 1,155,790, forward strand.
TTATTATGGGAACATCAATGAATATAATACCTTTAAATTATCAATCTCAACAAAATAATGATTTAAATAATATAATTACTGCCAAGGAGCAAATAACATTAGCAAATGCTGATTTAGGTTTTTTTCAAACATATATTAATACATTTATGAAATTACAAAACCAAAATATTAATTGGATGTCTCTTAAGACAGAATTAATTAATGAAATTGATGAAGTATTAATAAAAGGAGATTATAAAAATATTGGAGTAATCACCCGTTTATATGAATTAAAAAATGAATTGATAGCAACTGATGATAAAACAATGATAATTAATTTATTAGATAGATATAGTAGTGATATTCGAGATAAAGTTAAAAATAATTTACAAAATATGGTTTTAATATTAGAAAAAATGCGTAAAAAAGATCCATCACAAATATCACATTTAATTTCTCGTTGTCATACTTTAATTAATCGTATAAGTAGTTTTAATCTTGATAATAAGGATACTATTATTAGTTTTTTATTTGAGGTAATTCAATTTAAAGATGCAGTTATAATTCAATTAACTAATATGATGAATAATTTAACTAATATTGCTAGTGATGAAAAATATAATATTATTAAAATTAAACTAGAGCAAATTAGAATTTTACAAAATAAGATTAAAGATTTAAAAGAGGAAATTGCTATTGCTCAAATTGGAATAACAAAACCAGAAGCATACTATTGAGATAATTTTCATGCAGAGAGAAAAACTAATTTTAATTGGTTACGATATTATCAACCAAAATTAAATAAAATAAGTTTTACTTATGATGTTTATCATGGTCAAGCTGGATGGGTGAGTTGGATAGAAAAAATGGATGATAGCTATCATGAAATATATTATAATAATTTGCCAATGTTTTATGATGATCTTAGTGATGATTTTACGAATAGTTCAATTTGGATTCATTTAGATAAAAAATATAAAATGTCTCATGGTTGATGAGTCTATGAACATGCTAGTATTAAATTTAAGAATAAAAATAATCTGACAAGAGAAGTTGGAGGGCGTATTATTGAAAATGTGAATGATATTGGTATTTGGTGAAATCAATATTTGGTAATTAAAAATTTTAAAACAACATTTCATTTAAATAAAAAATATACGGAACATACATTAATAAATTTACAAGAGCAATTGAAAAGAGCACTTGCTAGTATTAACAAATTAGAAAATGAAATTAGATTACTGGAAAACTAAGGTTTATAGGGAAGGAATTTTAAAAATGATAAAAGTTAGATGTCAAGAATTATCTTTTGGATATAAACATAAAAAAATTCTTAGTGGCATTAATTTAAATATTGATGATGGTCAAATTATTGGTTTGGTTGGACCTAACGGAGCAGGTAAAACAACCTTAATTAAAATTATTTTAGGACTGATTAGGAAAGATCAGTCCTAAAATATGATGACTTTTTTATTAATGCAAAAAAAATTAGTTTTGCACCTGCCAATAGTTTTTTTAATCGTAGTATAAGTGCAAAAGACATTTTATTTTACCAAGCTTTTATTACAAAAATTAATTATCAAACAGCAAAAAAACTAATTCCAAGAGTACTAGAATATTTTGATTTAACTGAACATGCACACAAAAGTTTTGCTAAATTTTCTAGTGGAATGAAAAAAAGTTTTTATTAGCTTTAAGTTTACTTAATGATCCGGATTTATTAGTTTTAGATGAACCAACTGCTAATTTAGATCCTGATTCTAGAAAACAAGTTTGTAAGTTAATTTTTAAGTTACATCAAAGAAATCCAAAAATAACAATTATTATTGCTTCACATATTTTGTCAGAATTAGAATCTTTAATTAATTATGTTGTTATCCTTAATGAAGGACAAATTTTATATAATAAAAATTTTGATTATAAACAAGAGAACCTTGAACAATTATATTATGGACAAATTGAAGAGGCTAAACAAGAAGATGGGGAAAAGGAGTTGTTTTTTAATGAGATTATGATTATTTTTATTTAAAAAAAATTTCAAATCAAAAATAATATGATTGTGATTACTTTTTGGTCTTGTTATAACAATAACTTTTTTTACTTTTTTCTTTTTAAATTATGCATGAGTAATTAAAAGTGGTTCTGCTACTCTTATTATGGGTTTTTTCCGAATAGTATACTTTATTTTTATTCCAATTTTTGTTACTTATTTAATTATTGTTAATTTTAAAGAAGAACAAAATAATGGAATTCTTTATACATATGTGCTTAATTTTAAACACCGAAGTAATTTAATTTTTTTTAAACTAACTTTTTTCTATTGTTTTAGCGCTTTATTTTTTACAATTCTATTGTTATTACCAAGTGTTATTTTAACTATTTTATTGCGAGATACTGATGCTTATGATTATTTTATTTATTTAAAATTTTATTTAGTAATTTTATTATATTTAATATTATTGGTTCCAATTATTTTTCTTTTTTGCTTTATTACATCAAAACTTTTTGCTTTAACTTTTATTACTTTCCTTAGTCTTCTTTTCAGTGCTTTGTTTTGAATTTTGCCTTTAATACCGTATGCTTCTAATTATGGTCAATTTTTTTTAAAGGACCAGGTGCCATATAGAGATAGCTATAACAGAAGCAAGCTAAAAGTGTTGGACTTAAGCTATATTGATACAAATTATTTTTTAATTTCACAAAATCCGTATTATTTAAATTTATTAAAAAGTTTAGAGGAAAATAATTTAGATAAAAATATTAAGGCATTTTATCAAATGAGTAGTTATATTATTGATTCTCCGTTAATTAATGATGAAAATATTATTAATACATTTGTTCAAAGTGTTAAAAATAATTTAGAATATAGTAATGAAAACAAAATTTATAATTTTATTTTTATTGAAAACAAGAGATTACAGAAGTCTGATTTTGGGATAAAATTAAATATTAATCTCGTAGATTCTAGATTTAATACGTACATCCCATTATATCGAAATGGTTATATTAATAAGGACTCAACTTTCAAACAAAACACTTATGTTAATACTATACAAAAAGAATTATTAAAAACTTTTAAGAAAGAAAATGAGTTTAATTTGTTAAGCAATTTTTTAAAAAAAGGTGAACAATTAAAATTAAAATTTTTAGAAATTAAGAATTTAATTATTCAAAATAACTCTTCATTTTTTGAAGAATATTTTTCTTATTTAATTTTGGAACATTCTGCTTTTTTAAAAAATATTTTTAATACTATAAATAATACTTTTGCACAACAATCAGAATTACGAGAAAAAGCACTTTGGGACTATATTTATAGCAAGCATTCTGTTGTAACAGTATTAGACAGTTATATTAGTAAAATTGTTAGAAATGTTTATTTTGTTACTCATTTTGATATTACATTAAAGCAGTTAATTGATCCTTATACATTATGGTTATTTGCCGATGTCTCTTTCCCAACTCAAGTTTTATATGATGTGCATAAAGTAAATAATAAGTATTATGAATATGACTTTAAAACAATGGCTCCTAATAATAAGAGAAGTCTAATTGGAACATTAACTACCTTGCTTGTTGTCAATGCTTTTGCAACGTGATTATTATGTTATTTATTTAACCGTTATAAATTTATGGATCATAGTTAAAAATAAAATAGCACCCAATTGGGTGCTATTTTATTTTAAGAAATATCTTAATTATCATTATGGGGCATATGTTTAGCTTTATAAGTTGTTTGAGCCCGAATAATGGCATCGTTATCAGCTAATAAGATGGTTTCAGCAATTCGTTTAAACATTGTTAGGGGAATAGTTATCATCACCATATAAGTGTTATCTTTGTATTCACCATTATAATTAGTAGTAACTTTTCATAAGGTATTATGCGCAAAGCCATTTTCTTTTAAACGGTTAATAATAACTTCTGGTTTATCACTAATAATTAGCAATGAAGTATTTTTGTAACGAGGGAAAACTCGATTTGAAACAATCCCACAAATAATAATTACCATGAAGGCAGCAAAGAATGGTGCTGAGAAATAGTAGGTTGCAAAGGATGGGTTTGGATTTGGGGTTTTTACGGCATAACTCATTGCTCAAGTAATCAGCATTAAGACTGTATTAACAATAATTGAAATATTACCAACTGGTTTTTTCTTTGTTCGTGAAATATAGTTATTAACAAAATCAGTTCCACCAGGACATGCATCAGCGATGTATAAAAACCCAAAGGCAATTCCATTTAGAATTGCGGCAATTAACCCAAAGAAGAAGATTCATAAATCATGAACTGTTGGGTCAGTAATTTTATTTAGGTCTTGTAAAAAGTGAAAGTCGTTAGCATTAATATAAGGAATACCATGATAAGAACCAACACCGTTTAGTACAATATGAAACACTGTTTGGGCAATCATAAAAATAATCGTATTAATGGTAAAACGATGACTTACAAAAAATCAACTAAAAATAATTAAGGGAATATTATTAACAATATAAAAAACATAATACATTAAATTGGCATTATTGATGTTATCACTATTTAATGGTGGAAAAATAAATTGAGCAAAAATTTTTCCTAATGCTCCAATCCCTGGTGGCAAAACTTTTGATGGTGATAAAAAATAGTCAAAAGCAATTGTACAAATAAATCCTGCCAAGATAAGATACATATAACCTCTAACTTGTGTTTTCTTCAAATAGTTTCGAAGTTCTAAAGAAGTTTCTTGTTTGATTACTTCTTTTTTATTAATATTACGAATCTTTGTAATTCTGACATCATCGTCAAGACCTAATTTATCCTCAACATTAATTAATTGTTCTTCATAACTCACGATTTTATTAACAAAGCGGTGAACCATTTTTGACTCTTTTGAATTTAATTGTTCTAGTTGCAATTTTAACTTAAATTCTTTTGTTTGATCAGGATGATTTTTTAACCGTTCTAATTTTATTAATAATTGTTGTCGTGATTCGTGTGTTTGTTGTGTATAATGTTTTAATAATTTTTCTGCTTGTTTAATATTTTTTTTAATTATTTCATATTCTTCATAGTTACTAATTTTGTTTCCTTTATTTTTCATTATTTATAAATCTCCCATATATATTCATTATTATTATATTCCTACTTTAAAAGAATTGAAAAAAAATTAAAAAAAATTAACTTTTGACTCTATTTGGTGTAAGATATAACTAATAATTTTGAAGAAAATTAGAAATTATAGATAATATGTTGTAATAAGAGATAGGATTAGGAAATATAAAATGATAAATGCAAAAGAGAGTAATCATATTGATGAAGATTTGTTAAAAGTAGAAGAAACAAAAAATGATTTGGATTTAATCCGTTCAAAACGCCGAATTATTTTAGGAATTGTATATGGATTAATTTCAGCTGTTGGATATTCGTTTGTGCCACTAATGTTATATATAATTCCAGAACAAGGGCCTTATGGTAACTTAGCATCACCAATTAATGCAACTTTTTATGTTACAATGCAGGAAATAATGGCGGCGCTTGTAATGTTTATTTTTTATAAGCCAAAGAACTTTATTAATTTTTTCAAAATGCTGCGTCATAAAGAAACCTGATTAGTTGTTTTATACGGATTTTTAGGGGGACCGTTTGCAATGGTTTTTTTCCAATTATCAGTGTTATTAACAATTAATAATATTGGACAAACTGATGGAACAGTTCCAGGATTGTTATTAAACTTAAATGTTATTTTAGCGGGAGTTGGGAGTGCAATTTTCTTTCGTGCTCGTCAAAGTAAATATACGTGAACTGCCTTGGCCATTTCAACTTGTTTAATTTTAGGAATGTCAATTCACTTTGCTATTAATGAAGGTTTAACATGAAAATCAATTGGAGGAATGTGCTTGGCTCTAATAACAGCCGCCTTATATGCGATGGAAGCGTTGGGAATGTCACACTTAATGAATTCTTCAAAAATTAATTTTACTAATCATGAAACAGTTTCAATTAAAACAGGTTCATCAGCATTGTTAATGTTAGTGTTGGGAACACCAATTGCCGCTGTTGCTTCACACCAAAGTTTTGTTGAAGGTTATAAAGTATTTGCTAATTTTCAATATTACCAATATGCCTTAATTTTTATTTTTGGTGGAATCTTTATGGGTAGCTCACGAATGTTATATTATGCTTGTTTAGCAATGTCAGGACCAACTTATACAACATCAACACAATTATTAATGTTCTTTTGAACTCCAATTTGACAGTATATCTTTATTGCTGCTAATGTCCCAAATGAAATTTTAGAACCAACTTGATACTACTGAGTATATGTTATTCCAATTGTTTTTTGTACTTTTGTTATCTCCAGCAATGAGTTTTTGATGTATGCTGGCAAGGTTGGTTGAAAGCGGGCCTTTCATGAATTGTTTGGAAAAATTCCAAAAGCATCACGTGTAAAACATTAATAAAAAACAAAATGTAAGTTATTTTACATTTTTATTTTTGCAATTATGTGATTAAATATTAATAGCAAGCAAAGGAATGAACAATGGAAACAAATAGTCTTTTATTTTTACGCGCAGTCCAGTTAGCTGTGATTGCTGCATATGAATTAGTTGGCAAAAATGATAAAAATATGTTAGATCAAAAAGCGGTTGATATCATTAACAAGTTATTAACAAACAATGATGTTAAAGCAAAAATTGCAATTGGTGAAGGTGAACTTGATGCAGCTCCAATGTTGTATCAAGGACAAACCTTTTCGCATCAACAAGCAATTACAATTGACATTGCGGTTGATCCAATTGAAGGAACTGTTCCGGCCAGTAAAAATGAACCGGGTTCAATCTCATGTATTGCTATTGCTAAAATTGATACAATGTTGCAAATTCCAGAAATGTATATGGAAAAATTGTTTTTATCAGAGGAATTAGCAACGACAATTGATTTTTCTCAACCAATTGAGAAAATATTATTAACTTTATTAAATATTAAACAAAATTTATCATGTATCATTTTAAATAAGCCTCGTCATCAGGCAATTATTAAGACAATGCAAAATCTGGGAATTCATGTTGAATTAATTAATGAAGGTGATGTTTTGGGAGCAATTGATGTTGTGTTAAAAAAAGCAGATTTTTTATATGGAATTGGTGGCGCACCCGAAGGTGTTTTAATGGGTGCTTTAGCAATTGCAACTAATTATAAAATGTTTGCGCGTTTAACAGCATATGAACAAGTTTGACCAAATGAAAAGGAAACGAAAGACCGGATGAAAATTGAACAACAGGCTTTGGTTCATAAGAAAATTAGTTATGATACAATTTTTTCTGAACGAGATCTTGTTGCTGATGAAGAAGCAATGTTTTTTGCTGCTAGTTTAACCGGTGGGACTGTTTTAAAACCATTGCAAATTATTGACCATGAGTATGTTGTTCATTCTTTTATTGGTTATAACAATATTTATCATCAAATTATTTCAAAATATCCCATCATAAATAATGTTCAAGATTTATTAAACAAATATAGTAAATAGTTTAGAGGAGGTTAGTAAGATGCCGTTCCGTTTGGAAAAGATTGGATTTGGGACTTTATTTTTAAAAAAAGAAGAGGCAATTATCAATGCCTTAGAAAATGGTTATAAAATTATTGATACTGCTAAAGTTTATCAAAATGAAGAAATGGTTGGTCAAGCAATTAAAAAATATTTAATTACTAATAATACCAAACGAGAAGATGTAATTATTGAAACAAAAATTTGATGTGATGATATTGAAGCAGATAATACAACAAATGCGGTATTAGAAGCTTTAAAACGACTAGATGTTAATTATTTAGATATTGTTTTAATTCACCGTCCAAATATGAATTTTCATAAAACAATTAAAGCTTATGGTGAATTATTACAATGCAAAGCGCAAGGTTTAATTCGTGTTGTTGGGGTCAGCAACTTTGATAAAGATATGATTGAAGTATTATTTGAAAAAACAGGGATTTACCCTAATATTAATCAAATTGAATTTAGTCCTTTTAATCAACGTTGAGATCGTGTACAATATTGCCAAGATAAAAATATTTTAGTGCAAGCATATTCGTCAATTACTAAGGTTTTAGAAAATCAACTTCTAATTACGGAAGCAAAAAAATATAATTGTACAGTTGCCCAATTAGTTTTAGCATGAGTTAAATACTTTAGCATTCAACCAATTGTGAAGTCAGAAACATTACAACATATTAAAGAGAATAATAATATTGAAAAAATTAAGTTAACAAAAAAGACAATTCAATTAATTCAAGGTTTAAATATGTATGATAATGTTTATGCTGAAACATTTGATGGAATTTAAAACAACAGTGATATTAAATTTATTAGTTAATAGTTTGATAAGAGAAAAGTAATAGGGTATTTTCTTTTTTAATAATTATATTGGTAATTACGGTGTTATTTTTAAAGAATGTTATAATATTACTATATATGGTATCATATTGGAGGGATATAATGGCAGAGAAAACAATGGCTGAAATTTTAGCAGCAGCTAAAAAAGCAAAAGCAGCAATTGATGGTGATCAATATGCCAATGAAGGTGAATATTTTGATCCTAGTAATTTAACATTAGAACAAAAATTAAAATTACGAAAAGCAGCAAATAATCCAAAAGATCCAAATTATCATGCTTGATTACAAATGAATCAAGAAAAACAAACTTCTGGCTGGATTAAAATTGACAAAAAGAAAATTAAAAACTTATCAGAAGATGATGAAGAAAATAATGATTAATATTTTTCTTTATTAAAAAATAGTTTTTTGTATCCAAATGCTACAATCAAAATGGTTATTAGAAGATTCTAATGGCCACTATCATCTTGTTTATATTAATGTTTTAACATCCGTTTGTTGCGGATGTTTTTTATTATTGATATCATCCAAATTTTTTGTTCATTGGAATTTGTATAAAACAACTATATGTAGCTCCTCATTAAAGTTAACTTTACAATAAAAACTTAAGTTTTTAAAGTTAAAATAATAGTGAGGAGTTTTATTTATGCCAATAAAAACAACAGATGAAAAATTAGAGATTGTTCAAAATATTATTAATAATCCAAATAATCTTATTGGGAAAGTAACAATTAATTATCAAAAATGAAAAAAGCATTATGGGATTAGCGAAATTATACTTCGCAAGTGGGTAAAAATTATAAAAATTTTGGAATTAATGAGTTAGTAAATAAGTCTGGATTACATAAAAATCATAGTAATGTGGGAAGAAAACCAAAACAAGAACAAAATGAAGTAGAAAAACTTCGAAAAGAAAATGCCTTGTTAAAAGCGCAGATTAATTTTCTAAAAAAATTCCAACCCCTTGCGGAAAGTTTACGAAAAAAAGACAAGAAATAAATCATAATTTTAAAGAGATAAATAATTTTTTAATAAAAACAATAAATTATTTGATATTAAACGTAATATTTGCAAATTAATTGGTATTACCTATGAGGGATATTTAAAATGAGTTAAAAGAGGAAAACCTGAATATAAATCAAGATTTTCAAAAGAAAAGTTAGAATTAGTACGTAAAACATTCATTGAGAATAATGAAATTTATGGTGCTCCTAGAATAGCAATTAAATTATATGTTCTATATCAATCACTTTCTTTATACAATCTATTTCTCTTTTGCTGTTGCATAAAGTTATAAAATCGGTAAAATAAAAATAACTAAATAAGAAAAAGACGTTTAGTCTTTTGTTTGAGGGGATAATTGTTGTTATCTCAAATAAAATTTATCGTTAAAAGTTCTAATTATTTCTTACTATCCTTCTTATTAAATTTTGAGTATTTATTTGTTTTTTCATAATTGTTTAATTATAATATAGTTAGTTATATTTTAAATAACTAAATTAACTAAATTTAATGGTTTTATTGTGTTTTTAAAATAGTTGTATAAATAATAAGGAAAAATAAAATGTTAAGTAATTTTTCAAAGAAAGTAAAATTTATTTAACTAGGAATTTTAGCATTTTATAATTATTGGGGATTGGTTTAACAATTTTGGGGCCGGAATTAGAATCTCTAAAATTTATTAATAGTTTAAAAACACAAATTTAATGTGCTTTTCTTCAAAGGAAAGTTTCTTGTAAATAGTAACATTAAAATTTATAAGAACCTTATTAATACCATTTTAAAATCTTTATATGAAGTAGATATTTTATTATCGTTAAATTATTATGAAAATCCAAACTAAAATAACGCAATTAAAAAAAGTATTTATCTTTTGTTGATGCTTAGTTTAGTAATTGTTGTGGAATAACAATTACTAGTTAAAAAAATATTGATTTAGATGATCTTGGACTTAATTTAATTGAATTTGATAAGAGTGTTACTGTTAAGTTTCATTCTTTTAGTTATGGCAATATAAGAATTCAATAAACTTTTAAGAGCAAAAGTATTAAATAAATGTTTAGTGTTGCTTTACATTACTATACTCTTGTTCAATAAATAATTAATATTAAAATCATTATAATTAAATGGTTGACAGTATGGTCCTAATATTAGTGGTTTAGATTATGCTATGACATTAATTGGCAGTGATATTATTTGTGTTAATGCCATATTAACAGAAAAATATATTATTGCACCAATTATGGTTAGTGATTTATATCATCCAAATTTTATTAGTATCTTGGATGCAATAAGAACCAGAACCGTTTCTATTTTAATGTAACCATTTTTGGTAATAACAATGTTACCGGTGATTGTGATTATCATTATTAAAAATTAAATAAAGCAGACATATAGATATGAAAAAGATTTTTACATTATTAACTGTTTTTACTTTAGCAACATCTAGTACCGTTACGGTAATTAGTTGTGCATTTACTCCAGAAATTCAGGATAATTTATTATTAATCGGAAAAGATATTGATAAATCAAAAGCGATTGATGATTCAGAAACTAATTTACAATTTACAAATTATTATATTTTAGGAGATAGCTTAAGTGATTCACATGGGCTTGAAAAATTGTTAAAAAATGACTTTGATTTTGAATTTAAATTAGGAACTGATGATAAAACGAATTTAGAAGATTATCAATATGGAAGTTTTAGCAATGGTAAAACAGCGGCTGTTTTATTAAATGATAAACTAGGTTTTAAAGACATTAAACCAGGAGTACCAGATGATAAAGGTGAACCTAAGTTTGGCCGTAATTATGCGGTTGGTGGTGCTACCGCTGCTGATGTTGTTGGAATAGAAGGAATAGTATTAAATAAAGTTACGCTTGAAAAACAAGCCCGTGCTTTAGTTAGCCAACATAAATTACGAGCAACGGATTTAGTTCTTATCGAAATTGGTGGGAATGATTTATTACAATTAATTAATGAAGTTGATCCTCAAAAGGAATCAACATTAATGAAACAAACTGTTGAACGAATTCAAGAAACATTATTTACTTTGTTAAATAATGGAATTCGAAAAATTGTTTTTAGTGATGCGCCAGATATTAGTTTAGTACCACGATATGTTAATAGTGATCCTAATACAAAACAACGTGCAACTAATCTTTCAACTGAATTGCATTCTCGTGTTAAAGATATGATTAAAGTAGTTAATTGCTATTATGAGCATGCTGTTCGTGAATGAGGATTTTATGATAATCTACCAGTTTTAATGGAAGAATTTAAAGCTAAGCATTCAGGGGCTGAACTTAAGGTTAGTTTTAATATTTTAGATATCAATTTTATGAATGTTATGAAAACACATGCTTATCATGCAGAACGAAATCCTAAGATCCCCACCGAGGCAAATATTAAAGATTATTTCTTTTTTGATGATATTCATCCAACTCGTGAAGTACATCAGTTAGCAATGGAACATTATTATAAGGTGCTAAATGGGTGAGTATAAAGTAGAGGTATTATTGTAAACAGTTGACAATGTTTTTGAATATAAAATTAATAATAAGATTATTAAAATTGTTGTTGAATTACAGTATGATAAGTATTTTATTAATGAAATTACAATCCATTAAATCATTTGCAAAGTTATTCTTTTTCATTAAAGAATAACTTTTTTATTGAATCTTGATATAATGATAAAAGAAAGATATGAGGATTTTTAATAATGGCTAAAAAAATTTTTGGGAAAAAAAGATCGTAATTTATTATTAAATTATTTTAAACCATCAATTTATGTTAAAAATGTTAATAAGATTAATCTTGAGTCTTTAAAAAATATGGAATTAAGGTTTTTATTTGTGATTTAGATAATACTTTAACGCCATTTTATCGTATAATTCCAAATGCAGATAATTTAAATTTAATTCAAAAAGTACACAAGACTTAGGGATGATATTTGTGTTAGTTTCAAATAATGCTCGAAAATGTGCAGAACGTTTTGCATTAAAAGTAGGAATTAAACATTATTATTGAAATGCTAAAAAACCCTTATTAAAATATTTTCGTATTATTTTACGACAATTTAATTTTAATCCTCATGAAATGATTATGGTTGGTGATCAGTTAATTACAGATGTTTTATTTGTCAACCGCGCTCACATGGAAAGTATTTTGGTCGTTCCTGTAACAGGAGTTGATGAATCAAATCGATTTATCTGCTTATTAGAAAGTTTAATTTACAAACGATTAGCACAAAAAAACATTTTATATAAAGGTTTCTTTGATGAAGGAGAATACAGGTTAGATTATGATATTTTATAAGAAATGTCAGAGTTGTGGTGTTACATTACAAAATACCAAGCAAGAACAAATTGGTTATGTTGAAAAATTAGCACAAGAGTATTGTTATCGTTGTTTTCGATTGACACATTATAATGAATTAAAATAATGAACCGATTTTTGTCACAATTAATTCTTTCTAAAAATAAGGTAGAATTAAATTAAGAAAAATGGGGTTTTATTATGGCAAAATTAACAAAAATTCAAAAAGAAGAAATAATTAATTTAGTAAAACAAGGATATAAAACTAAAGATATTGCAATTAGATTTGGAGTAAATACGGGGTCAATTTCTTATATTAAAGATCAATTATCATTCATGGTGATAAATTATTTACTGCTGATTTAAACAAAGATCGAAAAATTGAAACAGATAATAAAAAAGAAATTAAAAAATTAAGAAAAAACGTTGAGGAATTAAAATTAATTAATGAACATCAAAAAAAGTTCAAAACCTTTGTTGAAGAACCAAGGAAGAAAGAATTTTCCAAATAATTGAATATTATAAATTAAATTTAAGAAATTTTCATTTGGATAATGTGGCTAAGATTTTTAGTATTTCATCTAGGACAATGCGTCAATATCTTGATAAAAACTTATATACTTTTAACTGTCATAATTTAAAAGATGATTTTTGTCATAGGTTAATAATTTTTCATAATACACGAAAAGGCCGAGTAAATGGTTATCGTAAATTAAAATTTGCTTTTATAAAAGTAAATAAAAATCAAAATAAAGGTTATTTAGGTGAAAATTTGAGTAAAAAAGAAATGTATAAAATAATGAAGGACCATAATCTTCATGATAAAAATAGAACAGGCATGCCATATTTAAAAGGCAAATCTTTAACAAAAAGTTGAAACAAAAATATGGATTTAATTAAAGGAAATTTTAAAAATACTTTGGATTTGGTAATTTCTATGGATATTAAATATGTTGCAACAAATGAAGGCTATGTATATTTTAATTGAGTTAAAGATTTTGGTTCACAAGCAATAATTGGTGAAGCATATTCATCTGATATGTCTTATTTGAACTTGGTTTAACCAAATTTAGAACAAGGAATTGACTTTTTAAAAAAATATAATTTTAATGTAACAAATTTAATAATATATACAGATAATGGAATGCAGTATTATCATCACGATTTCATCAAATATGCTAATAAAAATAATTTTAAATTAAGTAAGAAAAAATCTTATAAATTAGGACATAATGCTTTATCAGAAAATACTTTTTATCATTTAACTGTTGAGTGGTTATCTTATAATAAATATGAAACAATTAATCAAGCTATAAATGGTATAAAAGAATATGTTAAATTTTATAATTATGAAAGAATTCATTCACAATGGGATCATAGTCCAATGTCATTAATAATAAAATAATTGTGATAAAAATGGGAGCAGTGATTAAGTACGAGAAACATGCCGCCCTATTTTAATTTAAGGTATTTTCTGGTATAATATATAGTACATATAATCTAATTCTTATTAGCCTATAATTATAACAAAACTAATCTTATTTAAAAGGGGAATGGTTATGGAAAAAACAAAAAATATTGCAATGATTGTAATTTTAATTGTGAGCTTAGGACTAGGAGTTTTGTTTGCCTGATTCTTTTGGAGCATTTTAATGGGTGATAATCAAATTAATTATGCTGAATATAGTGAATGTTTATTATATTCTAAACATAGCAAACAAAAAGTGGATTTAACACGACAAAATAATAGTCAATTAGTAAGCGCAACATTTAGAAAATCAGGAGCAACTAATAAAATAAAACAATTTACTGCTAATAATTTAGCTTTTATTAAGCGATGTGAAAATAATATGCTTTACCAAGCAGATCCGACTGTTGTAACAGCATTTAATCAAAAAAAGGCATCTAATCATTTTAAAACAATTGCCGATGTTGTTAATGGTATGACAAATAATAAGTTTTACCCATATCAATTAGAGGAGATGGTCTTAACTTTAGATGAAAAAGAGCAGTTACCATTTCGTAATAATTTAATTGCTTTTGCTAATTTATTTGTTAATTTTTTTGGTTTATCTGTTTTTCAAAAACTAGTATATAATATCGAAATTAATAATAATATTGCCAAAAGTAGTACAGGAAATAATAATCAAGTTTTGGCTTTTACAAAATTAGCCGGGAATGGAAATAGTTTAGCACAATGTCTCGCATTTACAGAACATTCTCTGCAGGCTAAAATGAGTAAAACACAATATGAAATTGGTTTTCATTCAACGGCAACTAATATTTCAACCATTGTCCATGAAATAGGACATGCCATTTCCAATTATGCATGAGTTTGACCGTATAATCGGATTCGTTTTAATAGTAATATTACTCCAGCAATTGGTCGTTGTACACCAACTAAAGATAAAACATTAATTTATATTCGTGGTTTTATGCATAGTCCAAATGATTTGTTAGTTCGTTATTTAGGAACAAAAGTTGGAATTAGTAATAATGCTCCATTTCAACAACAATTAGCAGCTTGATCATTTATTCAATCGGGTTATGGTCGTACTGGAGGCAATGCTGAATTATTTGCAGAAGGTTTTGCCCAATGGTTATTAACTCCGGATGATCAAAAAGCTTTAAATTGACAAATTTTAAATGAATTTTATGGGACATATTTTAAAAATTACTATTTAATTTAAAAAAGGGTGAAAACCCTTTTTTAAATATCTTCACCGTTTAGTAATTTTTCTAAATAATCACCAACACCACCTTCATCATTGGTTAAATGGGTAATTCCTCGGGCACTTGTTTTTAGATTATCATTACCATTTTTCATTGCAATTCCATAACCAACATTTTGTAATAACTCTAAATCATTCATTTCATCGCCAAAAGCAATCACATCGCGAATATCAACATTATAGTATTGTGCTAAAATATTAGCAGCAAATCCTTTTGAAACAAGTTTATTTGTAATATTAATCATTGTTTGACTTTGTTTACTACTATAATGACCGATATTAATTCGAACAGAGTTTTTAAAGTTTTCAAACATTCTTAATACTTCGTCAGTTTTGTTAGCACTGCTTAAATATAATGCCATATTGCTTGCAGGACCTTTTCAAGCATGATAAGGGTCAGCAATAAAATATTCATCATCAGCAACGTCATCAAGATGAAAGTAGTTTTCAATTGCTTCATCTTTTTTTCAGCAAACAGCCTTGTCATAATGTTCAATTAAGACATTTTCGACATTGTTTTTAACTTGGGGGTGATTAATAATACTCATAATTACATCATATGCAATTGAGAAAACTAACCGCTTAAATTCTCGTTTTAAAGGATCATGAATATGACCACCATCAAAATTTGTTAATAATGTATCTAATCCTAATTCGCGATAAAAGCGAATGCTTGCTCGGTGTGGACGACCAGTAATAATACATACTTTATGACCAATATTCACCGCTTTTTTAATTACTTCTTGTGTTTTTGGATGGATTGTTTTACCATCATTCATTAAGATGGTACCATCTAAATCAATTAAGATTAATCTTTTTTTATCTAAGTGTTGTAATTTCATTGGTACTCCTTTCTAAGAATAAATTTTTTCTGCTCCCTTTATCTTTTATTATATCTAATATTTATGTAATTAAATTATTTTTAAAATTTTAGCACTATTTAGTTGACTTTGCTAATAACTATGATAAGATATAGATATTAAATTAGCAGACCAAGACTAAGAGTGCTAAAAAAGGAGGGTACTTTATGGAATTTGCACAACAATATGAACCAGGAAAAGATCCAAAGGTTCTGGAAAAATTTACTAAAAACCTTAATAAGGAAGCAATTGCGGGGAAATTAGATCCAATTATTGGGCGTGAAGACGAAATTAATCGGGTAATTCGGATTTTATCGCGTAAAACAAAAAATAATCCGGTCTTAATCGGTGAACCAGGTGTTGGTAAAACAGCGATTGTTGAAGGATTAGCTCAGCGAATTGTTAAAGGTGATATTCCTAGTAATTTACAAAATAAAACAATTTATGAATTAGATATGGGAGCCTTAATTGCAGGGGCTAAATTTCAAGGAGAATTTGAAGAACGTTTAAAAGCGGTAATGAATAAAGTAAAAGAATCAAATGGCGATATTATTTTATTTATTGATGAATTACATTTAATTATTGGTGCTGGAAAAACGCAGGGAAGTATGGATGCTAGTAACTTATTAAAACCGATGTTAGCTCGTGGTGAGTTACATTGTATTGGGGCGACAACATTAGATGAACATCGCTTATACATTGAAAAAGATGCTGCTTTAGAACGTCGTTTTCAAAAAGTAATGGTTGTTGAATCAACAATTGATGAAAGTATTTCAATTTTACGAGGATTAAAAGAACGTTTTGAAACTTTTCATGGGGTTAAAATTCATGATAATGCGTTAGTAGCTGCTGTCAACTTGTCATCACGTTATATTACTGATCGCTTCTTACCAGATAAAGCAATTGACTTAATTGATGAAGCTTCAGCAACAATCAAAACTGAAATTGCATCAGTCCCAACTGAGTTAGATAACTTGAATCGACGTGTTGTGCAATTGGAAATTGAAAAGGCGGCCTTACAAAAAGAAACAGATAAGGCTTCTAATGAACGACTAGTTGATATTGCCAATGAATTAAAACCATTAAAAGCAAAACAAGAAAAATTAGAAGTTCAGTGGAATTCTGAGAAAGAAAGTATTACTAAATTAAAGAATTTGAAATCACAAGTTGAACAATTAAAAAAAGAATTAGAACAAACACAATTACGCGGTGATTTTAATCGTGCCGGAGAAATTCAATATGCCCTATTACCAAAATTAGAACAACAATTACATGAGCAAGAAAAAAGTGCTTCAGAGTCACAATTATTAAAAGAAGATGTTACTGAACGTGAGATTGCCGCTATTGTTGGAAAATGAACAGGAATTCCTGTTGATCGGTTAGTGGAAACTGAAAAAGCAAAACTAATGAATTTAAATAAAATTTTGTGTCGCCGTGTTCGTGGTCAAAGTGAGGCCATTCAAGCGGTTTCTGATGCCATTATTCGTAGTCGTAGTGGAATTAAAGATCCAAATAAACCGATTGGTAGTTTCTTATTTTTAGGACCAACCGGAGTTGGGAAAACTGAAGTTGCACGTAGTTTAGCATATGTTTTATTTAATTCAGAAAAACAAATGGTTCGTTTAGATATGTCTGAATATATGGAAAAACATTCTGTTAGTAAGTTAATTGGTGCTCCACCAGGTTATGTTGGTCATGAACAAGGTGGTCAATTAACAGAAGCTGTTCGTCGCAATCCATATTCAATTGTCTTATTTGATGAAATTGAAAAGGCCCATCCAGATATCCTGAATATTTTTTTACAAATCTTAGAAGATGGTCACTTAACTGATTCGTTAGGAAAAACCGTTGATTTTAAAAATACAATTATTATTATGACTTCAAATATTGGTTCAGAGTATTTATTAAATGAAAACAATGAGGGTGTTGGTTTATTAATTCAAAAAGAATTGGCCAAAAAATTTAAGCCCGAGTTTTTAAACCGTATTGACAATGTTGTAACTTTTAATGCTTTATCTAAAGAAGTGATTAAGGAAATTATTGAAAAAGAATTATCAGAGTTAACACAACGTATTGAAAATAGTAAAAATATTCGTATTACTTATTCAGGGGCGGTGTTAGAGAAAATTTTAGACGAAGGATATGATCGTGAATTTGGAGCGCGTCCAATTAAACGTTATATTCAACGAAACCTTGAGTCATTAATTGCGCATGCTATTATTTCCGAAGAAGTTCAAGAGGGAAAATCATATACGATTGATGTTGTTGATAACAAAATGGTTATTAAAAACAGTACAAAATTAAATTAGCACTTGCATTCTGATAATGATAATTTATAATATTATTGTTAGCACTATTTAGTGTTAATTGCCAAATTTAAATAAGAATTGGAACTAGGAGGTGCTGGTGATGTTAACCCAACGCCAAGAAAACATCTTGAAAGTAATTGTGGAAGAATACACGAAAACAGCGCAACCTGTTGGAAGTAAAGCTATTATGGCTTCATCCTTAATAGATTCTTCTTCTGCAACAATTCGGAATGAATGTGCAATTTTAGAAAAAGAAGGTTTTTTAGAAAAAGAACATGCTTCATCGGGACGAATTCCGTCAACAAAAGGGTATCGCTATTATGTTGATAATCTAATGGATGAAAAAAATATTGATGATATTAAAAACCGCATTGAAGCATTATTTGTTAATCGCAATATGTCAATTAATGATATTCTTGATCAAACTGGTCAAATTTTGAGTGAAATGACAAATTTGACAACGGTTGTTGTTGGTCCAAACTTTAATGAAGAAATGTTAAAGAAAATTGAATTGTTACCAATTTCAGCAACGCAAGCTGTTGTTGTCTTTGTTTTAACAAATGGCCATGTTGAAAACAAATTGTTTAATATTGACGAAAATAGTTCAATTAATGATTTACAAATTTCAATTGAATTATTTAATAGCCGATTAGAAAATACTAAAATAAGTGATATTACTGCAAAATTTGATGTTATTCGACCAGTTTTAGAACAACAAGTCAAGCATCATGAATATATTTTAAAACAATTTGCGAATGCTTTAACAAGCATTGTTAAACCAAGTTATTCAACCCATGGTTTACAATATATGTTACAAAATCCTGAGTATAATAACCCAGAACGAATTAAACAAATTATCCGTTTTATTGAAACAATTTCTCCGTTTGATTATTTTAAAAAACAACAAGATAATCCGAATGATGATTTAGTTTCAATCCAAATTGGAAATGAAACAGGATTTAATAATGACGATATGGCATTGTTAACAACAACATATAAAGTTGATGATATGCAAGAAGGGGGAATCGCTTTGGTGGGGCCAAAGCGCTTGGAATATGATAAACTCTATGAAGTTTTAGAGTGGTTAGCAAATCGCATTCGCGAAGCATATCAAAAAGAAGATAGAAAGGTTGAGATTAATGAGTAATGAAAAAAATGACAAATCTTCACCAAACCAATTAAAAGAAAAAATTGATAAATTACGGAAAGAATTAGCTAATAATCAAACAGCTCCTTTAGCATCAGATTCACTTGAAACTGAAACACCAACAGCTGAAGCAAATAACTTGGCAATTATCGAAGATTTAGAACAAGAAATTGATTTATTATTAAAAGATAATATGCGCTTACGAGAAGAAAAGTTATTAGCATTAGCAGATGGTGAAAATTTAAAGAAAAGAATTCATGCGGAAGTAGCTGATATTAAACTTTATCGTGCTGCGGGAATCGCAGAAAAATTATTACCAACCTTGGATAACTTTGAACGAGCATTACAAGTGACAAATGTCACACCCGAGGTTAAAAACTTTTTAACCGGATTTGAAATGATTCACCGTATGTTTAAAACGGTCTTTGAAGAAGAAGGAATTACCGCAATGGATACCAAAGTGGGCGAACGCTTTAATTCTAACTTCCATGCGGCAATTGAAATTGTTGAATCAACTGAGGTTGCTTCGGGATGCATTGTTCAAATTATGCAAAAAGGATATATGATTCATGATCGTGTCTTGCGTCATGCATCAGTGCAAGTAGCAAAATAATATATTGTAGAGAGAGGAAGGAAAGATATTATGTCAAAAATTATTGGAATTGATTTAGGAACAACAAACTCATGTGTTGCTGTAATGGAGGGCAATGAATTTAAAGTTTTAGAAAACCCAGAAGGGCAACGTACAACACCATCAGTTGTTTCGTTTAAAAATGATGAAATTATAGTCGGAGATGCTGCGAAACGACAAGCAGTAACTAACCCAAACACAATTAGTTCAATTAAAAGAAAAATGGGAACAGCTGATAAAGTACATGTTAATAGCAAAGATTATAGTCCCGAACAAATTTCAGCTGAAATTTTACGTTATTTAAAAAGTTATGCTGAAAAAAAATTAGGACAAAAAGTATCAAAAGCAGTTATTACTGTTCCAGCATACTTTAATGATGCGCAACGGCAAGCAACAAAAGATGCCGGGAAAATTGCGGGATTAGATGTTGAACGAATTATTAATGAACCAACCGCAGCGGCATTAGCTTATGGAATTGATAAAGTTGACAAAGAACAAAAAGTCTTAGTTTATGATTTAGGGGGAGGAACATTTGACGTTTCAATCTTAGATTTAGCCGATGGGACATTTGAAGTTTTATCAACTGCTGGGGATAACCATTTAGGAGGAGATGACTTTGATGAAGTCATTATTAAATGAATGGTTGAAGAATTTAAAAAAGAAAATGGAATTGATTTAAAAACAGATAAAATGGCAATGCAACGTTTAAAAGAAGAAGCAGAAAAAGCAAAGAAAAATCTATCTTCACAATTACAAACGGAAATTGCAGCGCCATTTATTACTGCTCGTGATGGTAATCCATTGCATTTAAATTTAACTTTAACAAGAGCAAAATTTGATGAAATGACAAAAAGTTTGGTTGACCGTACAGTTGAACCTGTTCGCAAAGCGTTGGCAGATGCTAAGTTAAAAGCTAGTGAGTTAGACCAAGTATTACTAGTTGGAGGAAGTACAAGAATTCCAGCGGTACAAGAAGTTATTAAACGTGAATTAGGAAAAGAACCAAACCGTACTATTAATCCGGATGAAGTTGTTGCGATTGGTGCGGCAATTCAAGGGGGAGTTTTAGCTGGGGATGTAAAAGATGTTTTACTACTAGATGTAACACCACTATCATTAGGAATTGAAACATTAGGGGGAGTTTCAACGGTCTTAATTCCGCGAAATACAACAATTCCAACTTCAAAAGCACAAGTGTTTTCAACTGCTGCTGATAACCAACCAGCGGTTGACATTCATGTTTTACAAGGAGAACGTAAAATGGCGGCGGATAATAAAACATTGGGTCGTTTCCAATTATCAGGAATTGATCCAGCGCCAAAAGGAATGCCTCAAATTGAAGTTAAGTTTTCAATTGATGCTAACGGAATTGTGTCGGTAGCAGCAAAAGATTTAAAAACGAACAAAGAACAATCTGTTACTATTACTAATGGTGGTGGTTTAACAGAAGAAGAAATTCAACGTATGGTTGATGAAGCTGAAAAAAATAAAGATAAAGATGAACAAAAATTAAAAAACATTGAATTACGAAATAAGGCTGAATCATATCTTGCCGTAATTAATCAAGCATTAGAAACTAACAAGGATAAAATGGATGCCGAACAATTAAAAACATCAGAAGATATGGTTAAAGAAATTAAAGAGTTATTAGACAAAGAAGATTATGCTGGATTAGAAGCAAAAATGGCAGGGCTTGAACAAGCAATGGCAGAGGCTTCAAAACATATGAATAATCAACAATCTGAGCAATCGGATCAATCTGAACCAGAAATTACTGAAGATGATGAAAAGAAAGATAAATAACAATAATGATGACTAAAATTATTTTAGTTATCTTTTCTTTAAAAAAGAAAGTAGGAAGATGGTAAAATGGGGAAACGAGACTATTATGATGTATTAGGTGTCAAGCGAGATGCAACTGATGATGAAATTAAGCGTGCATTTCGCCAACTAGCGAAAAAATACCACCCAGATGTTTCAAAAGAAAAGGATGCTGAGGCGAAATTCAAAGAAATTAATGAAGCTTACGAAGTATTATCTGATCCTAATAAACGTCAAAACTATGATCAGTTTGGTCATGCTGCAAATGATCCAAATGGTTTTGGTGGTTTTGGTGGCTTTAGTCAAGGTTTTAGTAGTAATGGTGGTTTTGAAGATATTTTTTCTGGTGGTTTTGGTGATATTTTTGAAAACTTTTTTGGTGGTAGCGCTAAAAAACGGCGTGGTTTTAGTAACCAACCAATTAAAGGAGAAAATGTTGCCGCACATGTTACAGTTACTTTAAAAGAACAAATGTTTGGAAAAACAGTGAAACTTGATTTGAATGTTGATAAGACTTGTGAAGCGTGTGATGGAACAGGGGCAAAAGATCCCAAAAAAGATATTCATACTTGTACAACTTGTGATGGATATGGATATGTTAACATTGAACAACGTAGTTTATTTGGCATAATTCAATCACAACAACCTTGTCCTGATTGTAAGGGGCGTGGAAAAGTTATCACAAGTAAATGTCCAAAATGTAAGGGTCAAGGCCATTATCGTGGCAAAGAAATCGTTGAAATTGAATTGCCAAAATCAATTTATGAGAACCAACAATTACGGATTCGTGAAAAGGGCAATTATGGTTTAAATAATGGCCCGCGGGGAGATATTTATTTAGAAATTTCAGTTAAACCAAATAAATACTTTAAACGAATTAATGATAATTTGCATTTAGATTTACCAGTTTCTTATTTAGATGCCTTATTGGGAGCTGAAATTAAAGTGCCAACTTTTGATGGTGATGTTCATTTGAAATTACCAGCAAACACAAAAACAAACAGTGTTTTTAGTATTCCAAACCATGGATTTTTTAAAAGCCCAACATCCAATAAACGGGGTGATTTAATTGTCAATGTTATCGTTACAATCCCTACTAAATTATCGGCAGAAGAAAAAGCCAAAATACAGGAATTAAAAGATATTAGTTCATTTCAAATTACCGATAATTTCTATGAAAATTTATAATAACTAAAAAAGAGCACTCTAAAAAGGAAGGAAAGTGATAAAGACTTTGCCAATCTCTGCTAGGGGGTGCTTTTTTATATGGTAAAAAGAAATCTTCACACAAGATTTTAATGCTTGTTATTTTTTATTTTCGTGCTCTTTTCAACGATAATAACCATAAATGCCAGTTGATAAAACATACACATTAGAATAACCAAGTTCTCGTAATTCTAATGCTGCTTCACTACTACGATTACCACCATTGCACAAGGTAATAATTAACTGGTCTTTATCTGGTAAATAATAAGCGGGGTTTTGTAATAAATCAAAGATATAAACATTTGTTGAATTTGGCATTTGATGCAAAGTTTTAAATTCAACATTAGTTCGGACATCTAACAAGTAGGCTTGATCTTTTAATGTTTCAAAGGTTGGATTATCAATATAGACTGATTGCTGTTTCATATTAGGTTCCTCAACTTTTTCGCTATATTTATATCATATCGTAAATATCAAAATAATGTGTGATAAAATTAAAAAGGTTTATAATAACAGAGAGGAATTAAGAGTTTTGATGGCAAAACAAGTTTTTAAAAAAATAATTAATAATCGGCAATTGATTGTCGAACATGGGCAATTAGCAAAACAAGCCAGTGGCGCGGTGTTAGTCCGTTATGGTGAAACGGTGGTCTTAGTAACAGCAACAGTTAGTAATAAAGTTAGTGAAACTGATTTTTTTCCATTAACAGTTGTTTTTCAAGAAAAGTTATATTCGGTTGGAAAAATTCCGGGGGGATTTTTAAAACGAGAAGGAAAGCCATCAGAATATGGAACTTTATCAGCGCGGGTGATTGATCGGGTTTTACGTCCCTTATTTTCAGAAAATTTTCGCAACGAAGTGCAAATTATTATTAATGTTTTAGCTGTTGATAATGATAGTGATGTTCGAATTGCTAGTTTATTTGGAGCATCATTAGCCCTTGGTATTTCCAAAATTCCGTTTGCGGGACCAGTGGCGGGCGCATTATTAACCGTTGATCAAGCA
Source organism: Spiroplasma sp. SV19 (assembly GCF_030060925.1). Classification (NCBI taxonomy): domain Bacteria; kingdom Bacillati; phylum Mycoplasmatota; class Mollicutes; order Entomoplasmatales; family Spiroplasmataceae; genus Spiroplasma; species Spiroplasma sp. SV19. Next base: position 1,180,167 of record NZ_CP045455.1, read on the forward strand.
CAAAATATTATTGTTGATCCAACCTTAGAGCAATTAAGCAATGGGCAAATGGAATTAATTGTGGCGGGAACTGCTGAGGCAATTAATATGGTTGAAGCGGGGGCAAAAGAAGTTTCTGAAACAACAATGTTAGAAGCTATTTTAATGGGGCATAAAGTTATTACTGAGTTAGTGGCTTTTCAACAAAAAATCATTGCCGAAATTGGCCAATCCAAAATGGCAGTAACATTATTTACTGTTCGTGCAGAAATTACTGATTATGTTAAGAAGGATTATGCAGCTAAGTTAATTGCTGCTGCGCAAATTAAGGAAAAAGTTGTTCGGTATGAAACAATTCAAGTTCTAATTGAACAGGCCGTGGAACATTATCCTATTGATAATAATGTGACCGAAAAAGAACAGCAACGAATTGTCTTGGAATTAAAAACAGCGTTGCATGATGTTGTTCGTCAGGAAGTTCGTCGGCAAATTTTAATTGATAAAACACGGTTAGATGGTCGGCAACTTGATGAAATTCGCCCTTTAACGAGTGAAATTGATATATTACCAGTTGTCCATGGCAGTGCCTTATTTGCCCGAGGAGAAACACAAGTCTTATCTGTTGTGACTTTAGGTGCCTTAGGGGAAAACCAAATTATTGATGGTATTACTGATGAAGATGGGAAACGATTTATGCATCATTATAATTTTCCGCCTTTTTCTGTTGGTGAAACAGGGCGAATGGGACCGCCATCACGGCGTGAAATTGGGCATGGTGCCTTAGGAGAAAAAGCATTGTTACAAATTATTCCTAGTGAAAAGGTCTTTCCATATACGATCCGAATTGTGTCAGAAGTATTAGAGTCGAATGGAAGTACTTCGCAGGCCTCAATTTGCGCGGCAACTTTGGCTTTAATGGCTGCTGGAGTTCCCATTACCGCACCGGTGGTTGGGATTGCAATGGGTCTGGTCAAAGAAAATGATAATTATACCATTTTAACTGATATTCAAGGGATGGAAGATCATCTTGGCGATATGGATTTTAAAGTGGCTGGAACAGCACAAGGAATTTGTGCTTTACAAATGGATATTAAAATTGCTGGAATTAGTGAAGCAATTTTACAAGAAGCATTATTAGCAGCCAAAAAAGCGCGACTACAAATTCTTGATAATGTTTTAGCAACAATTGCAGTTCCACGAGCAGAATTAGCGCCAACAGCGCCAAAGATGAAAACATTTATGATTCCAGTTGATAAAATTCGCGAAGTGATTGGTCCTGGTGGTAAGATGATTACAGCTATTATTGAAAAAGCTGATGATGTGAAGATTGATATTGAAGATGATGGGCAAGTGACAATTTATCATAAGGATTATCCTGCGATTGAAAAGGCTTATGAATTAATTAAAGCGATTGCAATGCCTGTTGAAATTGGGGTTGAAATAACAGGACCGGTTGTTAAAATTGAAAAATTTGGTGCTTTTGTTAATTTAAAAGAAAATGTTGATGGTTTAATTCATATTTCAAAATTAGCGGAGAAACGGGTTGAAAAAACAGAAGATATTATGCAATTGAATGATATTGTTAAAGTTAAGGTTTTAGAAGTTGATAGTAAAGGAAAGATTAAGTTACAATTAATTGAAGTTTTATCAAAAAAATAATTATAAATTATCCCCAATCTTTTCAGAAAAAAACTATTTAATTATTTGTTATAATTAAAAGTAAGTTAGGAGATTTAATTATGAGTAAAATTGCGATTGATATGATGGGAACCGATTTAGGAATTAATCCAATTATTGATGCGTTAAAAGTTTTTATGAAAAAATATCAAGATGTTACATTTATGTTAGTCGGAAATGAAAGTGAAATTCAGTCTGCTGCTGTTAAAGCAAAATTAGATTCAACAAGGTATGAAATTGTTGCAACAACAGAAGTTATTCTGATGACGGAAGGGTTAATGGAGGTTCGACGTAAACCAAATAGTTCAATGGTTCGTGCCGCCGAATTATTACGTGACCAAAAAGCAAATGCGTTTCTTTCTGGTGGTTCAACAGCAGCTTTTTTAGCGGCGTGTCATTTTATTGTTGGGGAAATTCCTGGTATTTCTCGCCCAGCTTTTATGCCCTTTATTCCAACTATTAAAAAAGAAAAATCAGTTTTAATGTTAGATGTTGGTGCTAATTTAGAAAATGATGCCCAAGATCTTGTTAATTTTGCAATTATGGCTAGTATCTATGCCCAAGCAATTATGAACAATCCTACCCCAACGGTTGCTATCTTAAATATTGGCGAAGAGGCGTCAAAAGGAAAAGACTATCATAAGGAAGCTTATAAATTATTATCTACAAACAATAAAGTTAATTTTAAAGGAAATGTTGAACCACGAGATATTACAAGTAATCTTGTTGATATTATTGTAACCGATGGTTTTACTGGGAACATTACTTTAAAAACCTTAGAAGGAATGGCAAAAAACTTAATGGGAGTTATTAAACATGAATTAACTAAAAATATTTATCGCAAATTAAAAGCGTTATCTCTTCGTAAAGCGTTTCGGGGAGTTCGAGAAACATTTGATTATCGAAATAATGCTTCCGCTTTAGTTCTAGGGTTAAAGGCAATTGCCATTAAAACACATGGTAGTAGCGATGAGAAATCATGAATTAGTACATTAGAAATGGCACGTACTGCAATTGTTAATGACTTTGTCCAAAAAATGACAGTAAAATTGTTAAAGGAGGATTAATTTTACGATGCAGTTTATAAACAAACAACCTGACCAATTATTTGCTGAATTAAAAAAGTTTTTTAAACAATATAATATTTTGTTGCAAGAGCAAAAATATTATTTAGAGGCTTTAACGCATAATTCTTATGCTAATGAAAATAATTTAAATTATACTTATCAACGAATGGAATTCTTAGGTGATGCTATTCTTGCAAAAGAGATTTCATTATATTTATTTTTAACTTTTCCTGACAAGAATGAGGGAGAAATTACTAATTTACGGAGCAAAGTGGTTCGGGAAGGGACCCTAGCAGAATTAGTACGGCAAATGAATTGGGCTCCTTTTTTATTGTTAGGAAAAGGTGAGATTAAAACAAAAGGCTATGAAAAAAATCGTATTTTAGCAGATATTTACGAATCAATGCTAGCGGCGTTGTACCTTGACTTAGGAGAAGAAACAGTTCGGACATTTATTGATCAAACTTTAATTAAAATGGTTTCAAACCCCGGTTTTTTTGATCAAATTCGTGATTACAAAACGGAGTTACAAGAGTTTTTACAAGCTGGTGATGTCCGCACATTAGAATATAAGTTGGTAAAAGAATCACCACCATTAGAAGGCAATCGTGTATTGTATACTATGATAGCGGAAATTGATGGAATTCGTTATGGCGAGGGCCATGGTTATACCCACAAGGAGGCAGAACAATTAGCGGCACGAGACGCTTTACAAAAATTAGCAAAAAATCCAAAATATAACTTTGAAAAATAAATAATAATGCATTATGATTAATTATATGGAGATGAAAACTAATGATAAGACATTTGTTCAAAAATTTTTGATTAAGTTTTACCAAAAATAGTTTACAGGTTTTGGGGTTGTTTTTAATGTTAGGTGTTGTTATTACTCTTTTTGGGGGAATGATTATGTCAAATGATTTAAGCACTAGTCAATTAGCTGTAATTGGAAAAAACTTGTATAATACCAATATTTCTTTTCGATTTAGTGAACAATTGAAAATTGCTTCTAATAACAAAAATTTATCATATGGGTTAAGTAACATTAACTATATTAATCCTAATCAAACGATTGATCTTACTAAAGCAGAAAGTTCTTATTTTTTGTTACAAAAAGGACCAAATGATAGTTATCAAATTTATTTAGATTCAACAAAAAATCCGCAATATACTGGAAAATGACTTGCTTCGAATAGTTCGAATCCTTATTTTGTTGAGCAACTAAAAACAACAGGAGATGTTGTTTTAAATTTTACGAGTAATATTTTACCGCAGAGTGATTATTTTTTAAATCAATCCGATTATATTGAACTACTGGGATATTTAAAAAATCCCAATGGTTTAATTCCATTTGTTAGTTCACCAGATAATCAGAAGTTAGTAACTGATACTAATGTTTTTAAGAGTGCTTATCAAGATTTTGCACAAAACCAAGCTCGCATTTACCAGTTAGAGTTACGGTTATTAAATTCAGTTATTATAGGTTCAGTTGCTGATCGTGCAATCATGAATGAAACAATGCAGGTTTATGATATTTTTAAAGCAGAGAATTTTTATATTCAAAGTGATCGCCCGTATTATTGAACAACCCCAATTATGGTTAAGGGTAGTTATCAAACTTTTTTAGATTATAATGCCACAAGTGACTATCCACCAATTATTGTTAATAATTCTTATGCTTCGCATAATAAAATTAACATTGGTGATCTTTTTACAATTTATGGGTTTAAATACCGCGTTGTTGGGTTTGCGACTAATGCTTATGTTAATAGTGCTTCCAATGATTCATCGTTTACTTATAATCCATATTTATGAATTCGTGGAGATGAGTATGATCACTTACAACAGAATATGAAAGCAGCGGCCCGCATTATGAGTAGTGGTGTTACAATTAATGCTGCGTTGGCAAAAGACCAATGAAATAATAATCTTTTAACAACAAAGAATAGTTGAAGTGATATGGCTAATGTTTATGATAATGCTAATTTTTCATATTCAAGTAGAGCTTATAGTCCATTAAATCATATGAAAGAATTGATTTCGAATAAAGAGGAAATTATTTGATCAATTTTAGTCGCAATTTCATTATTATTAGTAATTTCATCATTTATTATGATCAGTATGATTGTTAATAAATTGTTATTTGTTAACCGAGGAATTATTGGAAATTTAAAAGCCCAAGGTTATGGAACAGGAACTGTTGCTTTTTTACTGTTATCTTGTTTTCTACTATTAATGTTTGTGATTGCTACGTTATCGTTAGTAACTAGTTGGGTTTTTGCCTTTATTTTAAATATTACTTACAAAGGCTTTTTAGAATTTACAACTTATATTTCGATTCCACCGTGGTGGTTAATTATGGGGACATATTTGTTACCAACGCTAGTTGTTTGTGCTTATGCCTTTTTATTTATTATCATTGAAGTATCACGACCAACCTTAGTCTTGTTAAAGCCAAAAGTACTAAAAACCCACATTCCAAAAATAAATTTCTTGCATTTAAATTTTAAATATAAGATCAGTCTTAAGTTTGCCTTAGATGCTAAATGAAAATTATTATTAACAATTGTGGTAACAACTTTAACCGGGGCAATGTTGTTTACTGGTTTAACAACTATTATTAATTTTAGTCAGATCAATCTTAATTTAAAAGCTAATACAAATTGAAAATATGTTTATCGTTATGATACGAACTATAATTATAGTGCTAATCAAACCCCACCATATGATTACTTAGTGTATGAAAGCCCAGCGGCAGTTAAAGACCCTAATGTTTCAGGCTATCTGTTATTAAACCCACAGCAAAGAATTTTTACCGAAGAAATGGTTTTAAAAAAATATCCTGATATTGGGACCTCACAACCAGTGTGTGGGCCATTTGTTGGTAATAGTAGTATTATTCCTTCGCTAAAACACTTATGGTTTAAAGCTAATTCTTATGAGTGATATTTACAAAATTGTAAAAACACCAAATATTATGATCAAATTACAAGTTTTATTCAAGGGTCAGTTTATGAATATTTTATTAATGAGTTAAGTCATGAAGATGGAATTATTACATTAGGTTATCAACCAATTATTTATGGACCATCTCAATCAGAAATTTTTGCAGATACCCAAAGTCTTTATGCCCAAGAAGCAATTAACTATCATAATTTAGAACAATTCTTAACTAATTATCAAGCGGCAAATAGTGGGTCAACAATTGATTTATCAATTCCAACTTTCTATCGTAATTTTATTAGTGGGCAAAATTTGAAATCCTTAACGGGGAATGCAATTGAGTTTTATGATTATAAAAATAATACTACTTTATTTTATCCAAATGTTGAAAATAAGACAGATATTGCTTGATTCTTTAATAAAATAACTAGTTTTGATCAAAATAGTGATGATAATAGTTTATTACGTGCTGCACAAACAAACAGTTTTAGTGCTAAAGTTAACTATGCGATTTTGCAAGTGAATGAGATGAAAAAACTAATCCAAAGTGAAAATTGATTCCATAGTAAGGATCCAAGTTGAGATCCAACTAACTATCAGGTGCAACTATATCCAATTATTATAAATAAGGCCTATCAATTTTTACGGGGTGTTAATATTGGCGATATTTTAGCAAGTAATTTTAATGATAACAATGTTACTTTTTATGTTGTTGTTGATCAGTTTGATAATGGGATGAAAAATATGTTTTTAATTAATCGGTATAATAATCAGGCTTTAACCCCAAAACGGTTAGCAACATTATACTCATCCTTAACACAAAATGAAACATATCATTATATTGGTGTTTATGAGAAGAACAATAATTATAATATTTTACCTGACCCTTCTCAATATCAACCTTCGCCAATTTATAATGGAACACAAAATTTAAAAATATTGTTACAACAAACGATTAATTTGCAAATTATTTTATTCTTTATTTATTTATTAATTCTTGTGGCCTCAATTGTGGCTTGTATTTTCCAAATCTTTATTATTACTAATATCATTTTAAAAGATAATTTAAAAGTTTTAAATAGTTTTAAAGCGTTAGGCTACTCTGATTTTTGAATTTTTAACAGAATGTTTTTAATTTATTTGCCAATTATTTTAATTAGTTGAGTCATTTCAATTCCAATTGGGGCGATGGTTATTAATTTAATTCGCTATCAAATTGTCTTTAATATGTTATCTTATGTGTCAGGAACAGTTAATGTTGGTGATTACTTAATTAGTTTCTTAGGTTTATTAGTAATGTTTATTGTTGCTTTTGTGTTAAATAAACGCTTTATGAATCGCCGTTATCCAATTTTAAAAACAATGAACTGATCGTAAACAATTGCCCGTTATGTTGGATGTTGGTCCTAATAATTCTAAGGAGGATTGAAGATGGATACTGCTTTATTAAAACAATTACAAATGTTAGCGGTTGATGAAAAGAACTTAACAAATCAAACAATTGCGCGCTATATTTTAACAAATCTTGCTATAATTAATAACTTAACAACAAGTGAGTTAGCTAGTAATTGTTTTACTTCGCCGGCAGGGATTATTCGCTTTTGTCAAAAACTTGGGTTGGAAGGAATTAATGAATTAAAGTTTAAGGTCAAGTATTTATTAGAGCATGTGTCATTAGATGTTCAACAATTTAATGCTAATAAGCAATTAATTCAAGATGAAATGGCTTTTTTTAACGAGTACTTAAAAATTAAAATTGAATCAGCTCAATTGATGCATACTACTTTTTTTCAAAATGATTTAACAATGTTAATTGAAAAAATTACGACTGCGAAAACTGTCTTTATTTTTGCTTTTAACTTAGCATATAATGTTTCTCGTAATTTTGTGCAACGGTTACGATGAATTAATAAAAATGTTATTCATCAAAATGATTTAAACTCAATTGAGTCTTATTTACCAATGATTACGGTTGATGATATGGTTTTTTACATAACTTTGAGTGGACAATCAAATTTTATTGCTTCAATTGCTAAACAAGTTAATTCTGATGTATATTCCTTTGGGATTATTGGTAAAAAAACAGCTTTAACAAACCATTTAACAGACTACTTTGTTATCAATTCTCGTGAAAATGAAATCTGAGATGTTTTTTCAATTCGTTCGCAAACGGTAATGCAATTCTTAGATTATTTATATGCAAAAATTATTCGCAAGTATTTTTAATAAAATTCATTTCATTTTTCAGAACTATATTTCAAAATATAGTTTTTTTATTGTTTCTACTGCTTTTTTTGTTTTAATTAAAGAAAGGGCAACAAGATATTATTAAAATAAGGAGGTTAAAATGAGTAATAAAAATAAGGATAATCTTTTTGCAATTGAACAAATTATTTTAGATTCATCAGCAACAACACAAGATGAAGCTTTTCAAGAATTAGCAACCGTTGCCTATAAGGCAGGCTGTATTGATAATATTGAAAAATTAATAAAAGCATTATGAGCACGTGAAAATGAAACATCAACGGGTTTAGAAGATGGGTTTGCGATTCCGCATGCACGAATTAAAGATATTAAAAAACCAGCTGTTATTTTTGTCCGATATCAGACGGGGTTACAATGACCAACATTTGATAATAGTGCTGTTCAAGTTGCGATTGCTTTAATTATTCCAACAAATAAGCAAAATGATATTCATTTGGAAGTATTAAGTAATGTTGCTAAGAAATTATTAAATCCTGATCTTCGTAAGATGTTAAAAACAGAAACCGATAAAGCAAAAATTCTAGCATTATTACAAGCAGAAGATGAGGTAGCAGCATCAACTACTGAAAATTATAAGGGGTATGTTTTAGGCATCACAGCTTGTCCAGCGGGAGTTGCACATACTTATATGGCAGCGAAAAAGATTGAAGATGAAGCAAAACGCTTGGGTTATGCTGTTAAAGTTGAAAAACAAGGGGCAAATGGTTTTGAAGATAAATTAACTGCAGAAGATATTCAAAATGCGAATGTCTTAATTATTGCTGCTGCTGTTGTTATTGGTGAACAAGAACGATTTGTTGGTATTCCAATTTTAAAAGTAGCAGTTAGTGAACCATTGCATGATGTTGATGGTGTTTTTAAAAAAGCATTGCAAATTATGCGTCAGCTTTCAAATCAACAAATTCCTACAACAAAACAAGTTAAAATTAAAAAGGAAAAAGGGTGGTTTAAATTACATTTTAAAGCGGGAGCTGTTAGTTTAAAAAATGCTGTTTTAACTGGAATTTCTTATGCTGTTCCTGTTATTGTGGCGGGAACAGCAATTCAAGCTTTAATTACAATTATTATTCAAATTGCAGGAGCTGATTATATTACGCAACATGCTAATTGGTTAAACACTTTAAGTAATGTTGCTGGGAAAAGTTTAAGTATTTTGTTAGCACCAGTTTTAGCGGCTTATATTGCTTATGCGATGGCTGATAAACCAGGATTAACCCCCGGTTTTCTTGGTGGATTAGCGTGTGTTTATGTCACAAAAACAGCTGCTGATGGGACAGTGATTGTTGATGGCCTGGGGTTCTTAGGGGGCTTGATTACAGGGATTCTGGTTGGATATATGATGAAACTATTTAAAAAATATTTAGTTAGTCAAAAAATGCAAGGCGTCTTAACATGATTTGTTTATCCGGTGTTAGGATCATTAATTAGTATGTGTGTAATTTTATTTGTCATTGGTCAACCGTTAGCTTTATTAATTAATGTTATTTTTAGTGGATTAACAACGCTCCAAACATCTAATTTAGCAGCCTTATTAGGAATCATTATTGGAATGATGTGTGTTTTTGATTTGGGAGGACCGTTTAATAAAGTGGCATGAGCTTTCTCATTTGCCTCGTTTTCACAGGCCTTTACTGGTGGACAATTAACTAATCCAACGTTATTAGTACCATATGCTTGTTTTTGAGCAGCCGGAATTGGCACAGGGTGGACAACAGCGTTAGTAACTTTTATTGGTCGTCGTTTTTCAAATCAGTATGAAAAAGAAGCAGGAAAAATGGCGTGGATTTTATCATCATTAGGAATCACAGAAGGGGCGATTCCCTTTGCCTTATCAGATCCATTCCGTGTTATTCCTTCGTTTATGCTAGGAGGAGCTGTTTCGGGAGGCTTATGTGCTGCCTTTAATTTAGGCTCAACCATTACTGGTGGGGGCTTTATTACAATGGCAGGAATGCAATCAACAACGGGAGCACTTTCAATTGGTGTAGCAATCTTACTGTGGTTAATTTTTGCTATAATTGGTTGTGCAATATCAACAACATTATTATTAGGTTTAAAATATATTAAGACAAAACCAGTCTTAGAGCAAAAAGTGCAGACTTGAACAGCTAATATTTTATCATTAGGAATTGTCCCAGCTGTTAAGAAACAGCATTTAAAAAAATTCAATAAATTATCGCCAAGTGAACAAGAACAATATTTAAATCGAAAACAAAAACGAAGTAATCCTAAGTTAGAAAGGTAAAAGTGAGCATTATGAAATATAATTTTGATATTATCATTGATCGTAGTCAAAATTTAGATCGGAAATGAGACCAAACTTACATTGCAAAAAACTATCATTTGACTGGTGATAATATCATTAATTCATCAATTGCGGATTTAGATTTTATAACACCATTACCAATTATGAATGCTATCTTAGAACGAGCAAAAAAAGGCGTTTACAGTTATAGTTATGTTAGTGATGAACTTTATCAAACAATTAGTGATTGATATCTTCATCAGCATCAAGTTATTGTTCCAGTTGATAAAATTAAGTTAGTTCATGGAACTGTTAATGCGTTGCATCAGTTAGTTCAGTGCTTAACAGATATTAATGATTATGTTTTAGTTCAAACCCCAGTTTATGGTCCCTTTGGGCACGCGATTATTAATAATAAACGTCGTCTTTTGACAAATCAATTACAATGAGTAGATAAAAGTTATCAAATTGATTTTGCAATGTTTGAAGCAATTATTCAAAAATATCGGCCAAAATTATTTATTTTATGTAATCCACATAACCCAGGAGGGCGGGTTTGAACAAGAGAAGAATTACAAAAAATAATTGTTATTTGTCAGCAATATCGTGTTTTAATAATATCAGATGAAGTACACGGAGATTTAGCCTTACCAAATGTTAAATTTCATTCGTTACTATCATTTACAATGCCAGATAATTATCTAATTGTTTGTAATTCACCAAATAAGGCTTTTAATCTTGGTGGTTTAAAATCATCATATGTAATTACTCATAATGAGATGTTAAGAACTAAAATTGATGAACAATATCAACGTGGTTCAATTACATCCCCGAATGTTTTTACAATTCCAGCCTATCTTGCTGCTTATAATAATTCAGAAGTAGTAATGTGAAAGACAACAATGTTAAGTTATGTTGCAAAAAATTATAATTATGTTCAAGAAAAACTAGCGAGCATTTCTGGTTTAAAAATTATGCAACTAGAAGCGTCGTATTTGGTTTGAATTAATTATGCGGAAACTAACATGACTTCACAAGAAGTCAATGAACTATTATGAAAACATAAACTAATTGTTAGTAAAGATGATGATTTTGTTGAAGCACCACCATCGTGTTTTAGAATTAATATTGGAACATCATTTGCGATGGTGGTAAAATTAGTTAATATTTTAGTAACAATTTTTACGAAAGAAGAAAGGAAAATTTAAGATGAGTAAAAGAATTATCGCAACTAGCTTAGCTCCTGAGGCGATTGGCCCATATTCACAAGCAATTAAAGCGGGGAACTTTTTATATATTTCAGGGCAACTACCGTTAGATCCATCAACAATGACTTTTGGGGGAACAACAATTACTGAACAAACAAAATGGTCATTGGAGAATCTGAAAGCAATTATTCAATCAGCTGGTTATAGTTTGGTAAATGTTGTTAAAGTTAACATTTTCTTAAAAGATATCAATGATTTTGCCGCAATGAATGAAGTGTACAAAACATATTTTACGGCGGATTTCCCAGCTCGGTCAGCCGTAGCGGTTGCAGGGTTGCCAAAAGATGCCTTAGTTGAAATTGAGGCAGTTGCTTATTTAGAATAATTAATTACATTTTATGTTAAGACAAAGAAAAGAGTTTCTTTGTTTTTATTATGTATTTTTATTTGTAAAAGTTTATTTAATAAGAAGATTTTACAAAGTAATGTTAAAATATTAAATTTCTTAAATTAGGGTTATCTCGTTATTTATTATGAGATAAAGTGTTATAATTATTTGTAACGAGGGATTAAAATTATGAAAAAAGAACAAGAAAATAACCAATTAACTGCAGCTGAAATTCAACAAAAACTACAAGAAATTGAAAATAATTTTAAATGTGTACCAGAAGTTTTAAATGGTGTTGGGTTTTGTGCTAAATCATTTGATGAAAATGGAAAACTAATTACACAAGAAGTGGGAGCAGAGTCTAAAAATAACATTTTTAAATGTTATTTTTAAATAAAATGCTTTTTTTTTTTTTTTTTTACTTTTTTTTTTTTTTTTTTTTCATTATAATAAAAAATAAAAAGCAAGGAGGTTCTATGTATAGAGTAGATAGAAATAATTTTTATAAAAATGAAAAAAAGTCAAATATTTATACTCCCAATTATGTATCTGAGTTTTTATTTAAAATTCTAAGCACCCATATAAAAGAGGGATATATTTTTGATCCATGTGTTGGGAAAGGTTCCTTATTAATTCCTTGGGAAAAAGCGGGATGAAAAATTAAAGGTGTTGATATTGAAGATCATAACTTTTCTAATACAATTATTAAAAATTATTTAGAATTAACAAACAACGATTTAGAAAACAAAATTCCATCATTAGTAATAATGAATCCACCTTTTAATATTGATGAAAAAACAAAAGAATATATTTGAAAATTTTATGGGAGTAGACCCTTACTACCTGAAGTTTGATTTAGAAAAGTTATTGAATTATTTGGAAAAGATATTCCTATTGTTATGTTTACACCATATGGTTTTAGATTAAATCAATCAGGTGAAAGCAAGCGATGAATGAATTTTATTAATAAAAATTATCCTGAAATATCTTCTATTATTTCTTTACCAAAAAATGTTTTTGATAATGTTTTATTTCATTCTGAAATTCTTATTTTTAATATTAAAACACTTAAACCACATTATTTTTTAGGAGAGAAATAACGTGGCAACTTCAGAGCAATTAAGAATGAATAAAAATCAACATAGACCAAAAAATCTAAATAGTAAAAAAGATGATAAAGAAATATACTATGCAATGCAAAAAGTTATTAAGTACTTAGTAAAACGATTTGAAAACATTTCAAACATTGATGAAAAAAATAAGGAATTTTATATTGAATATTCTAAAACTATATCAATTGGTTTTATGAATAAAATGATTAAAAATAAGTGTATAAGACGAGAATATTTTAATGCTTTTGATGATAGAAGCATTAAACCTGATGGAGGAATTCTATTATTAAAATCTACTTCTGATGAAGAATTTTGTAGAGTGTTACTAGTTTCTGAGATAAAACGTCAAGGAACTAATGACCAGCTAGAAAAAGAAGGAAAACCAAAACAGGCTAAAGGAAATGCAATTGAAAGACTTGGCAAAAATTTGATTGGCATTAGGACAATGATGATGCATGAAAGTATAACACCTTTTGTTTGTTTTGGTTGAGGCTGTGATTTTAATCATGAAGATAGTTATATTGATTCAAAAATATTATGATGAATGAATTTTATCCCTTAAATAAAACTTATGTTTTTAAAAAAGATGGTTCATCAGGTTATAATTATTTTTCTCCAGTATCTATGTACTTTAGAGAACAAATGTGAAGTGAAGATGAAATGTATGATATTTTAAAAGAAGTTGCTGAAACATCATTTCGTTATTATACGCAGTAATATTTAAAAATATTTTTAATACTTTTTACTTGTAAAATAATTAATTTTAAAAGTTGTTTTTATTAAAGGATAAGGTAAGATTTATATGTGAGGAGAATGTGATTAAAAATGTTTGGATTAGCACAAATAACAGGGTTAGTTTACTTTGTTTTTATTATAATTACAGGTTTGTTTATTTTAGGATGATTAACATTTAGTTTTGTTCTACTTGGATATAAAAAGCGGAAAACAGATTTAGAACCACGAAAATTATTACGAAAAATGTTAGATGATAATGATTTTGAAGATGTTAATATTGGGGAACGAAAACATGTTATTAAAGCACATAATTTTTCTAAAATAAGTAATGCCGTAGTTATTCGCCAAAGTGACTATAAAGATCAAAGTATTACTAAGATTTATGATATGATTTTTCATTTTTATTATGTTTATAATAAAAAAACAAAAGAATCAAAGTCTTTTTTTTGACTGAAATTTTTATCATGATTTTTAGTGATTACTTTATTTTTATTTATTGGGACAACAATCTTAGTTGTTTTAACACAATATTTAAAAGACAATGATGTTATTAATGGAATCGGGATTGCAATTCAGGTTTTATCAATTATGGGTGTTATTTTCTTAATTCTTGGTTGGTTTTGTTGAACAAATTTAGTAGAACATTATCGACAAGATTTAATAACATTGGCAACAGAATATTTATCAGATAAAGATTTAAAGACTTTTAAAATTTACACTAGTTTTAAAGCTTTCTTTCCATTTTCTGAAAATGTCATTTGTTTTTGTTAAAGGGATTGAATTTTATAATTTAATTCGGTATATTTAAAGAGTAAATATATTAAACACCACCTGTATATGCTAGTAATATGGTCTAGCGTTTCTACGTCTTACCACTGTAATAAAGACTCTATAGGTTAATGCTTTCTTTTTGCGTTAACTTATGTTTATAAACAAGGTTAATGTTTTTTATTTTTACAATAAATTTGAATGGAGAGTTAGATATATGTTTAAAAAAAAGATTGAGACTTTTTTTCGATTTGATGATTTCAAAACTACTTTTAAAAAAGAAATTATTGGTGGTTTAACAACGTTTTTAGCAATGTTATATATTTTATCAGTCCAGCCAAATATGTTATCGGCTGCACCAGATATTAATCATCCAACAGATCCAAGTCAGAATATGGCTTTTGGAGGAATTTTTATTGCAACAGCTCTTGCATCTTTTATTGCAACATTAATTATGGGTTTATCAGCTAATATGCCAGTTGGCTTAGCGCCAGGAATGGGATTAAATGCTGTTTTTACTTTTAATGTCGCTAATAATGGTTTGGGTTATCAAGGAGCTTTAATTGCAGTTATGATTTCTGCTATTATTTTCTGTCTTATTTCAGTAACAAAATTACGAACAATTGTTATTAATGCGATTACAAATTCATTAAAATTAGCAATTGGAGCTGGAATAGGATTTTTTATTGCCTATATTGGTTTACATAATATTGGTTTTGTTGGTGATAATGCTGTTACTCCCGGCGGAATTGTTGTTAATGGTGGAATTCCAGTTGCAACATTAGGAAATTTAAAGACTAATTGGCCAATGATTTTAATGGGCTTTGGAGTCTTAATTTTAATTTTTATTTTGCACTTTAATAAAATACCTGGTGCAATTGCAATTGCAATTTTAGGTGGTTTGGGTGTTTCGCTAATTATTGGTAATGTGATTGATAGTGATTTTATTCGCACAAATTTTGCCTACTGAAGAGGGTGAAGTTATAGCGATTTTAATGGTTTTGGTACTAATTTAAAATCAACTTTTTCGGAATTTACTAATCTGAAAATTTGAACATCACCAATTATGTATATTTCAATTTTTGTTTTTTTATTTGTGGACTTTTTTGATACAACAGGAACGTTATATTCTGTTTCAACACAAATTTCAGCAGCAACAGGACGAGAATATGAATTAAAACCACGAGCTTTAATTGCGGATTCAGTCGGAACTTTAGTTGGGGGAACATTAGGGTGTTCGTCTGTCACAAGTTTTGTTGAATCAACAACAGGAGTTTCTCAGGGCGCACGAACTGGTTTTTCAGCAATTATTACTGGAACAATGTTTTTAGTTGCAATCCCGCTATTTCCAATTTTTAAATTAATTACGCCAGCCATTGCTGGTGCGGCGGTTATTTTTGTTGGAACATTAATGGTTAGTCAAATTAAAGATATTGAATGAGCAAAACCAGAATTTGGGATTACTGCTTTCTTTACTATTATTACAATGATTGTTACCTTTTCAATTACAAATGGTCTAGCACTTGGTTTCATTGCGTATGCCTTAATTTGTTTAATTACCAAAAAAGCAAAAACGGTTGCAATTCCAATTTATATTTTAGATCTCTGTTTTATTGGCTATTTTATTGCTTTTGCCTTTGTACAGTAAAATTGAAAAAGATAAATTTATAAAAAAACTCTTTAAAAAAGAGTTTTTTTATTAAAAATAATATCCAAGAATAATTGTATTAATAATAACTTTATTTTAAAATATAATAGAAAGAACAAGGAGGCCAACAATATGCGTTTAGATAATAAACTTTATGATGAAAATTTAACAGCAGCCGTTAATTTTTTGCAACAAAAAGTAACTGATTGAAAAGACTATCAAGTCTTAATGGTGCTTGGTTCGGGATATAATCATCTTGCTGATTCATTCAAGATTAATCATAGTATTAAATATGCTGATATTCCATTTTGACCAATTTGTACAGCACCATATCACTTTGGCAATTTAGTTTTTGCTGAACACAATGGTAAAAAAGTGGTTTTTATGCAAGGACGGCACCATTATTGTGAGGGCTATAGTATGAGTGAAATTGCTTTTCCAATTTATACTTTATCGTTATTAAATGTGCAAATAATGATAGCATCTAATGCGGCAGCTAGTTTAAATGCCCAAGCAATTAAAATTGGTGAAATATGTGCAATCACAGATCACATTAATGCTTTTGGTGATAATCCCATTATTGGGTTAAATAACCCACGGTTAGGAATTCGCTGACCAATTCCTCAAAATTTATATGATGATAAGTTGCGACAATTATTATTAACGGTTGCTGAAAAAAATGATATTAAATTAAGAACAGGAGTATATGTTGGTTATCCAGGGGGAATATTTGAAACAGCTAGTGAAGCAAGGATGTATAAACCATATGCTCAAATGATTGGAATGAGTATTGTTCCTGAAGCAATCGCGGCATTTCATAGTGGCATGAAAGTTGCTGGTTTAACAACAGCAACCGTTTGTTCAATTGGTGATAATCCTGATTTTGTTGATGATGACTATATTATGAAACAAACCCAAAAAATGGCAGTTGATTTAAAAGTTTTATTAGTGGAATTGTTAGCAGTAATTTAAAAAAACAGAATTATTATTCTGTTTTTTCTTTGTTTAAATAACCACTTCAAATTAAAAAACCAATAACTGTATTAACAGTAAAGAAACTCATTTGAATTAACATATTAATATTGATTGATATTGGATGATTAGCACCAATACTATTTATTCCAGCAAACATTGAGAACTGTAAAACATTAGAAATTAATCACAAAATTCATTGCTCTTTTAATCGTAAAAACATTAGAATTGACGCAACAATCGCAATACTATTAGTAATACTATCAAAAACATGTGGAACTGGTTGATATAAATAAGCATAATCTGTTTTAACAATAGCATAATGAAAAGCAGGAATCTCATAGTATCAAGCAACTGTTAAAACAGCACAAGCACTTAGGGCAATTGGTGTTATAATTCATCATTTTGAGGTTCTAATATTTAAAGAAGAATTTTGTTCAAAGACTAATGTTTTTTGTCAAATGTATCATCCAATAAATTGAAAGGGTAAATAAAAAAATAAGTTTAATTGGGCATCACCGGTATAACCAAAATCAAATGCAAATAATCCAAAAGTTGTAACATTAATTAAACCTCAGAAAAAGTTACTCATTTTTCCAAAACTAATTAAAAAAACATTTAAAATACCAGTAAAACTAACTAACCCACTTAAAGAATAAAGAGTTGCGTCGATTCATTTTGGCATATTCCCTAAATAAGGCTTTGGAGTGTTTAGAACATTTACAATACTAAAAAAAGAGGGATTATTATAAGGATCAATAAAATGATTAAAATCAAAAAAAGATAATAATGTCACAATAATTCCAATACATATTAAAAGAATTTTAAAAGTCTTTGGTAATTCTTTAATATCTTTCCAAATTGTCTTTATACCCAGAAAATTAATTGGTCGGGTAATTATGAATCATTTCTGCTGTTTATTTTTCATTTTAGATAACTATCTTAAACTTTCTTTTTGCTTATCTTCTTAAATCTATAAGTATATCTTAACAAAAAAATAATATTTTTGTTATATTTCAATTGAACTTGCTACAATAAAATCAAGAGAAAGTTATAATGATTGTTTTATTTTTTTACAATTTTTTAGTTTTTTTTCTTAAGATAGTTTATGTAATTAGTGTTATTTTATTTATTTGATTCTAATACTTTTAATAAAAATAATAATCAAAAAAAAGTTGTAGGTTGAAGCTGCATTTTTCAATGCGATTAATCATAATTTAACTGAAAATATCTTAAAAGGATTAATTATACAAAGTGATAATGGAGCAGAATTTAGGAGCTGTCAATATAATATAATGTTAAAATATGCAGGAATTAAATTAGCATGTCTCAAATAGGGGTGTCTAAGGATAATTCTTATATTTAATCATTATGAAATATTTATAAAAAAGAGGCATTAGACAAATTGGAATATACGTTTGATGAATTCAAATATCAAACAAATTTATATTTTAATTGATATAATCTTGAAGGATTAACAACATAAAGTTATTATCTAATAAAGTGCCCGAAACAAGGTTTCGCATCAGATTTTATAAAAATTAAAAAAATGGCTAAAAATAGTTGCTTGTTTTTCAATATTTAGTATATAATAAATAAGGCTAAAAAGTATGCCATGCCTAGTTAGCTCAGTCGGTAGAGCACTCGGCTGTTAACCGATCGGTCGCAGGTTCGAGTCCTGCACTAGGCGCCATTATTTTTTTTGACAATTTTTACGAATATTACCGGCCTGTTGGTGAAGCGGTTAACACACATGCCTTTCACGCATGCATTCACGGGTTCAAACCCCGTACAGGTCACCATTTTCGGGTGTTAGCTCAGTTGGGAGAGCGCCTGCCTTACAAGCAGGTGGTCAGCGGTTCAAGTCCGTTACACCCGACCATTTTTTAATTATAGGCTGGCTTAGCTCAACTGGTAGAGCAACTGACTTGTAATCAGTAGGTTGGGAGTTCAATTCTTCTAGCCAGCACCATTGACTTTCTCCTGTTAGCTCAGTTGGTAGAGCATCTGGCTTTTAACCAGTGGGTCAAAGGTTCAAGTCCTTTACAGGAGACCATTTTTTAAAAACCGAATACCCGGGTGTGGCGGAACTGGCAGACGCACCAGACTTAGGATCTGGCGGGGTAACTCGTGGGGGTTCAAGTCCCTTCACCCGGACCATAAAAAGAAACAAAATAACACTTTATAAGTGTTTTTTTATTTTATAAAAATTTTGTTAATTTTAGTGTTTTTCCACTATAATTAATAAAACTATAAAATAATGTCTAATATATATCTTAAATAATTGATTATGCAGTTTTTGGTTAGAAAGAAGGATACAAATGAAAAAAGCAGTTTTTTCAGATTTAGATGGAACTTTATTAAAAGATAATCATCGTTTTAGTAAGTTAACAAAGAAAACCGTTAATTCAGTGCAAAAAAAAGGTATTCCATTTGTTGTAACAACGGGACGATTAGCAAATGATGCCATTCGCCAAGCTCGTAAACTAAAAGTTCATAAATATAATGGTTATGTTTTAGCAAATAATGGGGCAAGTGCATATTCATTTAAAACAAATAGTTTTTTATGAATGATGATTTTTACCACTGCTGAAATTAAAACGCTTTTTCAATTTACTTATCAAAAGTATAAAGTCCATTTTTTTAGTAATAATAGCACTTATGTTTATGAATATGGTGAGAATTCTTATTATTGATCAAAAATAATGCGAACTAAATATAAGGTTATTACTAAACCAGAAGAAATTATTGAAGATATTACCCATGCTAGTGTTATTACTCATCAATCATTAGATGATAATGCTGCTGGTGTGTTAATACAGGAGTTACGACAATTATTACCACAATTAGATATTACACAGTATAATAATCGTGTTTTTGAAATTGCTTGTAAAGGAATTTCAAAAGGGAGTGCATTACAGTTTTTATCACATCATATTGGGATTGACATTAGTCAGACTTATTCATTTGGTGATTCGTATAATGATCTTGAATTAATTCGCCAAGCTGGGGTTGGAATTGCCGTTGGTAATGCAATTGATGAATTAAAAGCTATGGCGAATGAAGTAACTTTGTCAAATCGCGAAGATGGACCAGCAAAATATTTGCAGCAGTTTTTCTTAAAAAAATAGAACTTTTGTGATATGATAAAAAAAGCAAGAAAGTTCAGTAAAGGAGAGAATAAAAATGGCTGTAAATGAAATAAAAACTGTTAATGATTTTGAAAAAGCAATTGCTGACAGTAAATTAACATTAGTTGATTTTTATGCTGATTGATGTGGACCATGTAAAATGATTGCACCAGTAATTAGTGAGTTAGCAAAAGACCGTGGTGATGTTAATTTCATTAAAATTAATGTTGATGAATTGCAAGATCTTGCTCAAAATTATGGAATTTTATCAATTCCAACATTAATTACATTTCAAAATGGAAATGAATTGAAACGAAAAACTGGATTTGTAACCCGTAATGAAATTGAACAAGAATTATTAAGTTAAAATTAGTTGTTAAAGAATTAATAGCAAACTAAAAGAAGAAGGTGAATAAAAATGGCAATGGCAATGAAAAAGCGCCGTCGTTTAATTGCAGCGAAAAAAGCAGCGAAAGCCTTAGCACGAAAAGAAGCTGCAAAAAAAGAGAAAAATAAAGATAACTTAGAAGCAAAAGTTTCAAAATAAAAAAAGAAAATAATAATATTTTCTTTTTTTTATTTACCCTAAAATAGAAAAAATAACAGCCGCAATTAAAGCATAACTAAAATTAATCCCCAGAGTTGTTAGCAGAATAAATCCCTTTTTCTTTAAATACCAAGTATAACCTTCATATTCTGTTTGCAAATGTGAATATTTGGTTATAATATTAAATCCTAAATCCGCTTGTCAGGGTGTTAATTCCTTAGTCTTGCTTAATTTTCGTAATGGATTTCGAACTATAATTCAGTTACTGATAAACATCGTTAGAATAATGACGATTAAAATTCCAAAGAAAATCTGTGATAAATCGCTATTACTTAAGGATAAGACATTTTTATATAATACTAAAGGAATTGTTATTACAATTTGTAGTAATAGAAAAATAACATTACAACTTAAACTAATAATTCAAAAAGTTTTAAGTGTTGTTTTCATGGTTATATTGTAACTTTCTAATCAATTGTGATAGGTGGTTATATTTTAAAAAATAGTAACAAATTCATCTTCTGGAATTCGTAAGCGGGGGAAACTTGTTTCTGCTATGTTATCATCATAATACCCAAAAAGCATTCCTAAGGCTAAATGTCATTTTGTGGTGTCCACAATATTGTGTTCTTTAAAAAATGGAATTGCTTTGACGGGGGTAATCCCTCCCATAATACTTGAACCAATTTTTAAATCAGCGGCTTGCAATGCCATAAAACTAGCAACAATATGTGTTTGTTCGTCTGAAAACATATCTGGACTGGGATAAGTTTTTAAATAATTGCTCATTCCCGTTACATTACTTGTTAGTGCTTCACCTTTAAAAATTCGCCCCATACGTTTTGTTAGAAATTCTTCAGAAGTTAAATAATCTCCGTTTGCCCCCAATAATAATGCTAAAATTGGTGCATCTTTTACTTTTTGTTGGTTTCCTGCCATAAAACAATTTAGTGCTGCTTGTTCTTTTAATTTTTGATCCTTAATAATAATAACTTTGACTGGTTCTAATCCGTTTGAACTGGGCGCTAAAGCACCTGTTGCTAGAATTGTTTTTAAATCAGCATCGTTAACTGTTTTTGTTTTATCATAAATTTTAATTGCTTTTCGAAATTGTGCTGCTTGTTGTACACTCATCGTTTTTTCCTCTACTTTCTTGTTTTACAATAATTTTATTATACGTGAATAAAATTAAATTAATAGTGTTTAAACTGCAAATAAACGATAGGAACAATGTTATAATTAAAAAAGATAAAATTAAGAAGGGATTATAAAAATGGAATTTTCGCATAAGGCAATTGAGCAAAAATGACAACAATATTGAGAAGAGCATCAGACTTTTAAAACAACCAATA
The DNA here is from genome assembly GCF_030060925.1 of Spiroplasma sp. SV19. Taxonomy (NCBI): domain Bacteria; kingdom Bacillati; phylum Mycoplasmatota; class Mollicutes; order Entomoplasmatales; family Spiroplasmataceae; genus Spiroplasma; species Spiroplasma sp. SV19. The sequence continues at coordinate 1,202,204 of NZ_CP045455.1, forward strand.
ACTCTGATAAAAAAGCTTATATTTTAGATATGTTCCCATATCCTTCGGGAGCTGGTTTGCATGTTGGACATCCAAAAGGATATGTCGCAACCGATGTTGTTAGTCGTCTGCGAAAATTACAAGGTTATGATGTCTTACATCCAATTGGATGAGATGCTTTTGGGTTGCCAGCTGAACAATATGCCTTACAAACAGGGAATGATCCTGCTGAATTTACCTTACAAAATATTGCTAATTTTCGTCACCAATTAAAAGCTCTTGGATTTAGTTATGATTATAATAAAGAAGTTAATACTTCTTCACCTGGTTTTTTTAAAACAACACAATTAATTTTTGAATTATTATATCAAAATGGCTTAGCTGAAATGCGTGATGTTGATGTTAATTGGTGTCCTGACTTAGGAACTGTTTTAGCAAATGAAGAAGTTTTAAATATTGATGGCAAAATGGTTTCAGAACGAGGCCATTATCCTGTTTATAAAAAACCAATGCGTCAGTGGGTTTTAAAAATTACTGCTTATGCTGAAAAATTGTTAGAAGGACTTGATGAAGTTGATTGACCAGAATCGGTGAAGGATTTGCAACGTAATTGAATTGGTAAATCAGTTGGCGCTGAAATTAAATTTGCTGTGCAAGATAGTTCAGAAATTATTGAAGTTTTTACAACTCGTGCGGATACTATTTTTGGTGTTGAGTACTTAGTGTTAGCACCAGAACATCCGTTGGTAACAAAATTAACTACATCAGAATATCAAGTAAAAGTAACAGAATTTTTAGCCACAACAAAAGCAAAAAGTGATTTAGAACGACAAGATAATAGTAAAGAAAAAACGGGAATGTTTATTGGTAGTTATGCAATTAATCCTGTTAATAAGAAAGTTGTGCCAATTTGGATTGCTGATTATGTCCTGCCATTTTATGCAACGGGAGCAGTAATGGCTGTTCCTGGTCATGATGAACGTGATTATCTGTTTGCCCTAAAATATCAATTACCAATTAGTTATGTAATTGAAGGTGAGTATCACCAGCAGTTACATAATAAGGATGGGAAACATATTAATTCTGAGTTTTTAAATGGTTTAACAACTAATGAAGCAATTGCAAAGGCAATTGCAGTTTTAACAGAAACAGGTCATGCCACAGCAAAGATAACTTATAAACTTCGCGATTGATTATTTTCACGACAACGTTATTGAGGAGAACCATTTCCAGTTATTCATTGAGAAGATGGTTCAATTAGTTTAGTTGATGAAAAAGAATTACCATTAGAATTACCAAAAATGACAAATATTAAACCTTCGCAAACAGGAGAATCACCACTAGCTAATGCAACCGATTGGTTGACGGTTGTTGATAGTACTGGTAAAAAAGGACGCCGTGAAACTAATACAATGCCGCAATGAGCAGGTAGTTGCTGGTATTACCTGGGATATATTTTAATGGAAAATAATGAAATGCTAGATTTACGGAGTTCAGAAGCCCAAAAATTATTTAAAAAATGGTTACCTGTTGATTTATATGTTGGTGGTCAAGAACATGCTGTTTTACATTTATTATATTCTCGTTTTTGACATAAGTTTTTATATGATCAAAAGTTAGTTCCAACTTCTGAACCATTTTATAAATTAGTTAACCAAGGGATGATTTTGGGTGCTGATGGGACAAAAATGAGTAAATCAAAAGGGAATGTTATTAATCCTGATGATATTATTAAATCACATGGAGCTGATACTTTACGGTTATATGAAATGTTTATGGGTCCAATTGAGGCATCATTGCCGTGGAATCCAAGTGGGTTAGATTCAGCACGGAAATGATTAGACCGTGTTTATCGGCTTGTTAAAAACAATAATTTTACGCAAGTTAATAATCATCAATTAGATTTTATTTATCATAATATGGTTAAAAAGGGCACAGAAATGATTGAAAAACTAAGTTTTAATACTGCTATTTCGCAATTGATGGTTTTTATTAATGCTTGTTATAAAGATGATACCCCAATTTATCAACCATATTTTGAAGGGTTTACGAAAATGCTAAGTCTTTTTGCTCCACATTTAGCAGAAGAAATATGAGTTAATTTACAACAAAAATCATCAATTGCTTTAGCAACTTGACCAAGTTATGAAGAAAAATATTTGCAAAAAAAAGAAGTTGTAATTGCCGTTCAAGTTAATGGTAAATTACGTGCTAAATTAGAAGTTGCCGTTGATACTTCGGAAGGGGACTTGCTAGCCTTGGCAAAAACAAACCCGAATGTTCAGGGTTTTTTAAGGGGTCATCAAATTGTGAAGGAAATTGTTATTAAAAACAAAATTGTTAATTTTGTTGTAAAATAAGATTACAAAATTATTTTAGGTAAAGGAGAAAAGGGAAGAAGATGAAATTTGTTCGTTCTAGTGATGGACCATGAGGTTTTTTTGACCCAGCAGGTTCATATGTACCAGGGGCAGATTGAACTGACCAGTGATTTTTTAAAGGACATAGTTATATTTTCCAATTAGTGGGAATTGCTATTTTTGTTTTAATTATTGGCTCATTATTTTTTTGCAGAAAATATTATGCTAAAACTGTTAATTGAAAATGATTTCGAATTTCAATTGGAGTTTATCAAATTGCCACTTATTTTTTAACTTATGCCATTTGGGTATCATACTTAGCAATTGTTTTAAAAACGGAGTGAATTTGAGGCCCGGTTGGTCCGTCACAAGTTCGTGGTTTAAGTGAATTAATGCCATTACATTTATGTAGTATTCACCAATTATTATCGGGATTTATTTTAATTTTTCCTAGTCGGAAATTTTTTGAAGTTGTTGCCCCATCAGCAATTATTTTGCCAATTTTAGCAATTATTAGCCCTGTTAATGGATATTGAAGTTTGGACAATTTCTTTTATTATAATTACTTTATTTTACATACCTTAATTATTTTTGCTTATTTATATGTTTATAAATATGGTTTAGTTGGTCGTCCTTATAGTGGTTTATTGTTTAAATGACAATTATTATGATTAACATTGTTTTCGATTGTGACGGTAATTTGAGATTGAATTTTTAAAACCAACCAGTTATTTGTTGGTCCAAGTAGTGGTGAACCATGAAACAATGGTGGATTTAATGTTGGCGGTTGAAATACAAACTTTATTGGGGCAAAATATATGTGGCCATTTGCCTGATTGCCAATGTTTATTTTAGGAATTGTAATGATTTCTATTACCCATATCTTGTTATTTTATATTCCACAAAGTTTCTTATACAATATGAAAACAAAAGAACTAATAGCCGTTCCGCGTGGTTCATGTAATAAGTTTCGAACAAAACAAGGATTAACTTATATTGGTTTTACTTTTACTTATATTTTTTGACCAGATAATAAAATTCACCATCATTTAAATCACACTAATTTATTACAGTTTACCGATGTTGAATTATTAACTCTTTCACGTTAAAATAGTCTGGTTTTCTGACTATTTTTTAATTAATAAGATTTACCATTTAAAATAAAGGTATAATATAACTAATTGCTAAGAAAAGGTGGATGATAACAATGTTTAAATATGCAATTATTGCAAATGATTATCAAGAATCAACCAAATTGGTTAGTAAAATAACAAAAACACTGCAGAATTATCGCTTAGAAGAAGATATTGTTAATCCCGAATATGTATTTGTGATTGGTGGTGATGGTACTTTATTACGGGCTGTTAATGAGTTTCAAGATATTATTGATGAGGTTTGTTTTATTGTTATTAAGTCGGGATCATTAGGTTTTTATGCTAATTATGATGAAAACACATATCCGCGGGCAATTAATGCAATTATTAAGGATACAGTTCGAATTCGCCAAATGCCCTTATTAGAAATTAAATATAACAATAATATTATTCGCTATGCTTTAAATGAAGCTAAAGTTGTTGACCATGTTAAAACAATTCGTACTGATATTTATGTGAATGATGATTTGTTAGAACATTTTCGTGGGAGTGGTTTAGTATTTGCAACAAAAACGGGGTCAACTGGTTATATGCGGGCAATTAATGGGTCAATTATTGCGGCAAGTATGACAACGTTATGACAGTTGAAAGAAATTGCCCCGGTTGCTAATTCAACATTTTCAACAATTAATGCTTCAATTATTTTGGACCAAGAACAAGTTGTTCGTTTAGCGGGTGAATTAGTTGGAAAAAGTTTAGTCATTGATACTTATGAGTCAGAAATTTTAAGTTCGCAAATAGAATTAAAAATTAGTCAAAAAACATTAAATTTATTTTATGATGAAGAAAATAATTTGAGTATGATTGCTAAAATGAAGATGTTATTTGCCCATTGTAATAATAGAAGGGATGATTAGAGATGCGCGCAGAATATATCATTATTATTGTTGTCGCGATGATTTTAATGTTATTATTTATTTTAATGATGGTTTTTCGCAAAAAGATTTTTAATTTTCAAAAAATCTTAATTCCAAAGCAAAAAATCTCTTTTTCGGTGAATGATCTAATCACGATTTTAGGTACAGTTGATAATATTATTATGGTTAAAGCAACATTGACACGGTTACGAGTAACAGTAAAAGATTTAGAAGAAGTTGATTTTGAATTATTAAAAACCAAATTTAAATTGAAACATATTGATACTGTTTTACAAACAGTAATTATGCCATTTGGTAATATTAGTTTAGCTGTTAAAATTGAAATTGATAAAGTGATGAAAAAAGAATAGTAGTTTTTACTGTTATAGTATTTGGCTAATAAAATAGGGTTAATGTAATTTTTATAAAAAGGAGAAAATATCACGATGACTTGAGTAATTATAGTTTTAGTACTTGTTGGTTTTTCTTTAGTGGGGGCTTTAATTCGTTTTTGTTTTCGAAAAGCAAAATATCATTTTAAAAATGAGGAATATACTACTAATGGTAAAAAACAAGCTGATAAAAATTATGACCTTATGATGACTATTATTAGTGAAGATGAGTCAATAGCCAAATATTTGTTACCATTACCACGTTATGTTGATACTACAATTTCAAACTATCAAATTGATTTTAATTTAGGATTATTTATGTCTGATTATTGAGAATTAATTCATTATTTAAATAAAACAACAGATCCAATTGCCAATGATATTTTTGTGGAATATTTTACGACAATTAATGAAGAATTAAATAATTTGTTAACTGAAGTTATTAGTAATAATATTGAACCATTAGCCACTGTGTTTGTTGCATTATATGGTCAAGAAGCATGAGATAAATCTTTTGTTGAGTATTTTTTAAAACCATATGTATTATTAACTCGCAAGATGTTAGCAACTCAATTAATTCCAGATAGTTTTGCAATTTTGCAACAAATTAAATTTTATTTACGATGAAAAGATCGCCAAATTTTTAATGAGTTAGAAGCAGTTTTTTCTGCTGCTTTAAATGAACATCTTACTTTGGTAAATGAGATTTATCAAGAGTTTATTCAAAAATTAGAAATTGATTTTAATACTTTTTTTGATTCACAAACATGGGAAAACTTTGAGCAACCAACTTCAACAGCATCAGAATTAGAAGAATTATACCAATTGTTTGGGTTAGATTCATCGGCTTCAAGCAGTGATATTAAACGAGCATATCGTCAGTTAGCAAAAAAATATCATCCTGATTTAAATAAGAGTTTTGATAGTGAAGAACTAATGCGCAAAATTAATGATGGGTATGAGAAATTATTAGCTAATCACCAGCAAGAAGAAGCTGAAACTTAAAATTTATTAGTTGCAAATTATTTTCACTAAAATTAAGAGTATAATTTTATTAACTTAAAAAACAAAACAATTTATTTTAATATAACAAACAGTTATAGTTAGAAAGGGAACAATAAAGATGGCTACGCAAAAAGTAATAAAATGATACTATACTAATTTAAAATTTAATAATTGAGATTTATATCTTGCTGTTTCTGACCAAGGGGTTACTTTTATTGGTTCTAATCATAAGGGTTTTAGTGAGTTAGAATATTGACAGAAGAAAAAAGGGGCAAATATTATATTAGTTCCTGACCAAGAAGATAAAACAGCAGCAGTAGTTACGCAACTGACAGAATATTTAGCAGGAAAACGAACAACTTTTACCTTGCCGTGTGATTTTATTGGCACATTGTTTCAGCAAAAAGTTTGACGAGAGGTTGTTAAAATCCCCTATGGAACAACAGCTTGTTATTCTGATATTGCCCAAAAAATTGGTCATCCGCGGGCTGTGCGGGCTGTTGGTACTGCAATTGGGAATAATTCAATGACAATTATTGTACCATGTCACCGTGTGCTTGGTAAGAATAATGCTTTACGAGGTTATCGGGGTGGTTTGGAAATGAAAGCATCATTGTTACAATTAGAAAACATTTGATAATTTGTAATACTATTTTATTTTATTTTGTTATTTTTTTGCTAAAATGAAGAAGTATATTATTTTAACTACAGTAATATTTAGGACCCATTAATATTAAAAGGAGAAAAACTATGAAAAAATTTCAGACAATAATAAGTAGTTTATTAGTGTTTAGTTCAATTAGTACAGCATTAATTCCCACTACTAGTTTTATTATTCAAACAGGAGCATATAAAGAGCGAATATCTGGTTCAAATAATGTTGATGATTATGTTTATTCTGGTTATTTATTACGTTATTTTATTTACAAATCTTCAAATATTAGTGAAAATGAAACGGTTGAAAAATTAGAAGAAAATATTATTAATAATAAAGCCATCATTTATCCAACAATAAATAATACAAATGTTACGAGCCAAAATGTGAACGTATTTGAAACAGCATTAATGGCATCAATTGTGAATATTAGTATTTATGGAATGACTAGTTGAAAAGAGTTTTTTGCTGAGGCATATTCAAAATGGATTACAACTCCAGATGCTATGAAAAATAAGAGTTGAGAAATTTTAAATAATTTTTTTGTAGATATTTATCCGCATTTGCAGAGTAAGGTTTTTGGCGCAAGACCACAAACCTTGCAAGAAAGTTTAAAGTATATTAATGAGTATTTTACTAATTCGACTTTATCAACGCATCCAGCAGTTTATAATACAAAGCTAGATATAAAACCAACTGATGCGGTTAATTTACAATATCAATCACCTGGTTTTGGTACAAAATTTGGATTACAACAAGCAATTCCAAATGTTCCTGATTTTTGACAGATGAGTTATACCTATAATGCTCTTTCAGTAAGTTTATTAATGTGACAAACAAAAGCTGCTAATGATGTTGAAAATGATGTTATTAAATTTGATGGTAACATCTTACAAAATTATATTATTAATTTTAATGGTAATGATTTATCAGCTGGTTTAGCAAATATGATGAATGATTCATATACTAAAGCATCACAGACATCATTGCAAAAATATGAGGATTTTGTCAAACAAGCGACACAAAGTCACTATTCATCATTTGATAAGTTAGATAGTGAATTAAAAAATGTAACCAAATATGAAACACTTGATTATCAAACGGGTAGCACCATTTTCTTAAAAGATAGTGTTACGGCAATGCAAAATTATTATGAATGAAAAGACAGTACTGTTAACACTTTTAAACAACAACTTTTAAATTTGTTTAATATTACGTATACAATAACGGGTAATAATTTTAAATATTTTTTAGCGGGCTTCTTATTTTCACCAAATGCTCCATTAATTGGTCAAAAAGGCGAGACTGCGGCTTACACTGCCTATAATTTTAAGAGAGATAAAAATACGAGTCAGATTTTATCAACTTCGGAAGCTTTTATTGTGTTTTCGGCAAAAGGGTTTAATAATTATGTAAAATATGGTATTAGTCAAGAGTATCAAATGGGATGATGAAGTTCACCAAATATTTTTTGTACATTAGATCATGAAATGGGGCATGCTGTTGATATTTATTATGGAATGATAGAATCAGCGCGGAACGATGCACCAAGTAAATTTAGTAAAATTTTAAATAGCTCGGGAATTAGAGGCGAATATCGTGGTAATGTTTTTGGCTATGATAGTATTGTGAATTATAATAAAAAAGCCAGTGCTATGAAAATGGCGTTACTTATTATTTTTGGTGTTTTTTGTGCCAGCATCATTATTGCTATTATTTGAAGTGCTGTTCGTAGAAAAACAATTCGGAAAAAAACAGAGTAATAAAAATGCAATTATTGCATTTTTTATTTAAATAAGAAAGGAGATTAAAATGAATAATAAGAAGCAAATGACAAAGTTTGGATTTATTGTTTCATCATTAGGTGCTGCAATTGGGTTAGGAGTAATTTGAGGATTACCTGGGTATATTAATAAAAACGGTGGATTTTATTTTTTCCTAATTTATATTGTTGCAATGCTAATTGTAGGAGTGCCATTATTAATTTTTGAATTTAACTTAGGGAATCTTCGACGTAAGAGTGTTATTAATATTTTTGATAAGGAAAATGTTTGTTTTAGTAAGTTTGTTGGTTGATTTCAGTCAACTTTAATGATTATTATTCCAATATATTATGCTGTTTTAGTTGGATATACGGTTATTTCAATTGGGATTGAATTTAGTCCTACTTTAATTAGTAATGTTAATGGTAATGTTTTTAACCGGCAAATTTTACAGCATGTTGGGTTTGGTGTCACTAATAATGGTGGCTTTCAATGAATTGTTTTTTTAGCGTTTCTTTTTGTTGTCTTATTAGTTGGTTTAGTGTTATTATTTGGGATTAAAGGAATTGAAAAACTTAATAAGGTTTTTATGCCGTTATTGTTTTTAATTATTTTAGTTTTAGCAATTTATATTTTAACAGTACCAGGCAGTAGTCAAGGTCTCGCAACATTGTTTTTAGTAGAAAATTTAGAGAAATTAAAACAAAGTCAAACTTGAAGTAGTGTTTTCTCTTTAGCGTTTTTTACAACATCATTAGGAATGGGAATGATGATGCGGTTTGCTGGGGTTGGACCGCACAACCAAGATAATGCTTCAAAAGCTTATTTATTAGTAATTGGAATTTTATTTTTATCAATTACTAATCTGATCTTTATTTTTGGTGCTTCTGGGGCAATTGTTAATAATTTAATTTCAGATAAAAATAATATTTCATTATTTCAAGAACAAATTACAAATAAATTTGGAAATGATTCAATGGTTTTTGTCTTTAATGTTTTACCAGAGACTTTTCATATTATTAATCAAAATACCGTCATTGGTTTTGGCAATTTTTTAGGTATTTTATTCTTTTTAGCATTATTTATTGCTGGATTAAGTACTACTGTCGGGAATGTTGAGGTTATTGTTGATGCAATTGAAACACAATATGATATTAGTAATCAAAAAGTAATTTGTGGAATTTGTGTAACAATTATTGTTGTTGGTTTATCATTAGTTTTTGAAAACACTTATCAGTTAATAAATTCATTTCAATTATTAGCAGCAGGGTTAGACTTAATTTTAGTATCGTTAAGTCAAATTATCTTTTTTGTCTGATATGCAAAAAAACTATCCATTATAATTAATTATAACAATCAAGTATCATGAATTAAGATTGGAAAACTATATCAATTTATGATGCGTTATTTAATTCCTTTAATTTTAGTAATTATTGTTGGATTTTCTGTGTATGATTTTATTATAAGCTGTACTGTTAATGCTTGATACATTTCTGTGTTAGCCTTTGTCTTAGGAATTTTAATACCAATTTTAGTAGCAGTATTTAATAGCTACTATGGTAAGAAAAAAATAAAGGAGGAAATTAAATAATGTTAGTTGTTGTGTCTGTTGTTGTTTTATTAGTATTAGCAGTTTTATTAGCCATTGCGTTTGGTTTTTTTATTTATAAGGATTGACAACGTAGTCAGCATGTATCAGATGCTGGTCAAAAATTAATAAATGAAGAGTAAATAGGAGAAGATTTGTAATATAGTTTAATTATAGAATCAATAAGAGTTAATTATTTAACATTATTTACATTACTTTGGCAATTTTTTTGTAAATTAATTTAATTCAACCAAATTTAAAGTATTCACAGAGATTAATAGTAAATATATTTATAAAAAGTAATTTGAACTAATAAGATATGTAATAACATCGGACAAATAATAATTAATAATTTAGTTAAGACAATTTTTGGTAATGCATTTAAAAAAATCACAGAACAAAATCATTACTAATTAACAATAATATTGTTAATTTCAAATAATAAATTAATTAATATTCCCACTTTTTCTTCAATTATTTAAATTACCATAGAATTTTTAATAATTGAACAAATAGTTTTTGTAAATTTTTACACTATAAAATGCAGTTAAAAAAATGTAAGAATTTCAACTAATATTGCAAGTGTATCAATAATTATGTTTTTATAAAAAGTTAAAAATTCTGTTTCTTTAATTATCATATTTTTTTACAATATTAATTAATTCAGTTGTTGAAGAACATTTTTTAATATCGGTTAAAAATTCTTTTTTTGCAAATAGTTTTGCGATTTGTTGTAGTAATTCAATATGTGAGAAATTATCTTCTGCAGAAAGAGCTAAGCAATATTTAATATGATATTTTTCCTCTTCTTGAAAAGCGACTGGAATTTTAAAATATGTAAAACTAATTCCAGTTCTTAAAATTGTTGAATCGGGCATAATGTGTAATAATGCTAATTTTGATGCTAAAATATAATATGGTCCTAAATCATTTGTGATTTCTATAATTTTATTTGGGAAATCATTTTGAACATAATCATTTTCAATTAGTAAATTAGATCCTATTTTAATTGCTTCCTCTCATTTTTTAATTGGTTTATCAATATATTGCAATAATTTTTCATCAAAGATTTTCATTTTTCTATGCCTTTCTATTTTTTATTTACATTTTAAAAATAATTTTATAAATTACAATAAAATTAGTATTTTTGCATTTTTTTATTAAAATGCAAATTTTTTGAAAATTTGGTACATTATAAATTTTAATAAAGGAGGAATTAAATGATTCCAATAATTATTGTGGATCTACACAATTTAACATCTTTAGAAAAAAATAGTAACTGAAATTAATAAACAACCAGAATTTTTTTGAGTAATTCTATAACAATAATTTGTAAAAACTTTGGAGTATCAACATCTATTATATCTAGGTTATCAAAAAATAGGATATAAAAATTTTAAAGAACTCAAAGTATTTATTTCTCAAAAAGTTAAGCAGATCAAAACTAGTTTTAATTTTAGATATAATGATAAACTACCTAATATAATTCAAAAAATTAAAAATGTTAGTTTATGTTCTATTTTTGAAACAATTAATAATTTAAATTTATTAGAAATAAGTAATATTATTAATTGTATTTTTATTTCTAAACGTATTTTTATTTTTGGAATGGAGTTATCTACCATGATTTGTTCTGAATTAAATAAGAGTTTAATTAAACTAGGATTTAATTCTTATATGTCACAAGATTTTTATGAGCAATTACTATTCTTAAATTCATTTAAGGAAAATGCCTTAATGATTTTATTTTCAAAGTCTTCATATACTCGTGAAGTTTGTGAATTACTTAAATTATCGAAAAGAATAGTGTAAAAACTATTTTAATTATGGATGAACATCAAAATAATGATTTCATTCAATCAGATTATAAAATAACATATTATAGTTGTTATAATGAATGAAATTATTTTCCAATTATTTCTAATAAAATATCTCAATTAATTATAGTTGATCTTTTAGTAGCAATGTTGGCAGAAAAAAACCAGAAAAATATCAAGAAATTTTAAAAGTAAAAACTTTACTTGATAAGTGAAATACAATAGGAACTGTTATGTAAATTTAAGAATTAATTTTGTTTCAATTTTTAATTATGTTATTACCTTTTAAAATTATTTCCTTAAATTTATTTTTTCTTTCCATAATTTGTTGAACACAATATCAACAAATAATAACTGTGTAATTTTGGATGATACAGCTGAGTATCTAAAAAGTTGCTCCAATGTTCGAAAAATAATTTTATTATATAAATATTTTTCATATCCACAATTTAAATTTGAAGTTATTAAAGTAATTGGAATTTTATACTTAATTCCATTTTTTAATATTTCAAGAACTTCACGGGTACGTCCAGATTTTGAAAAAAGTATGATATGGTCTTTTTCAGTTAAAGATGGAATTGTTAGCAATTGTGTATGAAAGTCTTTATTACACACTATATTAATTCCAATTTTTGTAAATTATTTGATAATTCTTCACAAGGAATTCATGATGAACCAACACCAAATAAAAATATTTTACTTGCTGTTATTATATTAGTAATCAATAATTCTAATTTAGTATGATCAATATTTTTATTGTTTCATTAATTGCATATATATTGTATGTAGAAATATTGTTAATAGTATCACTTAAATTTGTTCCATCTGATAAATTATAATGCTTTTTTTGATATTCATATTTTTCGTAAATATATTGTTGTAATTTTTTAAATGTTTTAAAATTATTTTTATTTGCAAAACGACTAATTGATGCAGTTGAAGTATGACATTTTTTTGCTATCTCTTTAATATTTTTATTAATAAAATATTCTGTTTCATTATTAACAAAATTAATAATATCTTCATCTGTTGCAGTTTTTTTCGAATTAGTTATTTCTAATATTTTCTGTTTCATTATTACTCACCTCATATCTAATTGTAATATTTTTTGTAAATAATTTACAAATTTTATTATTTTTATTGTAAAAAAGTTATTTTTTCATAAAATGAAGTAGAAAGGAGGGGAAAAATTATTAATTTTTTAGATAAAATAAGGAAAAAAATTATTGTTTCATGCCAAGCTGTTGATAATGAGATTTTAAATGATAGTTATATTATGCAAAAAATTGCTTTGGCTTGTGTAATGGGGGGTGCAGAAGTGCTACGTTTAAGTCAAAAAAATCACATTATGGCAGTTCAAAAAGTACTGAATGTACCTATTATTGGTTTAATTAAGCAACATTATAAAAATAGTGAGGTTTTTATTACACCAACAAGAGAAGAAATAGATGTTTTACTTAATTTAAATGTTGATGTAATTGCTTTAGATGCCACACTACGAATAAGACCATATGATAATTTAGAAACACTTGTTAGTTATATTAGAGAAAAGGCTCCAACAAAATTAATTTTAGCTGATTGTTCTAATATCGAAGATATAAAAAATGCTGACAGACTTGGATTTGATTTAGTTGCTACTACTTTACGTGGATATACTAATGAAACAACTAAATTATCTAATTTAGAAAATAATTATGAATTCATAAAATCTTTAGATGATGTTTTAGAAAAGGCAGTTTTAATTGTGGAAGGTGGAATTTGGACACCAGAAGAAGCTTATGACTTATTGCATTTTAACCATGTTCATGCCGTTGTTGTTGGAAGTGCTATTACACGGCCACAGTTAATAACAGAACGATTTATAAAAATAACAAAAGAATAATTATTTAAAAAAGAAAGGAAAATATATTTGTAAATGAATACAGAAGTACGGGGGGAAAAGTTTTTTACTTTTAAAAAATGATGAAAAAACAAAAAAAATAATTGGTCTTCAAATTTACAAAAATTTGCTCGTGGTTTAATGCTACCTATTTCAATTTTACCATTTGCCGGATTATTGCTTGGAATTGGTGGTGCAATAGGGGCAAATACAAATACAGATGCTGGTCTTTTAGCAGCTAATATTTTTAAGGGAATGAGTGAAATTATTTTTGCAAATTTTGCAATAATGTTTTGTATAGCAGTTACTAGTACTTTTACGAATGACTCTGGATCAGCTGCTTTTATTGCAATTATTTCTTATTTAGTATTTTCTTCATCTCAAATACCTTTTATACATTTTGAAGGAGAAAAATTTAAGGATATAATGTGATTTCATAGTGATGAAAATTTAAAAAGTTTAATTACTAAAAACTTGGGAGTTACATCATTACAAACATCAATTTTTGGAGGAATTATTATTGGGGGTATTACTGCATATTTTTATAATAAGTTTCATTTAATAAAATTACCTTCAGCAATCAGTTTTTTTAGTGGCGTTCGTTTTTTACCTTTTATTATTATTCCAATAAGTTTTTTATTAGCGATAGGATTTTTAATTTTTTGACCATGAATTGGCCAAGGGATTAATATAATTGGTGAAAACATTGCCAAAGCACCAGGCGGTGTTGATGGATTTCTTTATGGTGTTTTTACAAGAGCTTTAATGCCATTTGGTTTACACCAGATTGTAATTGCGGTAGCATTTACTACTCCATTTGGAGGAATTTTGGATACTAATATTTTTTTAAATGCAGTTAAAAATGCCCAGGTTAATACAAATACTGAACAAATTCAATATATTTTAAGTCTGTTGTCGAACAGAAGTATTGAAGGAGATCAATCAATTTGAAATTTTATTAATTCGCTGCCTTATAATTCATTGCCTATAAATAATGGTTTAGAAAACATTCCTATTTTCGAATGATTTGCCAAATATGCTAATATTTACGCAGGAAGATTTACTCAAGATTATCCAACTTATTTAGGAGTATGTATGGGGATTGGCGCTGCATTTATTTTAACAGCTAATAAATCAAATCGTAAAAATACTATTTCCGTTATTGGTTCAGCAATGTTAGTTGCTTTTCTAACTGGAATAACAGAACCGCTAGAATTTAGTTTTCTATTTATTGCTCCATATTTGTATTATTTGGTTTATGTACCATTTTCGGGATTGTCATATATGTTAATGCAATTGGTGGGTGCTCATATTGGTGTTGGTTTTGCTCGTGGTTTTATTGATTTAATAATTTACGGAGCACTACCGATTATGAAAGGAACTAAGTTTTATTATGCATTTATTTTTGCAATTTTAGAAGGTGCATTAGTTTTTGGAATATTTTATTTTAGTATTAAACATTGAAATTTATCTACCCCAGGACGTGATGGAAATGAAATTAAATTAATTAAAAAAGATGAATTTAAGTTGCAAAAATATGAAAATCAAAGAATCAATAATATTATTTTTGCTTTAGGGGGTAAAGAAAATATATTATCTATTACATCTTGTGCAACACGTTTACGTGTAACAGTTAAGGAACCAACGAAAATAAATGCTGAACTTTTTAAACAAGAAGGTGCTAGCGGAACAATCATTAAAGGAAACAATATTCAAATTATTTTTGGTGGAGAAGTTGTTGTTCTAAATGATATGATAAAAAAATTCTTGGAATAAAATGCTTTGTATTTAAAATTTCTGTTAGTATATCTTTAATAATAAATGAATTAACTAATCATATATATTTTAAAAAGCAAATATAGAAAATTATAGGATTCTTAATATTATAAAAATGTACATAGCAAAAAATTTTTGGAATGTAAACTATGGTGCTAAAATATGATTTAAAAAATATAGGAATATGATATAGATAATTAATTTTATAGTAACTTTAACTAAAAGGTCATTTAGTAGTGCAATTAGAAATTTTAAAAATAGATAAAGCATTTAATAAATTATAGAATCCTATTATTGAATTTTATATTAAATTTAAATAATTTTAATTATACGATTTAATAACTATAGAATAGTTAAGAATTATAATTAAAAAATAAGAATGGTAAAAGAGAATTTAATTTTTAAGAAAGGCAAATAAATTTGCTTTTTTTTTTTTTTTTTTTTTTATAATTAAATAGGAAAAAACATAGACTGTAGTATGAAAACAATATATTAGTTAATAAATTTTTAATTTTGTTTCCAATAAATAAAGTATGTTATTAATATATTTTAAAAAATTTTAATTATTAACTGTTTTTCAGAATAGTCTAAAATTTTTATCAAACTGGTATCTAAAATAATATGTAAATATAATATTTTTTAAAAAGTAGCATATGTTTAATATAAATAAAAAGGCACAAAAAGGATAGAATAAAATTTATGGATAATACAATAAAAAAATTATTACAAACTATATTTTAGAAAAAATCTATAGTAAAGAAAATTATACACAAGATCTTTTATTACCTAGTGAAAAGACTTTAATGACTAAGTTTAAAACAACACGAACAACAGTCCGCTTTTGTTTACAAAAATTGTTAAATCAAGGCATTATTTATGCAAAAAAAGGAAGTGGATACTATTTAAATTCTTTTTATTATTTCAATAAAATTGGTTTAAAAGATACTAATATTTTAGTGACATATTATAAAATTGTTGAAGTAAATATTGAAAAGGATATTTTGAATGATATTTTAAATACTTTAAATATTAATCCAGAAGAAATTAATTTTGATGATTATATTGGTTATGTTAAAATTTTGTTCAATAAGAGTAATAAAGCGATGGGATATTTCAAGTCTTTTTTATTAAAAACATGTTTTGATAAAATTGATTTTAAAGCAATTGAAATTAGTTTAATGAATTTTATTAGAAAAAACAACATTATGTTAAGTCACTCGCCAAATGTAATTACTATTGAAAATGCGGATAATAATGATCACAAGTATTTGAGTAAAAATATTGAGAAAGTTGTGGTCATTAATTCGGTAATTTTTGATAAAAATAATTTAATTATTGAAATTGTTGAAAAACATATTGATTGTGATTATTTTCAATCAAGTCATATTAAATTTTATTAAAATTATTTATTTTAAAGATAACAAAATCATATTTATTTAGGTGTAATTTTACGGGCTGTTGTTGGTTTGTTATTAAATTAACAAAGCCACTACCAAATGTAGTTAAATCAATTGTTTGCTTTCTTAATGTATTATTCATTATTATTAAATATTTTGTTAGTTTGTTTTCCTTTAAACAAATTAACAAATCTGAAGAATGATCAACAATTTTAAAGTTACCATAATTTCCTAAGATTGGATGCTGTTGACGAAGGTTAATCAGTTGTTTAAAGAAATTATAAATTTCAATATTCCATTCTTTTTTATTTCAGTTCATGCATTTACGACATAAGGGATCATTTTCCCCTGTTAACCCAATTTCATCACCATAATATATTGATGGTGTTCCAGGGCAAATGAATAAAAAGAGATAAGCTAATTTAAATAATTTTATTTTATTTTTAGCTAATGTTAATACTCGAGCAGTATCATGTGAATCTAAACAATTAAACATTATTTTAGTTACTTGTTCAGGATAAAGAAATAATGTTTCTTTAATTTTGTTACTAAAATCTTGTAATGATATTTTTTGAGTAATAAAATATTCTAAAATAATATCGGTAAAGTAATAATTCATCACAGCGTCAACTTGTTCACCATTTAATCAAGGCAATCCAATGTTTCAAGTTTCACCAAGAATATAGATAGCTTTTTGCTCATTGATAGCTGTTTTGAAGCATCGCAAAAACTCGTGGCTAAGTTCATTTGCAACATCTAATCGTCAAGCATCAATGTCATATTTTTCGACTCAATATTTTCCAACACTTATTAAATAATTTTGTACTTCTGGATTATTAGTATTTAATTTTGGCATTGCAAGTGAAAAAGCAAAACAATCATAATTTAATGGTTCTTTTTGTGTGGTAAAAGATGGTTCTTTTTTTACAGGTCATTGGTAAATATTAAATCAATCTTTATAAATTGACTTTTCTTGTTTATTTAAAACATCTTGTCAAGCAAAGTGATTTCAACCAACATGATTAAAAACACCATCCAACATTACTTTAATATTCCGTTGATGACAGGCAGTAACAAGCGTTTTGAATAAATCATTAGTGCCAAAATTAGGGTCAATTTGAAAATAATCGGTAGTATCATATTTATGATTTGATGGTGCTAAAAAAATGGGAGTTAAATATAAGCCGGTAATTCCTAAGTTTTGTAAATAATCTAATTTATCTAAAATTCCTTGTAAATCACCACCAAAAAAGTTATCGGGAGTGGGATTAGTTGAATTTCAAGGGGTAATGTTTAATGATTTATTTTTTAGAGTACCATTATTAAAACGTTCGGGGAAGATTTGATATCAAATTGTGTCGAGAACTCATTTCGGATAACGATGAAGATCACTTTTATTCATATAGGGAAAATTAAATGCTTTTTTCGTTGTTTTTAAAATTGCTGCCTTATCTTGTTCAAAATAGCAGCCTTGTTCAGTGTATAACAATTTTTCAGTATCACTAATTAACTCAAAGAAATAACAAAAGCGATGATTTGTTGGCTTTACTGCTAAAAACCAATAATCAAAAAGTGAACTTGATTGATATTTAGTCATTTGATATTTTTTACTAACTCATTGTGTTTCATTATTAATTTTTTGATAAGCAAAGGGGTCATTGCCATATACAAAAACCACTTTAACATCATTCCGTTTAGTTTTTAATTTCAGATGAATTGTGTTTTCATCATAACAGTAAGCAAAATTTGATTTTGCTTGATGATAAATTGCTGTTTTTTCAATCATTTCGTGCTTCCTCCTTATAAGATAAATAGTACCTAATATTTTATAATAATTTAAAGACTGATAAACAGAAGTTGTATACATAACTTTTGGATAGCGACGGTAGTTAAAACCGTTGTTTTTAAGTATAAATATATTTATAAGGAGGAATATATATGCGAAAATTAATGAAATTATTAAGTGCTGTCGTTGTTGTTGGATCGTCATCATTAACAGCAATAGCATGTAAAAGAACTACTGATAAAACATATACTATTCAAGTGCAAGCTGAAAAAGAATGAAGGCCATTTTATGAAAAAGCTGCTAAGGTAATAAACACTAAGTTAGCAGCGGACAAATCTAAATTTAAAATTGAAATTAAAGAAATTGGGACATTTGATGAATTAGGTTTGTTTGATAAACTACCATTTACCGATAGCAACCTAACAGATGTTTTTGCTTTACCGTTTGACCGTTTTACTAGTTATGTTAGTGAAAACAAATTAGCAGATATGTCAACTGTTAGCATTGGTGAATTTGACGAACGTCTGGGGGGCGATGTTGATAAAGATGTCGCAACTGCTAGTGATGGTAAAAAATATGGCGTTACATTAAATATTGAAAGTTTAATTACTGTTTATAATAAGACAAAACTTGGTCAAGATTTAGTTAAAAACTTAGAAGATATGACAGCTAAAAATGTCGCAGAAAAAAGACCAGTATATAATGCAACATTGGGTGACTTATGATATGGATCACTATTATATAACACATTAGCAACAAAAGGTTTAGTTAATGTCGTTGAAGAGAATAATCAAATTAAAAGTGTTGAAACTGTTTTTGATTATAACAATGATGATTTCAAAAAAGTTGCAACAAGTAGTTATGATTTTGCACAAACATTACCAGAAAGTATGTTTAATGTTGCCACACGTTGAGTTGGGGGAAAAGGATTATATGATGCTGTTTTAGATGGCAAAACTGACTGATTTATTGCCGGACCATGAGATTATTCAAAAAAAGATGCTTCTGGAAGAATTTTGAAAACTGCTGGATTTAGTGACGAAGATACTGTTTTTGGAATGAAACGAAAAGATATTGCTTTTGAATCAATTGATAACTATCGTGTTAATAATAAACAATGAAAACATTTTAAGGGTGGTTTTACTTTATCAATGAACAATCGGCTAGATCGTCAGCAAGCCAAAATTCAATCAGCTGGTAAAACTAAAAAAGAAGTAGCAACTTTATTTATTCAAGAAATATTAGGTGAAACTTATGCTTATGATTGGTATAAATATGCTGGAAAGATAACACCATATAAAAATGGATTAGCAGCATTACTTGCTGAAGCTAAAAAAGAAGATCAATTAATTGAATCTTTTGTGGAAAGTATTATTAATGGTTATGCAAATAGTACATCGCGACCAATCCATAGTATTTTTAATGGCTTCTGAGGGGTTTATGAAGATAACTACAATAGTCGTGCTTTTAGTGGGGCAGCTCCTAACAAAAGTAAAACTGGCGATGATTATGCTAGAACATTAAGTCATGATATTGCAAATTACATCCGTACTTTTACCTTTAAAAAGTAAATAATTAGGTTATAGTTGTAAAGACTTTTTATGCAAATCACAAAAAATAACTATCATCAAAATAAAAAAATAAATTTATCGAATACAACTTTTTATATTTTTTTAATTGGCGCGGCAATTTATATTTTATCAATTTCTATTGGTTTAATAATAAATTTTTCCGCTGAAAAATTAAGCGACAAGGCAAATACCATTTTATTATCAAATCAAACAATGAATATCCAAGATATTATTTTAGAATTAAAACGAAGATATCTGATTTCATATCTTGTTAGTGCACTATTAATTATTTCATTTATTGTTTATAGTGTTTTAGCAAAAAATCGCATTAGAATTGGTTATGGTTATTGTTTAATTTGGGCAATAGTTTGATTGGCAGTAATTGTCGCTCCAATTATTTTAACAAAAGTTTATGATGTATTTTATATTATAAATTGTATGGCAACAGCTAGTATTTTTATTGGCATGTTTTTGGTAGTTAAAGACTTATATTTACATCGAGAATTACTGCGGACAAAGATGGCCCGCTTAAAGTAATGCAAAGAAAAGGATAATAATAAATGAAAGATCTAGTAGTTTTAGAAAATAAAATTTCGCAACTAGAAATAGAGACAGTTATTTCATATGCTCAAATCAAAGCAAAACTCACTTTAGAAAAGTTATCTTTAAAATCAAAACTTCGTGAATTAAAAGGAACGGTAAAACCTTTTAATAAAACAGCTTATAAAACAGCAGTCCAAGAAGCATTAACAAGTCATCATCTTAATATTTTAGAAATAAAGTTAAATGGGAAAGTTGCAAATCGAATTTTAAAAAAACGGCATATCCTAATAACAAATGAAGGTAAATGATATGAAGCAAAAAAGCATAATTTATTAACATCTGATAAAATAACATTAAAACAAGATTTTAATGTTCAACAACAAAATCTGAAAAAAGAACTATATGCAAACCTTGCAAAAGTAAAATCAAGATCGGAAAGATGGTCTTTAAAATTACAATATCAAATGGATAAATATAATTTAACAAAAGAAACGTCGTATCAAGCAGAGTATTTGTATTATTTGTACCAATTTAAATTAAATTATTATAAAAACAAATACGATTTGAAAAAAGAATGAAAGGCAAAAATTTCAACTGCAAAACAAAACTTTTTAAAAATTAAGCCCGACAAGAAATTATATTTGCAAAAATATAAAAATGATAAAAATATTTGTCAAAACGAATTTAAGACAAAAATAAAAAATGAAAAATTAACACGACAAGAAATTAAATTTTTAAAACATCAATTAAGAATTCAAACAAAGGAAATCAAATATCAAAATAAATTTTATTTAATAAAAAATAATGTTATTTATGAAAAGCACCAATTTAAGAAAGCATTAAAAATTTTACTTAACACATATACCAGTGATATTAATAATTTAAAAAATAACATTCCATATGAATGTAATAAAATTCGAAAATGATGAGTAACAACATTAGGAATTATTCCTGGTGTTGGTCAAATCGTTAACAAGCAACTTTTTAAAGGATTATTAATTATGTTTACTGTTATTCCAATTATAAGTGTTTTTCTATTATATTCGTTTGGAATTGGTAATATTGGGGGTAATGGTTTATTTGGATTGCGTAGTTTTGGAACTGGCGAAGATAACTGGCCAGATTCTAATTATTATTTAATTGAGGGTGTGATTAGTTTAATATTGTTTACGTTAGTGTTAATTATGTTAATGTTAATTGTCCGTGATACTTACTATGGGGCAATTAAATTAGAAAAAGGGTCACGGTTACATAATTGAAGTGAAACAAGACGATATCTCCAAAATGAAGGGTTTCCTTATATGTTATCAATTCCGGCATTATTTTTAATTTTATTTATTGTTATTGTGCCGGTTTTATCAACAATTTTAATTTCATTTACAAACTATGGGGCTGGACATATGCCCCCTGGTAATACTTATGATTGAGTTGGTTTGGAAAACTATAGGGTTATTTTTTCTGGACCATGAGGTGAATCATTTCGTAATGTTCTCAGCTGAACTGTTCTTTGAACAATTTTTGCAACAATGGGAGGGTTAATTGCCGGAGCATGTGCTGCTTTTTTATTAGCAAATAAAAGAATTAAAGGGCAAATCTTTTTTAGAATCGTATTAATTTTGCCATGAGCAGTTCCTGCTTTTATTACAATTATGTTATTTTCCATTTTATTTGGTGATAATAATATAATTGATAGTATTACGAGAAATTTTGGTATTCAATATTGAAAGCGGAGTGAATTATTAACTAAAATTGCCTTAATCTTTGTTCAATCCTGATTAGGACAATCATACATTTTTTTATTAACAACTGGGGTGATGCAGGGTATCTCAAAGGATCTGTATGATGCTGCCAAAATTGATGGGGCAACAACATTTCGCCAAATCATTAAAATTACAATTCCAATTATTGTAATTCAAATTGCACCATTATTACTAGGTTCATTTACTTTTAATTTTAATAATTTTGCGATTATTTGATTATTTAATGGTGGTGGGCCAAGTCCAGTTGTATCAACAATTGGTTCACCGGGAACAACAGATATTTTATTATCCTTTATTTTTAAATTATCAACTGGTACCAATAATAATGCTTCAATGGGAGCGGCCTTTGCCTTATTAACATCAGTGTTTGTAATAGCAGTATCATCAATTAGTTTTCGAAATATGAAAGCATTTAAGAATTAGGAGGTATTATCATGCGGTTATGAATTAAAAAAGCAACTTTTAACCCAAAAACAATTAAAAGTTTCTTTAGTAATTGGAAAAAACGTTATAAATATCGGTTAGATATTTCTGAAGACTATTTGAATGGGATTAAACAAGATTTTAATGTGTTGCAAAAAAATGAGTCTAAAACATTAACAATAAAGCACGATCTCTATCATTATACCCGTCAAGAATTTCGCTCGGCAAAAGTAATTTATGCCAAATATGATCAAGATCATTTGTTAATGGCATTATTTGCTAACCTTAGTGAGGTTTTAAAAATTAAGCATCCGCAATTAGAAACTATGATAAAGTTAATCAAATATGCGACAGTAATGAATTTATATCCTTTAACAAAAAAAGATTCTAAAAGTGAAATTTCTAATGGGTATAATGTTTTTAAAATATTATTCTTAAAAAATGCCGCACTAATAAGTAATGAATTTTATTTACAAAGTAAAGAAATTTTATTTAACAATAAAAATATTAATCAGCCATTTGAATTTATTAATGACTTAAAATTAAATGATTTTTCTTATGTAAATAATTGACAGCGGTTATTAAGTTTAAGCACATTAGTTTTAAAAACGTTACAAATACCACAGGCAAGCGATATTGCATATTATACTATTGGTTATTATATTCTAAAACGTGAAATGGCAGTTGTTAATGAACGTAAGAATCATTCAGTTATTAGCACTCACAATATTGAGTACGCAACATTGTCTGATTATCAATTAATTTATTATGATCATTGTAAGAATATTTTAAAAACTCTTGATAATGAATTTCAAGTTAAGTATATGCGCTTTTTGAGTGAAACGGAAGGAAAAATTTATTTATCAGATGTTCCATCCTTAACTGTTAGTGGTTGAATTGGGTTAATTCTTAATTACATCATTTTAATTTGTTGAGCTGTCATTATTCTCTGACCAATTTATCATTTAATAAAAGCTTCTTTTAATACATTTTCGAAAGAAACAATTAACACTGATAACTTTGAGTTTTCATTTTCAAATTTTAAATATCTTTTTGCTGAAACATATTATGGGCAATGATTACAAAATTCAATTATTGTTGCTTCCTTGACAATGATATTTACTGTTATTGTTATTTCCTTAATTGGCTATGCCTTTTCTCGTTTTCGTTTTCGTGGGAAAAGATCAGGCTTAATGGCCATTATGCTTTTACAAATGATTCCAACCTTTACCGCTATTATTGCTTTTTATGTTATTTTCCAATTGTTAAAAGAAGGTGTTAATATGCCACCATTAGTTGTTATGACAATCATTTATACTGGGGGTGGAATTGCTGGTAATACTTTTGTCTTAAAAGGTTATTTAGATAATATTTCTAGTGAAATTGATGATGCCGCCAGAATTGATGGCTGTGGTAATTGAAAAATTTATTTGCAAATTATTATTCCATTAGCACGCCCAATGTTAGCCATCATTGCCTTATGAAGTTTTATTGGTCCCTTTGGTGATATTATTTTGCCACAATTATTATTACCATCAGTGGAAAATTATACTGTGGCATCGGGATTAAACACCTTAATTAGTAATCCCAATAATATGGCGCAAGGAGCGTATGCAGCAGGAGCCTTAATTATTGGATTACCAATTACAATTTTATTTATTGCATTGCAGAAGAATATTACTGGGGGATTATCCGCAGCTGGTGTGAAAGGATAATGAAGATATGAAAGTTGAATTAAGAAATATCGGAAAAAAATATGAAGGGAACCCGTATTACACATTAGAAAACATTAATTTAACAGTTAATAATAATGAATTTTGCATTATTCTTGGTCCATCCGGATGTGGCAAAACAACCTTATTACGGATTATTGCCGGATTAAGTTCTGTGACAAAAGGCGACTTATTATTTGATACAAAACGGGTAAATAATTTTTTACCAAAGGACCGTAATATTGCGATGGTTTTTCAAAGTTATGCCTTATATCCGCATATGAATGTTTTTAAAAATTTAGCTTTTGGTTTAAAAATGCAAAAAGAGAAAAAAGATGTTATTTTACGTCGTGTTCAAAATGTCGCCACAATTTTAAACATTGAAGGTTTACTATATAAAAAACCAAAAGAATTATCGGGAGGACAACGTCAGCGGGTTGCTTTAGGGCGAGCGATTGTTCGGAAACCCAAATTATTTTTAATGGATGAACCATTAAGCAATTTAGATGCCAAATTACGTGAACATATGCGTACAGAATTAGTACGAATTCACCGGGCAATTGATACGACAACAATTTATGTCACCCATGATCAATTAGAGGCCATGACAATGGCGACTAAAATTGTTTTGATGAATAATCAAAAAATTCAACAAGTTGGTGCGCCACGGGAATTATATGAGAAACCAATTAATTTGTTTACCGCCCGTTTTATTGGTACGCCAACAATGAATGTTTATCGTGGCAAATATGTTGGTGATTCTTTTATCTCTAATTGTCAAAATATTAAAATTAAATTAGATCCTACTGATCTTGAGAAATTAAATGCTTATCAAACTAATGAAATTTATGTTGGAATTCGAAGTGAAGACATTAAAGTTGTTGATAAACACGAAAGTGATTGTGTCGGTGAAATTGTTAATATTGAGTTATTAGGGAAAGAACAAGAATTGAAAGTATTAATTTCACAAACTAATTTGGAAACAAATAATGCTGTTATCACAGTCCCCGTTAGTTACACCAATGATATTGGGGCAAAAATTTATTTAAAATATACAAATATCCATATTTTTGATACAAAAACAGAAGGGAGAATTAATTAATGGATAGTTCCTCAAGTATTCAAGTAAAACCAACAGAGTATAAAAAACCAGAGCAAATTAAATCTTTTGGCAAAATTAAGAAACTTATTAAGGGAAAAGATTATCTTACTTTTCAATATGAAAATGGCAATTTACTAGTAGCGTTTTATCAAAACATCATTCGCTTGAATTTTTATCATGCTGATAAAATGACTCTTGATTCTGATATTATTTTATTACCAAGACAACAAAATTATCAAGTAGACAACCAACAAGATAATTACATGGTTGGTTATAAAGACTATTTGGTCAAGGTATCAACTGCAATAGTGCAAATTTTTTACCAAGAACAAGAAATCTTTACTGCTCCAATTCCAAACTTTGTTGATGATCGTCTAACAATTAAAGTTAAAACTAAACCAGATGTTCGTTATTTTGGTTTTGGTGAAAAACCAGGACAAGTTCTTAATAAAAAAGGAACTAAAACAAGTAATTGAGCTACAGATATTTATGCTCCCCATTGTGAAATTAATCAAGAAATGTATACGGCAATTAATTTTAGTATTTTAAATTATCATTTTAATAGTAATAAAGGAATTTTTGTTGATAATCCTAGTCGGGTCTTTTATGATATGACGAATGATAATGAATTTAAGATTGCAGTTGACCAAAATAGTTTGGATTTATATTTTATTGGGGGGTTAACAATCAAAGATATTATTACAAATTATACCAATTTAACAGGAAAACCATTTTTACCACCAAAATGAGCCTTAGGACATCATCAATCACGTCATACTTATCAAAATGAAAATGAATTCTTAAAGATTATTGAAAATTATCACAAATTTAATTTACCATTATCAGCAATTTATTTAGATATTCTTTATATGGATCGGTACCGTGTTTTTACTTTTGACCAAGAAAGATTTCCAAATATTAAAAAAATTATTGCACAATTAATAGATAAAAAGATTAATACTGTCCCAATTGTTGATCCAGGGATTGCCATTGCTGAAGATAATCAGGTTTATAATGATGGTTGTAAAAAAGATATGTTTGTTTATCGTGATAAAACCCGAACAGAATATGAAACTGGTGAAGTTTGGCCCGGTAATTGTGTTTTCCCAGATTTGTTTAACCCAAAAGTACAAAAATGGTGAGGAGAATTACATAAGTTTTATACTGATTTAGGAATTACTGGGATTTGAAATGATATGAATGAACCAGCAGTTTTTAATGCTGCAAAAACAATTAGTGGTGATGCAGTTCATCAAACAACAACCGGTTTACAATTACACAAAGAAGTTCATAATAAATATGGTTTTTATACATCAGTAGCAACTTATCATGGGTTAAAAACCTTATTGGCAAAAGCTAATTTACGCCCTTTTTTAATCACAAGAAGTGCATATGCTGGTAGTCAAAAATATGCTACTGTGTGAACAGGGGATAATTTTAGTTATTGATGGCAGTTAAAACAAACAATTCCAATGTGTTTAAACCTTAGTTTAAGTGGTTTTAACATGATTGGAACTGATATTGGAGGTTTTGCTGGTGACAGTAATGGGGCATTGTTAACACGATGATATCAAGCTAATATTTTCTTTCCGTTTTTACGGAATCATGCTGCTTTTGAGGCAGTTAATCAAGAACCATGAGCGTTTGGAGATAAATATTTGCAAATTATTAAAAAATATTTATATTTAAGATATCAATTTTTACCAACAATTTATTCTCTAGCATTTGAAGCACATCAAACGGGAATTGGAAGTATTCGCCCATTATTTTTAGAATATGGTGATGATGTAGAAACTTATAAAATTAGTGATGAATATTTACTAGGGGATAATATTTTAGTTGCCCCCATTTTAGAACAAGAACAAACACAACGGTTAGTTTATTTACCACAAGGTAATTGATATGATTATTGAACAAAAACAGTTTATCAAGGACAACAATGAATTATTGTTCAAGCTGATTTAACACAATTACCAATTTTTGTTAAAAGCAATTCCATTATAATGAAAACTAATGAACAGCAAAAAGATGTTGATTATCAAAATGTTAACATTTATGTTTATTTAGACTCTAATATTAATAAAGATATTACAGCACAATATTATAATGATGATGGTAAAACTTATGCTTATTTAGATGATAAAGCAACTAAGTTAACAATTAAATATCATGATGATAAAGTATTTTTAATTGCAAAGAATCAATTATTAGCTACAAATGAACAATTTCGTGCCTATACAATTAAAAATGAAGGAACAAGTGAAATTCCAGTAGAATGAGTGTTTGAAAAAAATGAAAAATAAGCAATGATGACAACAAGCAGTAATTTATCAAATTTATCCAAAATCATTTTATGATAGCAATAATGATGGGATTGGTGATTTACAAGGAATCATTCAAAAATTGGATTATTTGCAAAACTTAGGGATTGATGTTATTTGGTTGTGTCCAATTTATCAATCACCAATGCAAGATAACGGTTATGATGTTGCTAACTATTATGAAATTAATGAAATGTTTGGAACAATGGCTGATTTTGATTTATTAATAGTTGAAAGTAAGAAACGAAAAATTAAGATAATGATGGATATTGTTTTAAACCATACTTCTGATCAGCACCAATGATTTTTGGAAAGTAAAAAAAATAAAACAAATTGCTATCATGATTATTATATTTGACGTGATCAGCGCAATGATCTTAAAAGTATTTTTGGGGGGTCTGCTTGAACATTTAACGAAGATTTACAACAATATTATTTTCATATGTTTGCTGATCAACAGCCAGATTTAAATTGGGACAACGAAAAAGTGCGTTTGGAAATAGCTAAAATTATTAATTTTTGAGTTACAAAAGGAGTGGTTGGCTTTAGATTTGATGTCATTGATTTAATTGGTAAAAATATTGATAAAAAAATTCTAGCTAATGGTCCTAATTTACATCAGTACATTAAAGAATTACGAGCAAATTCATGAAAAACAGATGAAATTGTAACAGTTGGTGAATGTTGAGGGGCTAGTTTAGAGACTGGTATTCAGTACTCAAAACCGCAAGCAAAAGAACTTTCAATGATTTTCCAATTTGAACATATTGCTTTTAATTATGATAAAGAATTAAATAAATGAAAAAAAGATCCCTTTGATTTAGTAACATTTAAAAAAATTATTACAAAATGACAACAAGGTTTACAAAATCAAGGTTGAAATTCATTGTTCTTTGAAAACCATGATTTGCCAAGATCAGTTTCAGTCTTTGGGGATCCGCATTATTTTTGATCAGCATCAGCTAAATTATTAGCTGGAGTTAACTTAAGTTTACAAGGCACTCCATATATTTATCAAGGACAAGAAATTGGGATGACAAATGTTAAAAATTGAGCTTTATCTGATTATCAAGATCTTGAAATTCATAATGCTTATAAAGAATTAGTTGAAGAAAAAAAATTACTAACTGCTAGTGAATTTATGAAAAGTGTTGAAGAAGTCGGACGAGATAACGCACGAACAGGTTTTCAGTGATCAAATGAATTGAATGCTGGTTTTACTACTGCTAAACCATGAATTAAAGGCAATGATAATTATTTAGAAATTAACGTAGAAAATCAAATCAATACTCCAAATAGTATTCTTAGTTTTTATCAAAAAATGATTAAATTACGAAAGGATACTCAATATAGTACTTTATTTTCTGATGGTGATTTTGAAATAATTGATTTATATCATCCTCAGTTGATGATTTATACTAGAAAACAAATAATCAAAAATTATTATTCATTAGTAATTGATCTTCAGATGAGCAGAATTATTATTCAGATCTTTTAACAGATGTTCAAAAATTATTTTAACAAATTATGAAAATTATAATGTTAATAATTTGCTTAACAAGAAATGCAAATTAAAACCTTGACAATTTATTATTTGTGAACTTAAAATTTAGTAATTTTATGATATCAAAAATAAGATTATGGGTAATTTATTAAATTAACGGTTGTATTTAATAGTCATTAAAAACAGTAAATTAATACTGTTTTTTAATTCGTATATTTTTTTATTAAATTATTAATAAATTCAACTGTTTTGCTCATTCCTAATTCTATATACATTGCTCCTACAATTGACTCAATAATATCACTAGCTGGTTTTCCCATATATTGTTTTTGGTTATATTCTCCTTTATTCATTCTAAGTAAATTATCAAATTCATATTCTTTACTAATTTTTTGCTGAAATTTATTATTTGTTAATTTTTTATATTCAAGTTCAATGTCTTTAATTTCTTTTTTTGAAGTTTTATTATATAAATTAAGAGCAATGCAAAAATTTCAAATTCTATCTCCAAGAAACTCTAATTTTTGATAACTTTCTAAAGAATTGTTTTCATTAACACAGCCTTTGGTAGTGCATGCATTTGATCATAAAGATTCATTACTTATATAAATGCCTAATTTTTCCATAAATTCTTTTACTTTATTAAATGTTCAATTCATAATATTATCTCCTTATAAAAATCATAAGATTATTTAATAAAATTTTATACTATTCTTTATACTTTTTTAAAGTATATTAATTGTTAGTGTAACAAAACTTGGTTTTTTGAATTATTAGAAATACATTATTTTGTCTCTTCTAACTTACTTTAAAAATTTAGGTAGTCCCAAATGTGTATGATTTTCAGTAAAACAAGGGTAAAGTAATGGACTTATTTTACTATAAATATTTATTTTTAAATAAAATTATGTTATTCTAAAAATATCATTTAAGCAATATTATCCTTAAATGGCGTTCTTAGCAAAAACTATGAAAAGAATGGTTTTTAAATTTATATAATTTTAAGAATAAAAAATAAGAAAGAAGATTAAAAATGAATTCAATAAAAAATGATTGATTGTATGATTAATAATTTTTATAGTTTTTTATTTTATTTTATTAATTCCTATTATTTTAAAAATGAATCTTTTTATAATATTTTTAAAATAATTACTTTTGTAAAAAGTTCAGAATTAACTTATTTAACGGTGGTAACTTTTTGAACAATATACAATATTTTTATAGTTGTTCTGCTTTTTCTGATGTATAAAGGTTATTTATGAACAGTAAATATTATTTTAGTAGTATTGTTAATTTCGTTATTATTCATATTATTTATGTCATTATTTAAAATTCAAGTTTCAAATGAAACAAATGTCATTATTTTGCTTAATTTTATTTTGTTATTTTATTTTCCAATACTAAATACTAATAGGTATTTCAAGTTATTTTAAAGTACTAAATAAAAAAATAATCTTAAAAAAGAAGTAGCATTCTATGATAATTTAAATTTTTAAACTTTTATCTAAAGTTTAAAAGAGCTAATGGACTATTAAGACATAGCGAAACATAACACATTCTGTAGAAACTCTAATTGTTGCTTTTAATAATTCTTTATGTTATTTTTAAATGGATAATATTATATCCTTTGATAGTAAAATATCAAATCATATAAAACTATGGTAATAGCTTATTTGAAATAATTAGTTGTTATAACTTAGCAATTATTAATAATATCAAACTTTATAAATTAGAAAAAATTATTTCTATCAAAAATATTAAAATCATAATTAATAAAAATATTAATGGAGGAATTAGTTTTTATGAAAAATTTTTTAGCGTTGTTAACGGCAGCAGGAATAACAGCGGCTGGTGTGGGGCCAGTTGTTAGTTGTCAAACAGGTAATAATGATAGTAATAATGTTAAAGTACCAATTACAACCGAGAATTTGACTGCTTTTTTTGCGGCTAACCAGACATTTGAGTATAGGGGTGAATTTTTCTTTAAGGATAAATTACTTCAGACTCCAGAAGATACTAAACGAATGGAATCTGGTTGAGTATCAAATCTTTATAGTTCTTTAATTAATGATATATTTAGTCAAAAATTTAATGCGTATTTTACTTATTTGCCAAACGAGTATGTTTTCAAGTTATGAAATGTAAAAACAGGTTATGAATATACTTTAAATCAAACTTATGAATTTAACTTTACCATAGCAATAAAAAGTAATAAAAATAATATAGATTTTAAGGCAGAAAATTTAGTTTTAAAGTTTACCGAAACTAAACAATTTGCTGAACAACAGTGACTTGATGAATATATTGATTACTATATTAGGTTAGGAAATGCAATGTGAATACCAAAATTTCCGGATTTTCGCCCTCATTTATTAGATAGTCCGCTTGCTGTTTGAAATGATCAATTTCCGCAGAAAAAGTATGAGGAAAATAATAATCCAGAGATTTTAAAGGCAATTTCTGAATATTATGTTCAAGCTTTTTCTGATGAGACAGATACGAATGCAAAATGATTTTATCGTGAGAAGAGAATTAGTGTTGTGGCTAATAATTATGAGTATTTAGGGGAAATTCCGGCAGGTCTTCCTAAGGGTGTGCGTGCGAAAACAAATTTGACTTTTTCATATTTGAATAATAACCAAATAACAGCAACAAGAGATGTAGAACTATGAATGAAGTACTGATATAATTAGAATATAAAATGATAAATAAATTTTTTAAATCAAAAAAAGTTATTTCTATTTTTAGTTCAATCTCAATTTTAGGTGTTGGAACTGTTATTGCAACTGTTTCAACAATAGTTGCTAGTAGAAAAACAGCAGATAATGTTTATTATAAATTTGATAGCAATGTTTTTCGTTCAAATGCTGCTTTAATGCAATATGTTAATAATAATATGAAAGTAGAATCATATTCAACACAAAATAATTACTATTTATATAACAATAAGAGTTATGGTATGAATGATTTTGCTAAATTGGAAGCTGATATGATAGCTAAAACACCAATTAAGGAATATCATACTTATCGTAACCCATATAATTATTTAATTGATAGTGGTAATCAACTATCTAACCAAGTTTTAACATCAAATGTTGATCAGTTAACTTCTGTCTATAAAGGAAAGGATGGTAATGCTTATTTATCAAAAAATGAGGCAATTCAGACTTATACTGATTTTCAGAAGGTTTATCAATTAGGAAATAGTAACAATAATGATACTAGTATTGAATTTCAAAATAAATATGAGGCAATTCAATATTTAGAAAATATTGTCACAAAAAACTTAGAAAATAATATTCAAACTGATCGTTATGAAATGGCAGGGTCTTTCTTTACAAAAGATCAAATTTTATCATAATTAAAATCAACTACTGATATTCAATATAACTATAATGGTTATCGCTGATCAAAATTAAGTCATCCTGATTTATCACAAATGTTATTAACAGAAAGTGATAAAAATAATTATATTAAATCTTATCAACCATCAAATCAAACTTATTGGTTAAATCTATTTATATCATATTGGTGATCCAAATGGATTAATTGGTCCAACACCAGGTAATTTTGGTCCACCAGCAAATATTCTCGATTACAATATGTTTATTGAAATATTTGGAGTATTATTTATGTTCTTTGCCATTGCAATGGTAGGGTTACAATTAGTACAAAAAGTAATCGAATTATTCTTTTTATTAATAATTTCCCCAGTTGTCTGTGTTGTAATGGTTATTGATGATGGCCAACGTGCATATAAAT
The DNA here is from genome assembly GCF_030060925.1 of Spiroplasma sp. SV19. NCBI lineage: Bacteria > Bacillati > Mycoplasmatota > Mollicutes > Entomoplasmatales > Spiroplasmataceae > Spiroplasma > Spiroplasma sp. SV19. Next base: position 1,235,310 of record NZ_CP045455.1, read on the forward strand.
GAAAAGACATGGTAATAGCTAAGTTTTTAGCAACAACCGCTACTTTAATTGGATTTTATGTCTTTATATCAGCTTTACAAGCAATCGTATCATCAGGTATGGGTGGTCTTGAAGGTGGATGAGCAGCACATAGTTTATTCTTATTATTATTTATGGCCGGTGGTGGACTTGCAATGTTATCATTTTCAACTATTATTGCCTCATTAATTGGTGAAGCAGTCGGAATTGCTGAAGGAATGTCATCGATTAAATCAACTATGGCAGCAGGAATGTTTGCAGCAGGTGCTGGTAAATTAACTGCTCGTGCATTAGGAATTGGTAAAAATAAAAAAGCTCAAAAACTACAAAATAGTCCTGGTATGGGTGGGGATATTCCATATGGTCAACAAGTGATGGAACAAAATAGAAGTATGGGACAACCAATGCCAAAAAGAAGTAGTAGTTTATATCAACGTCCTGGATTAGTTCAAACATTTGCTCGTGCAGCTGCAATTACAGCAGGAGTATCAACAAGTATTAATACTTTACACCAAGCAAGAAAAGCTGGTGGAGCAAAAGGCTTCTTTAAACAAGTTGGTAAAGGAATGACAAGTCCTTTTGTAAAAATGGGACAGGCATTAAATCCAGCTATGGTTACAGAATTACGACAATCTAAACGTGAAACTAATAAAAAACTTATGAAATTAGCAGATGCAAAAGTTTCAAAAATACAATCAAAAATGAAAAATATAAATTTTGATGATAAACATTATGGAAAATATTCATATAAACTAGATAAGGCATTAAAAGTACAAAATAAAATTATAAATAATAAACGTATAGAAAAAGCAAAAACTAAATGAAAAGAAAATAATAGAAAAGCTACAGTACAGTCAGTTATGGAAAAAATAAATGAAAAAAAAGATAAGAATATATAATTTCTTATCTTTTTATTATATAATTATTATATGAAAGTTGGTGTTTTTATGGGACTAGGTAAATTACTAGGATTTGGTATCAACGAAAAAGGTTATAGAAAACAATTAGAAAAAGAAAATAAATATTTTCAAACTCATTTAGAATTGATTGAATTATTTGGTTATGAAGATACAGTATTAGAATGAAAAAAGGAAGATGAAGTAAAATATGCTTGATCATGTTATCCAGAAATTGTTGATAAAGAAACAAATAAAAATTATTATGAATATTTTAATGTTGAAAAATAGATTAATAATAATTATTTTGCCATTTTTTATAGAGAAATAGTTTATTATTTAATTAAATATAATGTGTATCAATATTTACAGAAATAGAAGGAACTGATTTTATAAATATGGTTTTAATTTTAGATGATTCAGAATTTGCAAAGAATCAATCACGTATATTTAATAGTTTAGAAATTAATAAAATTAATGATCTTAATAATATTAAAAAATGTTTTTCTAAAATTTGTTTATTGTCAGAATTGCAGGATACAAATATTTTAGATTATTATGAATATACAAGTACAGAGTATGATTGTACTAATTCAATAATTTTAACAAAGATGAATAATATTAGTTATATAAACTTCACATCATTAATAATTAGTATATCTAATTTAGAAAATATATGAGCAAATTATAACTGTCCTTATATTGACGGAGTTACTAAATCAATAGAAAATTTTTTTGAAGGAGCAATTTTTACATTATTAGGTGAAAAGTTTACATATTGAAAAAATGGAATCTATAGTTTTGAAAAACCTCCTAAGGATTTGTTGTTATCAGCAGTCATTAAAGATTTTATTGTTATGGATAAATATCCAGATATAGAAATTGAGCATTATTCATTAGGGCGATATTTTGTAGATAAAACTAATGAAAAAAATACATTTACAAATTCTATTTATTATTATAATAGAGCTATTATAATAAATAAATTTAATAATAATAACCAAAATCAAAATGATGCATTTAATGATTCCCAAAATGCAAAAAACTCATTTTTTTTAACAATTTTTAATCGTTTTATAGAGTGATATAAATTAGTAGTAGATAAAGAATTTGATATAAATAATTATATTTATGGATATCCACCTGTTTTTCAATATGAACTTAATAGATTTAAATACTTGTCAGAAAATAATATATTTGAATTATGCAAAAACCATTAAAAAGAATAAAGAACTTACTACAAAAGAAGATAGAACGAACAATTTAGAAGGTTGTTATAAAATTAGAGAACAAATTAGTCAAGAATCTTTATTGTCTAGTAAAATTATAATTATTGATGATGTAAAAACTACAGGTGCTACACTTGAAACTTTAATATCTATACTTTTAAATGCAGGGATACCTAGTCAAAATATTATTGCAGTTTCATTTTCTAAAGATTATAGTTATGATAAAAATTTTCCAAAATTTACATGTGATAATCCAAATTGTGATGGAAAGCTTACTGTCGTCTTATCATATAAAACAAATAATTATGGACAAATTAAATTAAACTGTATGCCTCCAGGTATTAGAAAATGTGATACTTATTATAAAGATTATAAAATCTCAACTTATGACTTTATTATGAAACATCTTGTTAATAATAAAAAACTTTTCTAAATTAAGGTAAAATTATTTAAAGGAGTATAGGATTATGCAAAGTCAAAGAACAACAAAAATAATTAATTATTTTTATTTAATTAAATTATTTAATGGGAATAGGGATTATGCTGCAAAATTTTATATTGCACTTGATAACTTTTTAAAACTATTTTCTTCTACTAGTATAGAATATTCACAATTGTCTATATTTGATGATACATTAACAAATAGATTTAGTATAAATGAATTAAATTTATTAGATATTTGATCAAATGATTTCATTTCAATTGTTCAATATTTAATAAAAAATAAAATAAAAATTAAGTGAAATCAGAACGAGTACACAAATGTAATAGATATAATTAAAAATAATATTAAGAGCAAATATAATAATATAGAAGTTATAAATAATATTATGGAATTTATTTCAGATGTTAAAGATGAAATAGATATTAATAAAATTCTATATCAAAGTGGTAATATTGTTCATTATGATGATAAGTTATACCCAGAATATTTTAAAAATAATATTGATTCACCTCCAATTTGTTTTTTTTATGAAGGTAATATTGATCTTTTGAATCAAATAAATAAAATTAGTATCGTAGGGACAAGAATTCCATCAGAACAAGGTATTAAATATACAGAAAAATAACTGAGGAATTAATTAATTTAAAATTTATTATAGTTTCGGGGTTAGCTAAAGGAATTGATTATTTGACGCATGAAATATGTAAAAATTATGAATATAAAAATATAATTGCTGTTATTGGAACTCCGTTATCAAAATTTTATCCAAAAGAAAATAAAAATTTGCAAATATGGATTAAATCAAATGGTTTATTATTATCTGAATATGCAATATTTGAAAATACACTGAAATATAATTTTTTAAGAAGAAATAATTTTATGAGTATAGTATCTATAGCATCGCTAGTAGTTGAAGCATCGGATACGAGTGGAACAATTTCACAAGCAAGAAGTAGTTTAAAAAATGGAAGACATTTATTAACAACAAAGTTATCATTTGAAAATAAAGAAAATAGTTGGCCATCTAAATTTAGAGATAAATATAGTGATTTAGTTCATGTATTTAATGATAGAAATGATTTTTTAATTACAATTAATTATGTTTTTAAAAAAAGTATTACATAATTTCATTATCTTAAAGATGCTAAATTTGTAAAAAAGTCTGTTATAATTTAATTGTAAAAATTAAATAGGCCATCGTGTACTTCGAGTACCGGCAAATAAATATATACTTTTAAGTATATGTTTGTGCTGGTGTTCGGAGTTTTTTATTTTTACATAAATATTAAGAAGTGGTTTACAAATATTATTAATATGTTATTATATTAATGAGGATTGCTCATATGAGCCAGGCACTTAGAAATAAGTAGCGCACGATTAAAATCACTTCTTAGTAAAGTGATTTTTTAATTGTGAGGAAATAAAGTATGAATAAAGATTATCGTATATATAATATTGTATGATTTTGAAAAATACATCGAGATGTATTAGCAAAAGAGTTAAATAATAAAAATATTAAAATTATTCAAATTAATAAAACAAGTACTGATGGAGTTGGACAATGCCATGTTACATATGCTAAAAAACGACCAGGTGTAGTAGTTGGAAAAATTGGAAATCTATATAAAGTTATTCCATTTGAAACTGTTAAGAAAAGTAGTGGAAAAGAAGTAAAATATCATCCTAATATTCATGTTAAATATAATAATAAAGGTAGAGAAGTATTTTTAGATATTGATGAGATGTAGAATTTAACTAAAGATGAAATAATTGGCAATGATATCACACGTAATAAATTCAATGTTATCAAAGATGAAAAAGTTAAACAGGAGATAATAAATAAAATTTATGATGTACATGTTAATACACTATCATCTGTTCCAGATATTTTCATCGAAATGAAAATGCAAATTGAAGAGTTGAAAAATAAATTGGATCAAGAAAAACAAATTAATCAAGAATTGAATAATAATTTATTACAAATGCAAAACAAAGGTCGTGGTAGATAATGAAACAGAAATTAAAAGCTAAAAAACATTTGTTAATCTTCTTTACCATTTTATTTCCTTTTTACTTAACTTTTGTATTGTTTAGTTCAGCATTTCTATTATCTTTAATAAAAATAAGAAGAATAGGTTTAGATATAGTAATTGATTATATTAAAACCAATGAAAATAATACTTTATTGTATATAGTCCTATTTTCAATTGTTATTTACTTAGTTTTTGTATTTTATAAGATATTTGCAAGTAAAAGCAAAATATATAGTAAAGAAAGTAAGAATAATACATATGGTTCAGCTAAATGATTATCAGATAAAGAAATTGATGAAAAATATGCTAAAGTTGATTTATTTAATCCTAAAAATAATTATGGGATTGTTGTAAAAAGTGAAGAAAACAAAAAAGGAAAAATTCAAGTAAACATCAGAAAAGATGCACATACTATTATTGTTGCTGGTACACGAGCAGGTAAAACACAAGGTTTTGTTAAACCTACTTTACAAGTTATGGCCCGTTGTAGTGTTAAACCAAGTTTATGCATAACTGATCCAAAAGGGGAATTGTATAGTAAAGATTCACAAATATTTAAAGATAATGGATATAACGTTATTAAAATTGACTTACGTAATCCAGAACATTCATATTCATGAAATGTCTTAGCAAGTGCATTTAGTAATTGGGAAGAATATTGTAGATTGGAAAAAGATGAGAAAGAATTAAATCAAAACTTCAAATCATTTTTATATAAGCAAAAAGCTATTGATTATATTAATGATATTTGTGAAACATTATTTTTTTCAACTAATTCAAAAGATGAGTTTTGAAATTCTGGGGCACGTGATATTACAAAAGGCATCTTATTAGGAATACTATATGAAATGAAAGAAAGCAATTCTCTTGATCAAAACAAATTTAATTTAGCAGAAATAATCCCTATCGTTAATAATATTGCAGCATTGAAGGACTACTTTCTTAGTTTACCTTCAACACATGTGGCTAGAATCGCAGCAGGATCAATTGATGCTAGTGGTGATGCTTTAAATGACATAGCTTCTACATTAAAAAATAGATTAAATAAATTTAGTGATCCAATTATTAGGAATTTAATTAGCCAAAATGAAATTGATTTATCAAAAATAATATCTGAACCTACTGTGATATTTTTAGTATCACCTGATGATAAAAAAGATAAAGATATATTTGCCAGTTTGTTTATTACGCAATTATATAAATTATTAATAGAACAAGCAGATAATGCTAAAGGTAAATTAACTAGACCATTTTATTTTATGTTAGATGAGTTTCCAACATTAGTTATTCCAGATATGGATAGAAAAATAACTGTTAGTGGAGGTAGAAATATTTGATTCACTTTAGTAATTCAAAGTAGAACACAATTAAATACAAATTATAAAGAAGCAGCAGAAACTATTTTAGATAATTGTCATATGCATATAATTATTCAAACTATGAATGCTAAAACTGCTGAATATTATTCAAAATTTGTAGGTAAAAAAACAATTGAATCATATTCATACTCAAATAAAAATAAACAGAGTCAAGAAAAAGGAATAGAATTAATATCATCAGATCAAGTAATGAAATTTGAAAAAAATGAAGGGATTGTAATTTATACAAATGAGAATCCCTTGCGTACTAAATTTATACCAATGTGAGAAGTAGATGATTATCCAATTGGAGCAGTTCCAGACATTGATAAAATTCCAATGACTGATGATGAATTCGCCAATAATTATTTCTTTGATTTAAGTGATTGTGTTAAAGAAAATAAGATAGAAAGTAGCAATGAGTTAGTAGAAGAAAAACTTACAGTTAAGGACCTTCAAAAACAAAAGATTGATTTAGTTACATTATTAGAAGATTTACTTGAAGAAGAAAAATTTCATTCATCAAGAGAAATTAAAGAGCAAATTAAAGCTGTACGTATTCAAATAGATGAAATAAGTGTACAAATTAAATCATTAGTGATAGCAAAGTAATAAACGATTAAGGACGAAAGTCCTTTTTTTGAAACTTGGTTTTCCAAGTTGTCCAAAGTATGCGCAGAGTTGTCCACACATATATTAAATACCCAATAAATATGGGGTTTAATATATGCACAAATCTGCGCATACTTTTAAACGAGTTGGACACACGAAAAACCTATATGGAATATAGTGTTTTTTAAGATGTGTGGACAACTCTTTTCCTGCTTTGGGTTAAAGATGTGCAAAACTATGGGTTAAAGATTTTAATAGTTTGATATAATGTTAAAGAACTAAAATATAGAAAGAAGGAATATGTATAGAACTTCAATATGTAATGAAAAATGATAGGATAGCAACAGAAAAAGATTTCTTAGTAAATTTTTATAATTATTTTAAACATAAAATTTGTAATTTTAAAAATTGTAAAAGACAATCAATTAAATTAAAAATACCACTTTCTTTTTTTGAAACACTTAAAAATAGTAAATATTATGAAAATCGTTTTTTGAGTGAATTTGAACTAGATTATGTATTTAATGACTTATATGAATTAGTTAAAAAATCTACAGATAGATTTATTCTCATATATTTTTATTTATGTGAAGATCATGAAATTAATATATTTAAAAATTTATATTTTCAACATAAATTATCTGAAAAAATGCAATTAGATTTTCATGATAAAAGAATAAATGAACTTTTTATAAAAAAATATATACATTATTATGTGTATTTAAATATGAAAACGATTCGCTTCTTAATTCACTTTTATCAAAATATGAGAGTGATAATTATTTTACAGATGCAGAATTAATTTGATTTCATGATATGAATTATTATCATCAGCTTTCAATTTCTTTAAGAAAAATTTTATTTTAGAGAAATATATTAAAAGTGGTAGTATTGATCAAGGGAAATATAATGGTCCAGATTTTATTTTTAAAAATACAGTTACTTCATATACAATTGGGTTTGAAATTACAGAATATGCTAAATTATTTTATGATGTTTCTGATATAAGAAACAAGGATAATTTTATAAAAACTATAGATAAAAAAATTACTAAATTAATGGATTCTGATTTTGATAAAAAAATGCAATATCTTGGAGAAATTATTAATAAAAAAGTGATAAAAATAAGTAATTATATAAATACAGATGAAATAAAATTAGGAATAATAATGAATCACCAAATTTTACCACATGAATATTTTCATTTTGAATTTTGAATTAATTTTGTTGTAAATTCGTATAAAGGTTCGAAAAAAGCGTTTAATGAAATATACATATTATAAGAAATAGTGTTATAATTATTTTGTAAAAATTAAATAGGCCATCGTGTACTTCGAGTACCGGCAAATAAAGATATACTTTTTAGTATATGTTTGTGCTGGTGCTCGAAGTTTTTTATTTTTACATAGATATATTTTTTGGAGGTTGATATGCAAAACAAATTAAATTCAACACCACCAGTTGTGGGCCGACAAATTCGATATTCAAAATATGGTAGTTCTACATATAATTATTATTCAGATTCTGGATGAGATAACTATGTTACACGTGAAGAAGCTATTTGCAAAGAAATTGAAACTGATGTAGTAGAAAAATCTCATACCCATGAGCAATTATTAAAACTAGAAAATGTAGTTCAAAATTCATGTGAAGAATATGGAACAGTATTTGATTATTATTCTAAACGTCCAGGTTCAACAGGATTGTTTGATGCAAACGGTAAAATGATGATTGACGGTATTAAAAATACCAAAAAAAGTATGCGAAAAAACAAAGTAACTTACATTGATGGAGTATGATCATTAGATAGTAGTTTTGCATCACAATTTGAAATTACGACTGAACGTGCTGCAATGGAAGTTACCCAGAATTGTATTAATACTCTTATTAAAGGTTATGGAATGGATCCAAGTAATGTTAATTGAAAAGCTGCTTTTCATAAAAATACGGACAATCCACATGTTCATTTCTTATTATGAGAAAAAGAACCTAAAAGAATGAATTATAAAACGGGTAAATATGAATATACTGATCCAGGTAAAATGAATAAAAAGAATTTAAATAAAGCATGAGATGAATTTAAGTTTAAGGTAAATAGTTATATTAAAAACAATTCATTAATGTATCATAATTTGAATATTCTACGTGATTCAATCGTAATGAATAAAAGTGATGATACGTTAACGTGAAAAGAAATTAAAAAGATTTATGATAATGAAACAAATAATACTTTATCAGTTAAATTTAATAAACTATTAGAACATATTCCTACAAAAGGTCGATTACAATATCAAAGTTCAAATTTTAATAGAGCAAGAAAACATATGGATAGTTTCTTAAATGAATTTATTAATTCTACAGTTATTAAAAATTCATATGATGAATACGAAAATATTTTAACTAATCAACAACAAGAAATGGTTGAAGAATCATTAACGAATAAAGTTAGAACAGATTTAGCTTTAAATTATAAAGATAACAGAATTAATCATTTAAAAATTGCAATCGCAAATAATATTTTAAAATTTATTAAAGATGAAGTTCCAGATTATAAAAAGGGTAAAAAATCACCATCATTTGTAAGAACAAGTGAATCTATTTTTAATGAGCGATTTAATCTTAATAAAAAGAAATCTATTAAATGAAATATTTTTGATAAATTACTAGTCACATTTAATAAGACAATAGCAAAAGAACGTCATAGTTCATTATCATCTTTTTATGAAATGCAAAGTAAATCAATTTTTGAAAATTTAATGGTAAGAAAGGGGAAATAATATGAAATATGTCTTAACTATATTTATTTTTATATTTGTTATAACTATGTTTATTATCAGTTATTACATGATTAAAAATATATTAAATCATCTGGAAAGTTTAAATTAAAACTAAAAGAATTAGAAAGTAAAGAAATTCTAAAATTTAGAATTTTGTTAAGTATTGCTATTGCGTGTTTACTACTTGCAATTACATTTATTGGAATTTATATTGGAGTTTATGTTTAAAGGAGGCGATAATTATGAGTAATAAAACTAATACTGATTGATTAAATTTTCAAATTAAAACGGAATGATTAATAAAGAATAAGAAAGAATCAGATTTAAAGGGCAATGTAAAAATTCCATTAAAAGTTCTAGGTTTATTAAATCCCTATGGGGTTATTAAACTTAGTTTAAATTGTATCCATCCAAATAAATATAACAAAAATTATGCAACAGTTGGAATTTTAAAAACATATGAATATATGCATTGAGATAAAGAAGGCTTATTATCACCACATAAAATTTTAGGTAGTGATTTAGTTATTTATTTGAAAAAAATGTCTGATATTGTTGAACGATACAAAGCAAGAAAACAAAAGATTTACTTTCAAAATAAAGAGACATTACAAAAGTTAAATGAAAATAATAATGAAGGAAAGGAGGAATTAGATGAAATTTTTATTAGCGATATTAATAACTAGTATGTTACCTACAACTCCATTGATGTCGTTAACAACAACTCAATTATCTAATATATTTTATGCATATAGTAATTCACCATTTTATCCAAACATAACATTATATTCAAATATAAATCTTAAAGTTTATAAGGGTACAAATTCATGGTGAACAACATTAAGCGATAAAGATACAGGTACATACTATAGAAAATATACAGATTTTGTAAAAGATGAAAGTACATTTTATAAATATTATAAATCTATTACTTTTGAATTTAGTGCCCTTTCTAGTTCATCTGGATTTGGGCGTAACCAGAGTTATTCTGGTCCAATTACATTGAGTTTAGCTTCATCAAATAGGGATTATGATGTATTTAAATGGTCTCAAAATAGAACACAAAATCAAGCATCAAATTTAGCACAAATTTTAATTCAACCTGGAGCTTTAGCTGGTTATTTATGGTTTACATTTTATGTAGAGTGTTGAATGTATCAAGGTGGAAACTCTTCATGAACTGATACAACTAGTGAATTATCTGTAACAAAAATAACGATTAATTCAAATCAGAATTTAGCAACAATTAAAAGCAATTTACAATCCAATTTATCAAGGCAAATAAATTTTGAGTCAGATTATTCAGGTGCTTTAGATGATAAAAGAAATATAACTGATCCAACCGGTAAAGGAAATGATTTAACGACAAAAATTAATTCAGTAATTAATAGCGTTTTGGGAAATGATTATTATGATTGAAAGCAGTATATTCAGCCATATTCTTTTAATAATTCAACAAGACAATCCACTATAGTTATCAAATTTATTAATCCAACTTCTAAACAACAAGAAGTCTGAACATTTTATACACCAATAAATATAACATTGTCATCAGGATATTGAGGAAAATCATTACGAGAAAGGTTACATATTATGCCTGGACAAATTGTTAATCCACAAGATTCTACACAGGGAATGATTCCAGATACAGGAATTCAATTGGAACCAAGTAAAGTAACTCCAAATTATGGTGGTAACATTCAGTATCATACAACAGCACATATTGAATTTGATGGATCAGATGATTCAACTGAATGAATGACTGTTAATGGTGAAAAAGTAGAAGTATTAAATAATAAATTTATTTATAACATGATAGATGAAAGAGTTGATAAAGGACCACAAGGAGTTAATGTATTTGATATAATCGTCTATCATGATGATGGAAAATACAAATCGCAATATCAAATTAAATATACAATAGCAAATTTAGTTCCTACATTAGAACAAAAATGATATGCATGGAATCCAACAAAAAACCCAGAACAAAATGCCTTAATTCAACCAACGATCGATGGAAAGCCAAACCCAAAATATGACAAAGAAGTTAATAAAACTACAGGAACAAAAACACAAATTATTTGAGTCAAAAAGAAGTCAGAATATCCATTTGCATTAGATCCATTAAATCAAAATGGTGAAGTAATTAATCCAAATGTTAATCCTAAAGATTATGATTTAGGTTTTATTACTGAAGGTTCAGTTACCGGAATGGGTGTACAACAATTATTTGATAAAACACAAGTTGACTCTGTACGAAGAGAAGGTGTAGATAATAAATTAACTAAATATAATAATCCAAATGACAAACAAAAATTAACTCAAATTGAATCTGATGCAGATAATAAATATTGATCATGAGAAGGAATTTGGCATTATGTGACTAAAACTAATGATGGATTAGCCTATGAAAAATATGTATTAATAGGGTGCTGAATATCAAAATAAATATCCTAGATTTTTAGATGTCTTAAATGATAATACAATTGCAGTAGACTTTTGAACAACAGTTCATGGAATTCATTTAAAGAATTATTTGGCAACTTATAAAAGTTTAAATTCATTAGATATTAGTAAATTAACATTTGAACAAGTATCAAGTTATTGGAAAGAATATACGTCCGACGTTATTGCCCAACGAATTCCACCTGATCCAGACCCAGTTAAATATATTGATATTTCTGGAACTCTTCCAGCAATAAAAATGAATAAGGATGATATCATTCAAATTAAAGATGTTATTAATATTGAAGTTGATAAATATATTAAATTAAAAAATAATAAGGCAATTATCGGTGTAGATTATTCTATCTATACACCAGATGGAAAAGATATTAATGTTGATGTTAGTGGATTAAGCACATTATTAAATAATCAAACAGCACCACAATATTTAAAAATTAATATTAAAGCATTAGCAACATCGACCTTATTAATTGGTAATGCTAATGTTCAAGTCCGAAATTCAAGTAGTTATAATCCAGATTTAGTTTCTGATTTAAGTAAAATTAAGTTTAAAGACTATGATTTTAATTTTAAAGAATTTACGATTGATGAACTACGCCAATGAATTATTAAAAATGTAACAAATTATTTAGATACATATAGTTTTAATAATTTAGTTATTAATACGGATTATGGAATAACGGCAACTGAAATTCCAGAAGCAGATCCAGTTACACATGATAATACACCAGGTGATTTATCAGATAAAGTATTAACTGAATTTTTAGATACGACAACTGGTAAAACTAGTTTGACAATTATTCTTTATGCAAATGATGCATCAGATTTAGCAATCGGAAGTTCATCATTTAATTTAGTTAATAATCCAGTTTCACCACCAGTTCCTCCCGATCCACCAGAACCGCCAAAACCAAAACCAGATGCTGAACCGGGTGAAAGTTATTTTCAAAAGAATAAGGCATGAATTGCAGCAGTAATTGCAATAACAAGTGTAGTATCAGGGGGGGAGTAGGTATGTTCTTTTGATATAAAAAACGCAAAGGTATTGGTGGCAAAAACCGTAAAAGAAAATAGAAGGATGTGAAGTTATGAATGAAAATATAATTCCCAAAAATATTAAAAAGACTAGATTAGAATTTTGACGTGGAATTGGATTAATTGAATTATTAATTATTCTAGGATATATTGGAATTTTAGCAGTTATCATTTTTTGTATTCCAACACCATGAACGTTTAAATTAGCATTAGCTATTATTGGATTAGTTTTTTTAATTCCATTGTTAATTCAAGTTTATCCAGGAGTTAAGGGCTGGTATGCAATAGCATTGATGTTTAAATTCTTAGCTAAGAAAAAAACTTTTAAAGAATATACAGATAATGATACAACTTTATTATTTCCATACGATAAACTAATTGATGATAATGTTTTAAAAACTCGTTCAATTAATGGTAAAAGGAGATATATTTGTGCATTTGATGTAACTGGTTATAATATTTCATTATTAGATCAAAGAATTCAAGAATTAAAAATAATGGAATTTAGAGATGCATTAAAATCATTAGAATTTGAAGTAAGTTTTCGTAAAATTGAAGTACCAATGGATTTTAGTGATTCTTTAAATGAAATAAAAACTAATTTAAATAATTGTGATACTTTATTTAAAACAAAAGCTATTTCAGAAAAAGGTTATAATGCTAGAAAGTTCCAATTACTATCAACAAATAAAATTTTTAAGAATAGTACAATTGATAGTGAAAATAAAATTAAAACAAGAAAAATGTTTGTGATGTATTTATATTTTAATAAATTAGATGAAATAAATAGTATTCAATATATTATTAATCAATTTGAAAATGCTAATGTTAAATTAAAACAATTAAAAGGTTATGAATTAATTAATAGTATTAAGCGATTATTTAATCCATTTTGTGAATTATATAGCGAACAAACAGTAAATGAAAATGAAAATATGATAGATTCATTGGTAACATTTAAAAAAGTGAGTTTTCATAAAAATTATTTCAAAGCTGATGGAATGTATTATTCAATAAATGGTATTTACTCGTATCCTAATTACCCAACTAATGGATGGGGTGCTATGTTGGCAAATTTAGAACAAACTGTGATTTGAAATATTAAACATGAAAAAACACATAAAATTAAGAAACAAATTCAAACAGCATTAAATAATTTACAGACAAAACAAGTAATGTCTCGGGGGTTTATTAATAAAACAGATATTAAATATGATGAAGAAGTATTAACAACATTAATTGAACAAGTATCATCTGGGAATGATGTTGTAAAAACTGTTAATATTCTATTTTTGAATTATGCTGATAATTTAAAAGATTTACAGAAAATAGAGAAACAATTAAAAAAACAATTATATGATATGGATATTGTATTAGACCCATTAGCATATCGTCAATTGGAATATTATGGTTCTATTCTGCCAAAACCTGATGATGCTTTAACTGGTGTGTTAGGACATCCAATGCCATGTTATACATTAGCTAATTCATTTCCATTTGTTAATAGTGGTGTGTTAGATTCTACTGGATTTTATTTAGGTGATAATTTATTAGGTGATACTATTTTGTTTGATACATTTTATTTAGATGAACATCGAACAAATTATAATGGTGTTATTTGAGGTAAGTCAGGTTATGGGAAATCATGAACAACTTATAAAGAAGTAATTCATCATTTAACAAAAAATCGTAGAGTAATTATTATTGATCCAGAAGGTGAATATAGAAATATTTGTAGTTTCTTTGATGGGCAATATCTAAATGCATCAAATGGGGCAATAATTAGAATTAATCCTTTTCAAATTTTTGATAATAGTTTAGTAGCAAAAGATGAAAACATTTTAGATGCAACTGAAATGGATGAAGTTTATAGTGAAGAACCACTATCAACTCATTTACGATTTTTAACACAATTTTTTAGTACATTATATAAAGATTTACAAGAGCGAGAACTACGTGTTTTAAGTGCAGAATGCCAAAAAGTTTATCATAGTAAAGGTATAACAAACATAACAAATATAAGTAAATTGGAACCTGCTGATTTTCCTACTTTTAATGATTTATATGATGTGATATGTGCATCATATAATGAAAAGAAAACTCCAATATTAGCTGATTTAAAGGATTTATTAGAGTTTGATTTTATTGGTGATGGACAATATGCAAAATTATGGAATGGACATACAACATTAGAATTAAATAATATTTTTACAGTAATTGATTTTAAAGATTTATTGGATCAAGATGTTCCTAATGTTACAGCAGCACAATTATATTTAATTCTTAATTATGTTAAAAATGAAATTAAATTAAATCGCCAAAAAGGTGATTCTGATATTGTAATTATTTTAGATGAAGCACACCGTTGTATTGATCCAGATAATCCGGTTGGATTAAATTTTATTTATCAAATGGCCAAACGTGGACGAAAATATCGGGCAAGATTATTATTAACTACTCAAAATTTAAAAGATTTTAGTGGTGGAGATAATCAATTAATTCATAAAAAAACCACAGCTATTTTAAATAATATTCAAACTATGACTATTATGCATCTAGCACCAGATGATTTAGAAGAATTATGTATTTTATTTAGACCATTTGGAGGTATTTCTGCTGCAGAACGTGAAAATATTGCGCGTGCAAAACGTGGTGATATGTTATTTATTTTATCATCATTTGACCGTCATTTTTTACATCGAAATGTAACATCAGAAGAGTTAGTAGCATTTAAAAATGAAAATTATATTATGCCAGAGTATGAAACAGAATCAGTTAAAGAAAAATCTATTAAGAATAAGAAAAAACAAAAAGATATTAAAGATAAAAAAGCCACTAACGTATTATCTGGAAATGAACATATTCCATTTAATGATGAATGACAAATTTCTATTGATAAAGATAAACAACCAACGAGTTTGAAAGGAAATAAATAGGTATGGCAAATAATGTTGAAATTAGAATTAGATTATACACAAAAGAACAAATTGAGAAATATAATCAGTTTATAAGTAGTTAAAACTTCTGCTGGCACAAAAAATAAGGTTTTAGCAGATTTATTAATATCATCAATTGAGCAAAATATGTTAGAAAACTATGTGACACCAATTGCAGAAATTATGTCTAATGTTTTAAATAACTTATTAAATTATAAAATTGGAGCATTGATAAAATATTTAGATAAAACAAATGCTGAAGAAACTAAACGCCAAATAGTAATGGATGAAGGTATCACATTTGTTATTAATCAATTAAGTTTATTAACTAATGATTATGATAGTCATCAGAATCCGTCTGTAATATTACGTAAAAAACCTGAATGATTAACTAAGTTTGCAGAAG
Organism: Spiroplasma sp. SV19; assembly: GCF_030060925.1. NCBI lineage: Bacteria > Bacillati > Mycoplasmatota > Mollicutes > Entomoplasmatales > Spiroplasmataceae > Spiroplasma > Spiroplasma sp. SV19. The sequence goes on from NZ_CP045455.1 coordinate 1,251,521, forward strand.
AAATAGCAGAGAAATTTAATCATTTCATTAATATTAAAAATGAACATAATATTTATAAAAAAGGCAATGAATAATTGCTTTTTTTTGTTGTATAGGTTTATTATTAAAATTATTATAAAGAGCAAGTAATAAATTTTCAAAAATCTAAATTATTTAAAAATAGAATACAAAAAATGATTTAGTTATTTAATTTATTTTTTATAATGTAGAGGAGAAGATATGGAAGAATCATTTTTTAATTCTGTTGATCTGAATGTATTAATTTAATTAATAGTTCAGTTAAAGTTAGTTCAGACAAAATAATAGAAATCAGAAAATTTTTAAAACAAATATATAATATGCAACAAGATATAAATTACGATGATTTTGATTTTTAGAAAATATTATGTGGTTATATGCCTTGGTCTCAGGTGTATATATAAAAATTTTTAAAGAAGAAAGTTTTGAATATACAAAAATTAGTGAAAGCAAATGTTTTGAATATATACAATTTACATTTTCAAGAGTTTTTATTTTTTTTTTAAATCTAAATTTCCGAGTTATTCTCAAATTCGATGTATAACACAACTGGTTTTTTCATATATGCATATTTTAAAGAAGAAGAATCAATTTTTAGAAATATCATCAATAGCGTTATTTTTAGTAAACAGTTATAGAATTACAAGAGATTCTAATGGAAAATATATGTATGAAAACGATTCTATACAATCATGAATAAATGCACTATTATTGATTTCAGTATATTCAAAATTTAAGTTTAATAAGAATTTAAATATTCTATTTGATAAAGAAAAAAATCAAGATTTAGTGAAATATGTATCATTTTTAATAATGGAAAATTTAGGATGGTTAGAACATATGAAAAATATTAAAGTAAGAGATTTAGAAAGAATTGATACAGCTTTTGTAACAGAGTGTTTATGCGAAATAACTAAATATTTTGAGATAGACTACGAGACTTTATTTAATTTAAACCTAAATATAAAGAAGGAATATTCAAGTGATAAACTCTTTGAATTATTTCAATGATATATTTTAGATGATGAATTATATTTATCAAATTATTATATAAATACCTATGATGAAAAGTATATTTGAAATTTTGATTTTAAATTTGATGATACTAAAATCAATTTTAAAATAATAGATGAATTAAAGGCTATTTATCAAAATTCAATATGATTAAAGGTTCAAACATTACATGATAATAATATTTATAATTTAATTCCAATAGATTATAAAAATATTTATATTCTTAAAAATACATCAAGTTTGATTTATATAAATTTTTATCAAATTATAGATAAAATTATTGAATTTTTAGCAATTGAAGCAAAAATAAAAAATCTGGTTTAAAATATAATTTAAATAGTGTTAGTAAAAATTTAAATGGTAATTTTAATAGCACATTGATGTTATTGAATAATTTAGAAAATAAAATTTTTTTAATGGTTCAATTAAGTGAATTAATCCAGATTTAGATTTTAAGGGTAATTTATTTGGCATTTTTAAGGATTTAAGAAATACTTTTACACATTCAAAAGATAGTATTTTTTTAAAGATAATGAGTATGGAAATTTTATAGCAACACAGCATCTCTCAAATTTAGTAATATATTTGATTAGAACAATACTAATTTATTTTGCATATGAATATAGCATATATAAAGATGGCCTGATTTAGGCATTTTATGTTATAATATATATAAAGAAAATGTATTAATGTATCAATCAGTATGGTTAAAATGTAGTATTTATAAAGATAGGGTAATAGTAAATATGGTTCATGATTTTAATCCTTATGATTTTTTTAAGCACTTTAATCATGAGGCACAACAAACGTACAGAGAAAAATTAGTAAAAACATTAGAACAAATTGATGATGAATTATTTCAGTATATTAGAAAAGCTAATCCATTATATAAGCCAAAAGGATATAAAAAGAGATATTTAATATCTATTTTTGGTCAAATTAAATTAAAATTACATCGATATAAATATTGAGATAATGAATTTTATAATTCAAAAAAAGATACTTATGGAAAGTGAAGATATAAAATATTATTTTATGATCATATTAAATTAAAGAAATATCAGAGATTAACACATGATTTAAGATTAACTATTTTGAATATGATAGGCGATGGATTACGACATAAAGATATTTTATTAGCTTTTCCAAAAGCACATTTAACAACTCAGACTATAAGTAATGTCATTAAACGTGAAAATATTTCAGAGTTTATTAATTATAATTCTGTTAATAAAGTTGATGTATTAGAAACTGGGAATAGAATTTATATTGCTTTAGATGATACTTTTTTAAAGGCAATTAATGAAAAGAAAAAATGTAATAAATACCGGATACGTTCATTGACTACTTATACGGGTCATATAAAATCTGATAGTAGCAAAAAGTTTTTAGAGAACAAAAAAGTATTTTACAAAATGGTGAAATTAGGTCAAGGTATTAATACATCAGAATTTATGAATGAAATATTAGAACATATTAATAGATTTTATATTATAAATAATGATACTAAATTAATCGTTGGTGGTGATGGCGCTAATTGAATTTATGAAATCTCTAATTTATTAAATGCAGATTATGTATTAGATAAATTCCATGCATTAAGATTTACAAAAAGTTTGCTTTCAAGTAGAACATTAGCGTATCATAAACTACATTATAAAATAATTCGTTATTTATATTCAACTGGTCAGGTAGATAAATTATTAGATTTACTTGTTAGTTATAAGAAAAATGACTTAATAACAAATAAAAATAAGATTCCAAAAGTGATAAATTATCTCAAACGAAATAAGGCAGGGATTGAAATATATAAAGAAAAATGATGTTTGGGAGTATGCGCAGAAGGACAAATTTCACATAATATTAAACAAGTTTTAGGATATGGGGCAAAAATAGTGAATGTAAAAGTATTACAAAATATGTTAGATTTACGATTTGCCAAAATTAATGGATTTGATCCTATAACAGAATTAAAGAATTATGAAATGACAATAGTATCTGAACAAGACCATTTTAATAAGACATCAAGGTGAATTTTACCTGAGTATAGTATTAATCCATATGAAGTTGTAGGTAAACCAAATTATGGTAGTATTCCAATAGTTCAAAGTGGTTCTAAAGCCGGATTAACAGGTAAGGCTATTACAGAGTTAGCATACGCTTAGTTTTTATACATAAACAAGCAATTAAAATTGTTATTTTTGTATTGCAAAATTAATCATTTTGTTGTTTAATATTTATAGAATACATTATTCTTAGATTTTATAGACGGTAAATTTAATATAATAAAGGTATATTCTATCCCTATGTATAGGTATAGTACTATACTGGTACCCAATTCTTTATCCTAACCTTTTATTATAAAAATTTGCATTTTTGTTAATAAAGTATTACAATAACTATGTAATTAAAAAAGGAGAAGAAAGAGCACAATTGTGCTCTTTCTTTAATGGCAATAATTTTAATTATGATAGTTTAAAAAAGGATGGTGTTGCATGGAAGAATTTATAAAACAGCAAGCACAGTTAAAAACAGCTTTGGAAAGTTATTTAGCAAAGCAGAACTTAACATTATTTGCAGTTAATTATTTACAAGATTTTGGAACTAATGTAGTGCAAATTTTAATTGAAGATCAAACAACGGTGCTTGATTTAGACCGATTAACAATTATTAGTGAAGAAATTAATCATCTGGTTGATGACCTTGATTTGTTTCTGGCAGAATACTTGTTAGAAGTCTCAACACCAGGTGCTGAGAGACCTTTACGGAATTGAAATGAAGTACAACAACAAGTTAATCATTATGTTTATTTTGAATTTATTGAAAAAGTTAATAATTTAACTGCAGTTAGTGGTGAATTAACAGCAGTTGATGAAAAACAAACAGTAACGATTACTTATTTTGTGAAAGGTGCTCGCAAAACCTTACAAACAACTTATCAAAACATTAAATTTGCGCGTTGTGCAGTTAAATTTTAAGAAAGGATATATTATAGCATGATTGATGGTGCAAAATTATTAGTAACAATTGATGAAATTGTTAGTGAAAAACAGATTAGTCGCGATTTAATTTTAGAATCAATTAAAGAAGGAATTAAAAAAGCTTATGAAAAACATTTTGATCCAGAAGCAACAATTATTGTTGATATTGATCAAAAAACAGGACAAATTAAGGTTGAAAAAGAATTAACAGTTGTTAAAAAAGTTGAAGATGATTTGTTAGAAATTGGTTTAAAAGAAGCGAAAGAAAAATATGGAGAACAAATTACCGTTGATGATAAAGTTTACGAACCAGTTAATTCGGAAGAATTTTCACGGTTAGCAATTTTTCAAGTCGGACAAATTATTAAGCAACAAATTAAAGAAGCTGAAAAAGATTCAATTTTTGATGAATATATTGTCCAAAAAGGGTATTTAATGACAGGAGTTGTTATTGCGGCGGAAGAAAAATATTTGTTAGTGGAAGTTGACCGCACCTTTGCTTACATTCCACGTCGAAACTTAATTTTTTCAGATAATTATGAAGTTGGCCAACAAATTACTTTTTTAGCAGAAGATATTGTTAAATCAAAAAATGCTGGGCAAATTACAGGTTCGCGAACAAGTAATGATTTTTTATATCGTTTATTAGAACGTGAAATTCCTGAAATTTTTGAACAAGTAATTGAAGTAAAAGCAATTGCGCGTGATCCTGGTCGCCGTAGTAAAATTGCTGTTTATAGTACTAATGAAAATATTGACCCAATTGGAGCTTGTGTTGGAAGCAAAGGAAGTCGAATTAATAAAGTTACAGCAGAATTACAAGATGAAAAAATTGATATTTGTATTTATGATGATAATAGTCAACAATTTATTATTAATTCCTTATCACCAGTAAAAGTAATTTCGATTACAACCAATGATGAAGGCAAAGAAGCTGATGTTGTTGTTCCTGATGAACAATTGTCGTTAGCAATTGGTAAGGGGGGAAGTGCTGCTAAATTAGTGGCCAAGTTAACAAAATGGAAACTAAACATTATGAGTTATAGTGAAGCGTTAACAAAACAAGTTGAAATTTTATGAAATGGAAATTTAACAAATGAAGAATTGGTGGCTTTACAAGTTAAATTAAAAGATAAAATTAAAGGAAAAGGAACAGCAACCCCACCAGTTGAAGTTGCTGTAGAATTACCAGTCGAAGAATTTGAAATTATTGAAGAACAAATGGCGGAAGAAACAATGATTATGAATGAAGATGAATATCAAGTTGATGATTTATCAGAAGCAGCACCAGAAGTATTAGTCGAAGAAATTCAAGAAATTGAAAAGAATATTTCTTATTTTGAAAATGAACAATTAGAAAGTCAAGATGAAGATGAAGAAATTGATTATGATGATTATGATGACTATTATGATCAAAATAAATAATTAATAAGGAGGGATCCGCGTGGCAAACCACAAACAAACACCATTGCGAAAATGTGTTGTTTCACAACAAATGTTACCAAAAAAAGAGTTGGTGCGGATTGTGAAAACTCCCAGTGGGGAAATCATTATTGATCCAACGGGGAAAGCAAATGGACGGGGGGCCTATTTGCGACCAACATTAGAGACTTATGAAAAAGCAAAAAAAAATCATGCCTTAGAGCGTGCTTTAAAAGTAAAGTTAACTGACCAATTTTATGAGATGTTATATCATGAAATTAATGAAGGGTGAGATTAAAAATGTTAAATCACAAAGGTTATAGTTATCTTGGTTTAGCAAAAAAAGCGGGAAAAGTAGTAACTGGTGCACTTTTATTAGCAGCAATTAAACAACAAAAAGTTTTTTTAGTGTTGAATAGTGTTGATGGGGGTGCAACCCAAGCAAAAAAATATGAACAAAAATGTTTTTATTATCATATTCCTTATTTTAAGTGTCTTGAGTCACCATTAACCCAGCAAGCATTAGGAACTGAAAATGTTAAAACCCTGGGGATTAGTGATCGTCATCTTGCACAAAGTTTACTTACTTTATTAACAAATCAGAAAGAATAAAAAAGGAGGAGGGACAGATGAATAATCAAAAAAATAATAAGCCAAATAAAAAATCATTAGCAAAAAATCAGCGTCATCGCATTCAATCGCAATTAAAAACAGTTGAAGCACATATCAATGAAGGGGTTTTTGTTTATGCGGAAGCCTTAACAATTGCTGAATTTGCCAATAAAATTAACAAACCAGTTAGTGAAATTATTAAATATTTTTTTACGAAAGGGATTATGTTAAATCAAAATACTTATTTAAGTGAAGAACAATTAGGAGAATTATGTTTAGAGTTTGGCTTAGATTTTAAACGTGAAAAATCAGTAACCCACGAAAATTTAATTGAGAGTTTTGAAGTTAATGATGATGATACATCATTAGAAAAACGCCCCCCAATTGTAACAATTATGGGTCATGTTGATCATGGGAAAACAACCTTATTAGATACAATTCGAAATACCAATGTTGTTAGTACTGAACATGGGGGTATTACCCAACACATTGGGGCGTATCAAATTAAAACTAAAAATGATGAGAAAATTACCTTTGTTGATACACCAGGGCATGAAGCGTTTACTCAAATGCGAGCACGAGGAAGTGCGGTAACTGATATTGTTGTATTAGTTGTTGCTGCTGATGATGGGGTGATGTTACAAACAAAAGAAGCAATTGACCATGCTAAAGCGGCTGAGGTGCCAATTATTGTCTTTATTAACAAAATTGATAAAGTTGGCGCAAACTTAGATAATGTGATGATGCAATTATCACAAGAAGATTTAACTCCCGAAGAATGAGGGGGAACTGTTCCGTATGTCAAAGGAAGTGCAAAACAAAAACAAGGAATTGATGAGTTATTAGATACAATTTTACTAATGGCTGATTTAATGGAGTTAAAAGCTAATCCTAATCGTTTTGCGTTAGGAACAGTGATTGAATCGCATTTAGATCGTGGGTTAGGGCCAGTCGCAACATTATTAGTACAATCAGGAACCTTAAATATTAAAGATGCCTTAGTGGCTGGTTACACCTTTGGATATGTTCGTGATTTATCGGATGAAAGCGGCAAAAAAATCAAAACAGCAGGACCATCAACCCCGGTTATTATTCATGGTTTAAGTGAAGTTCCAAATGCGGGAGATCGTTTTATGGTCTTTCGTGATGAAAAGTTAGCTCGGGAAATTGCCTTGAAACGAAAAGCAACAGATACTATTAATAAACGTTATAAAAATCAAGTCTTTTCGTTAGAAAGTTTATCTGCTCAAATTAAAGATGGGCAATTAAAACAAATTAACATTATTTTAAAAGCCGATACCCAAGGAACAGTTGAGGCTGTTAAATCAAGTTTACAAAAAATTAATATTCCAGGAGTAAAAATTAATGTCTTACGAGCAACTGTGGGGGGAATTTCTGAAAGTGATGTGACCTTAGGGTTAGCAAGTCAAGCCTTTATTGTTGGTTTTAATGTTCGTCCAACTGCGCATGTGCGAAAAAAAGCGGAAGATGAAGGGGTTGAAATTCGTTTACATACCATTATTTATAAATTAACTGAAGAAATTGTTGCTGCAGCTGAAGGAATGTTAGATCCTGAAATGGTGGAAGAAGTCTTAGGACAAGCTGAAGTTCGCCAAATTTTCCGTCATTCTGATATTGGGACAATTGCTGGTTGTCATGTTACTGACGGAGTGATTCCACGGAAATCACGGGTACGAATTTTACGAGATGGAGTAATTGTTTATGATGGTGAATTAGCTTCATTAAAACATATTAAAGATGATATTAAAGAAGCAAAAGTTGGGGCTGAATGTGGCCTAACGGTTAAAAATTATAATGACTTAAAAGAACAAGATGTGATTGAAGCATATATTGAGAAAGCTGTTACAAAGTAGCAGTTTTTTTATTTTTTGGTTTTTTTATGTTATTTTTGGTTGTTTTTGGTTAAAAATTAGTTATAATAAAGACGGTGAGATGATGTTAAAAGAATTACGATGAGAAAAAATTTTAGCTTGTTTAGATGAACAACACTTAGTGCTTGTTAATGACTTGATTATAAAGTTACAGTTATCACCGACAACCTTACGCCGTGATTTAACGGAAATGGAGCAACAAGGGTTATTAAAACGCGTCCATGGTGGAGTTAAACTGCAAAAGAGCCGTGAATTTCGGTTAGAAGAACAATTAAATGAAAAAATTCAGCATCATGCTGAAGAAAAATATTTGATTGCGCAACAAGCAGTTAAAAAAATCAAACCAAAGATGGGTATTTATTTAGATGCTGGTTCATCAACATTAGCGTTAATTAAGTTAATGCAACCAGCTGATGACTTAGTTATTATTACAAATTCCATTTTTCATGTTGAATTACTAGCTTTAGCGGGGTTTAATAATGTTTATGTCTTAGGTGGTAAATATAAACACCAAACGGGGGCTTTAATTGGGTGAGAAGCAGTTAGTACCTTACAAAAGTATCAACTTGATTGTGCTTTTTTAGGGGTTAATGGGATTAGTGGTGCTGATTTATATACAACTGATCCTGATGAAGCAATGATTAAAGCCGAGGTTATTAAACGAGCACGAAAAAGTTATGTTTTAGCTGACAAGTCAAAATTTAACGTCAAATCATTAGTAAAATTTGCTTCACAAGCAGAAGTTAAAATTATTACAAATTAAGAGAAAGGAAGCAGTAGAAATAATTATGAGGATAATTGATTATTTTACCGAAACAACAACGTTTTTAAAAACCGCTGCTAAAGATAAAACCGAAGTTTTTAAAATGTTAGCAACGGCGTTAGGAAATAGTAAAATTGTCACTAACGAAGAACAGTTAATTAAAGCGTTAGAAAAACGCGAAACAGAAGGTCCAACGGGAGTTGGTGATGGTTTAGCCATTCCCCATTGTTCAAGTAGCAGTGTTACTAAACCAGCAATTGCAATTATGACGCTAAAAAAAGCAGTTGATTGACAAAGTTTAGATCAAAAGCCAGTCGATGTTATTTTTATGATTACAACCCCAGAAAAAGGGGGCGAACAACATTTACAAGCCTTAGCGCACCTTGCTAGCTTTTTGGGTAAAAGTGAAGTTGTTGCAAAAATTCGTGCTGCAAAAAGTTTTGTTGATATTATCGCTGCTTTTGCTGAACCAGCATCAGAACCTAAAGCCCAAACCAGAGCTGATGGTCATTATGATGTGGTTGGAATTACAGCTTGTCCAACGGGAATTGCCCATACTTTTATGGCAAAAGAAAAGATGGAAGAAGCGGCAAAAGCAATGGGTTTAACAATTAAAGTTGAAACACAAGGCCGCGGGGGTAATGAAAATGTTTTAACCGTAGCTGATATTGTTAATGCAAAAGCAGTTATTTTAGGAATTGATAAAAAAATTACTGGAATGGACCGGATGAATGGTGTTTCATACTTAGAAACAAGTACAAAAGATGTTATTTATCATGGTCAAGAAGTTATTAATGATGCTCTTGCCGGCAAACGGTTAACCGTTGGAAAAGCCAGCAAAAGCGGGAATGATGAAGTTGGAGAATTAAGTCTAAAAAACTTTAAGGATGTTACCAAAAACCTGCTGGGGGGGGTATCACGCATGTTACCCTTTGTTGTTGCAGGAGGAATTATTTTAGGAATTGGATTCTTATTAGATTCTGGTAATCGTGGTGGTGATTTTGGAGTAACGCGAGATATTGCCGCTTGATTTTCTGGATTAGGAAAAGTTATTTTTGGAATGATGGTACCAATTTTAGGGGCTTATGTTTGTTACTCAATTGTTGGACCACAAGGATTATTGCCAGGGATGACAGCGGGGTTAATTGCTAATGCCCCCGGAATGTTATATGATACTTCTACAAAAACAGGATGAGCTAACACATGGGGACGGTTATTTCCTGACTCAATCTCAAACTTTAACTCTGGGTTTTTTGGAGCCTTAATTGGGGGGTATCTTGTTGCCTTTGTTGTTTATGGTTGTCAAAAAGGATTTGCTCGTTTCCATCCGTCAGTCCGTGGTGTACGAGACATTGTCTTAATCCCTGTTTTAACAGCGTTAGCAGCCGGAGTATTAATGTTTGGGCTTAATATTCCATTAGGTTACTTAAACTATGGCCTAGGTTTAGGGTTAAAAGCAATTGCTGATTATAATTTAAGTGCTTTAATTGGAATTATTATAGGGTTAATGATGGCTGCTGATATGGGGGGACCAATTAATAAAGCGGCTTATGTGTTTGGAACATTAACGATTGATGCGACCCAAAGTGCTTATGCTGGGATTCGCTCAACTAATGGGGGAACAGTCTTTATGGCAGCCGCAATGTTAACTGGAATGGTACCACCATTAGCATTAGCTTTATGTACCAGAATGTTTAAAAAATATTGAACAAAAAGAGATGTTGAACAAGGAAATACAAACTGATTTTTAGCAGCGTGTTTTATTACGGAAGGAGCAATTCCATTTGCTGCATCAGATCCAAAACGAACAATTCCATCAATTATGGTTGGAAGTGCTGTTTCTGGTGCAATTGTGAGTGGTTTTGGCGTAACGTTAGCAGCACCGCATGGGGGAATCTTTGTCTTTCCGTTGTTACAAATTCAAGATAATGGCAAAAACTGGTTTACAATTAGCAACCAGGGAGCTTCGATTGGTGTAGCGATTTTAATTTCCGTTGTTGCTTTAATTATTGGTAGCTTTATTAGTGCTTTAATTCTTGGTTTCTGAAGAATGAATGCCTTAAAAGCGAAAAAAATGACTTTAGCAGTTTAAATTAATTAATAAAAACCCAATAATTTGGGTTTTTATAATGTTAAAATAAGAAATAAAGGAGTAAGAAAATGATTTATACATTAACGTTAAACCCGGCCATTGACCAAATCATTGAAGTACCTAATTTTCAGATAGGGGAAACAAACAAAGCAGTAGGGGAATATGATGTCATTGGGGGGAAAGGAATTAATGTTGCTGTTATGTTACGACACTTAGGTTATCCAACCACCGCCTTAGGGTTTTTGGGCCGTGATAATAAAGAAATGTTTGAACATTATTTAATAGCGCAACAAGTGCCAGCTTATTTTCATGAAGTCAGTGGGAAAACCCGGACAAATATGAAAATTAAAAGTTTAGCACTAAAACAAGAAACTGAATTAAATGGTGTTGCGTTTGCCGTAACATCAACTGATATAAGAGCAATTCTAACTTTGATTAAAACAAAAGTAACAAAGAATGATTCTTTAATTATTTCAGGGTCATTGCCCCGGAATTGTGATCCAAACCTTTATCAAATAATTAGTAGTTATTGTTATGACCATGAGATCTTATTTGTGGTTGATGCTACAAAAGATGCGTTATTGTCAACGTTAGCCACAAAGCCATTTTTGATTAAACCAAATTTAGCCGAATTAAATGAACTGTTTGGAACAAATTATCATTTTAAACAAGTGCCAGAAATTATTACCTTAGGACAGAAACTACGAGCACAAGGCGCTCAAAATGTTTTAATTAGTAGTGGTAAGGATGGTAGTATTTTAATTACTGCGCACGATGTTTACTTAGCTAATACCGCAACAGGACAATTAGTAAATTCTGTTGGGGCTGGTGATTCGATGGTTGCTGGTTTTGTTGGTACTTATTTAGAAACACAAGATTATCAAACAGCATTGCTAATAGCCGTTTGTGCTGGTTCAGCAACAGCTTTTAGTCCAGGGATTGCTTCACGAGACTTAGTTGAAAGTTTAAAACCACAAATTAAAATTACTATTTTTAAATAAAAAAAATGATATTTTTTAAAATATCACTTTTTTATTTTATGTATATATCGCTATGACTATGTTACGTTACTCATTGTACTTACAATTCTATCAATCAGTGTACCAAAAAATTGGCAGACAGTTTGGGAAAAACTATTTTTCCCACCTTAATTATAGTGTCTTTTTTTTTTTTTTTTTTTTTTTTTTTTTTTTTTGTGAAAGGCAATAATTTAATTATTTTTTTCAAAAAATGGTAAATTTTGGTAAATTACTATTTTTCCTATTTTTTAGTAAAAAAACTTTTTCTAATTTAGAATTGATGTAAAAATAAGTTTCGCAATTATTTAATGGTAGAATAAAAAAGAGTTTAATTACTGTTGTTAAAGGAGCAGATTATGACAGAAGTTATTTTAGAAGTAAAGGCAGTTAGTAAAAAATACCATCAAAAATATGTGTTAAAAGATATTAATTTTACCATTCATCAAAATGAAAAGATCGGGTTAATTGGGGCAAATGGTAGTGGTAAGACAACATTAAGTGAGATTATTGCTGGGGTTCGTAAAACTAGTAGTGGTGAAATTGTTTATCATCACCAGTTAACAATTGGGATTCAATTTCAAAATTCACAGTATCCGCCAGGATTAACGCCGTTTGATATGATTAAATATTATTGCGATACTTTTAAATTAAATTTAACACCAGTTGAAATTAACAAGTTATTAGAAACGTATCAATTAACAACAGTAATGAAAAAAAACATTGCTAAATTATCAGGTGGTCAACAACAACGATTAAATATTTTATTATCAGTAATTCATCAGCCTCAATTAGTTATTTTGGATGAAGTTTCAACGGGGTTAGACATTGCTGTTAAAGAGGTTATTTTTCAATTTTTAGAGCAAAATATTATTATTAATCACCGCGCAATGGTTTTGGTTTCACATAATATGGAAGAAATCGAACGCTTTTGTGATCGTATCATTTATTTAGCAGATGGAGAAATTAAAGCTGATTTACCAGTTGCAAATGTTGTTCAACAATATGGTAGTGTGTTTAACTATACTAAAGAAATGTTTGAGATTGAACAAAATAAAAACGTCTAATTTAGCATAGAAAAATCCCATTAGGATTATACAAAGTTTGTATTTACCGTAGGGATTAGTCTAAATTAAACGTTTTTATTTTTTGATAGCTTTTTTGTTGTATTCCTCAGTAATTGCGTTTGCCGCTTTAATATTTTCTTCTAAATTTGGATGAATTTTTAATAAACTACGAAAAATAATATCGGAGATTAAAATTTGCACAATTTTCGATGATAAAGCAGGGAAACGTTCATTTTCTTTGGTATGAACTTCAAAAAGGATTTTATGCTTAATTTTGTATAGCTCATCAGCATTGGGATTGTTAGTAATCAGCGCCACTTCAATCCCAAGTTTATTTGCTAAATTAATAATATTAACAACTTCATTCGTTTTTCCTGATTTACTAAAAATAATAATTAAATCATCTTCATCAACATTTGACATTGTAACCATTAGCGAATGGATATTTTCTGTTGTAAAACAGTTATAACCAATCATATTTAAGTTACTATGTAAAACACGACAGGCAAGGAATGAATTGCCAATACCAAAAGCGACAATTCGCTTTTTAATGACAATATCATTAATTAAACGATCTAAGGCGTCTAAATCAATATTGTCAATTGTTTCATGGATACTATAAGAATAATAGACACGCATATTGTTAGCAATATCTTTTAATTTCATGGTTTCATTAGTTTCATAATTCTGTTTAAAAAAATTTAATCGTTCATAAATATGCATCTGTAATTCTTTGATATTTTTAAAACCTAAGTGTTTTGCCATCCGAGTAATTGTTGATTCACTAACATAATAAGCTTTCGCCAATTCAGAGATGGTTTTACTCGTAAATAATAAAGGATTTTGATAAATTTGTTCAATAACTGATAGTTCCGTATCGGTTAAGTTAGTTTTATCATATGTTAATAAGGATAACATAGAAACTCCTTTCTTTATGATTGCCATGAAAATTATTTTCATAATACCAACTATTTTTATTTTACAACATATTAGATAAAATATAAAATAAAAAATGATTTGCTAATTTTATTAAAAAATGTAAATTATAGATTTTTAAAGAAAAATATTCTAAAATAAAAACATAAAATAATGAAATCTTATAAAATTATTTTAATAGAAAAGAGTAAAACAGCCAAAATGATTTTAAGTTTATCACCACAAAATGTTACATATTTAGCAATTATGCTTTTTGGTATTATTGTTGGAACATTGTTATTAATTGTTTACATTATGCAAAAAAGGCGCTTGGCAAATAGTGGCGATTATTATGCAAAAAATAATACAAAATTAGATTTATGAAATTATATTAAGCGAAATATTGCTTTATACGGAGCATTTTTTTGCTATGTTATTGGAATATCAGCTCTTTTTCTAATAGTTTTATAAAAGATAACATTATTTTAAATTTAAAGGATAAAACCTTACCTTATTTATTGACTTATTAATTTTGAAAGGAAATAGTTAAAATGAGTGAGCAAGCAAAACTTAAGCCATTTGTATCACGGGCATGATGAAAACGGTCAAACCAACGAACAATGGCAACGCTAAGTAAACTTAGTAAAGCGTTCTTGTTACCAATTGCGTTGTTACCCATTGCCGGAATTTTCTTAGGCGTTGGGGCAACAATTTCATCAAAAGTTGACCCTGCTTCAGCAGCGTGATACTTTGGGAATTTTTTAAATAAAATGGGTGATATTGCTTTTGGTAATCTACCAGTTTTATTCTGTATTTCAGTGGCTATGGCTTATACAGAAGATGCTGGAGTTGCAGCTTTAACATCGGTAGTTGGTTTTTTAGTTTTTAATGCTATTCAATTATCATTATTAAACGAAGCATTTGCCCACATTCAATATGTTGTTGATATTGAGGGGATTACTAATCCAATTAAAGGCCTAACTGTTGATGGCTTAACATCAGAGAGTCCAACGTTATTAACGGCGGATGGATTATTAGATTATATGCGAACAAGTGAAATTTATTCACGATTAGTTGCTGATCCAAATGCAAAAATTGTAATTGTTAGTTCAACACGAGTAACTGACCAATATAATTTATTATTTTATACTGGTCAAAGTTGAGCTGTGCAAAGCAAATTACTAACTGCTAATTTAGGAGTTAATTCATTAAATACTGGAGTTTTTGGGGGAATTTTTGTCGGAGCGATTGCTGCTTTTGCTTTTAATCGTTTTCATAAAACACAATTGCCTTCAGCTCTTAGTTTCTTTAGTGGAACTAAATTAGTACCAATTATTATGTTTTTGGCGGTAATTCCGTTAGCATTTATTTTTATGATTATTTGGCCCTTAATTGGAACAGGATTAGCCTGATTTGGAAATAACTCAGGAAAATTACCAGTTGGGTTGGATTCACTAATTTTTGAGATTTTTGAACGATCATTAGTACCATTTGGTTTACATCACGTTTTTTATTCACCATTGTGGTGAACACAAGCGGGGGGGAGTATGGCGGATTTAATTGCCAATGTTCTTAAAGACCCGTTAAGTTATATTGCATTCTTAAAAGATTTACAAGGTGCTGGATATATTGATGCTAGTGTTGATGTGGCAAAAATGAATGCTGCTGATGCAACAGTGGCTATTAATACTTGAGTATCATCATTAAATGCTTCAACAATTTCCGCAGTTGGAGATCAAACAATTATGTATAAAATTATTGCTGATTCAAAAATTACCTTTACAATGGTGGAACATATGGGATTAAATCTTGGTCGGTTCCAAGCTGGAAAATTTCCTTTTATGATGTTTGGGTTACCTGCTGCTGCCGCAGCAATGTGATTTAGTGTTCCAAAACAAAATCGTAAGCAAGTGATGGGGATTTATTTCTCAGCGGCCTTTACTTGTTTCCTAACTGGAATTACTGAACCAATTGAATTTACTTTCTTATTTGTTGCACCGTGGTTATTCTATGGTGTTCATATGCCATTATGTGCAATTTCGTTTATGTTAATGGGATTATTACATGTGCATACCTCGATGACAGTCTCAGGAGGATTTATTGACTTTGTTGTCTTTGGAATTATTCCATTTGTTGGTGGTAAAGGAACAAACTTCTATTGAATTCCAGTTATTGGAGTTCCATATATTGCTATTTACTTTGCGGCCTTCTACTTCTGTATTAAATATGGAAAAGTTGCAATTCCTGGTCGTGATGGTGGTGCAAAATTATATACTAAAGCTGATTTTAAAGCAAAACAAGCAGATAGTGATAAAGATGTACCATTAGCGAAAGGGGATGCTGCTAAACGTGAAAAAGCACGTAGAATTATTGAATTTTTAGGCGGACCAGATAATATTACCGCTGTTGATTCATGTGCATCACGTTTACGAGTATCAGTTGTGGATAGTAGCGTTGTCAATAAGGACGGGATTCAGTCCTTAGGAGGAAGTACTGGTATGATTGTTCGTGGTGAATCGGTGCAAATTGTGTATGGTGGTGAACAAGAAGTTATTAAACCATATATGCGTGAATTATTAGCTGAAATGCAAAAACAGCAAAAAACACCAATTCAAAATGGACAAAGTCCAAAAACTAAATAAATTTAGTAAAGTATTAAAGACTGATTTTTATCAGTCTTTTTATTCTAAAATAATAAGAAGACTATTTTTTGTTTATTTAAAATTTTTTTATATTATAATGTTATTAGTACATCAAAAGGAGAATAAAATGAAGTTAAATCACCCAGAAAAAATAAGTTTAGAAGCTTTATTGCAAAAATATCAACAATTAAAAATACCGCCATATCAAAGACGATATAGTTGGGGAGTAGAACAATGAAAAAAATTTTCTGATAGTATTGATGAAATGTGAGAATTTGTGAAAAAAGATCCTAATTCAAACGATGATATTCACTATACAGGTACTATTATTTTACATGTAGATAATAATAAGAATACTAACATTGTAAATATTGTTGATGGGCAACAACGGATTACAACATATTTATTATTGTTATCAGCATTTTTGGATTATTGTAAAATAAGAATAAATAATAAAGAGACAGGATCTGAAGAAGAAATAGATAGTAGAATAATAAGTGATATCCGTAAATGCTTATTTTATTTTATGGGTAATCAAAATTATGGATTACATGATTTTTCACTTAATAAAATAGAACTAAATAAGTATGATCAACCATACTATGAAGCAACATTAAGAAATGAGGATAAATTTAAACAAACTAAAATTTATAAAGCAAAATTATATTTTACTAATTGATTAGAAAATAAGCATTTAACTTCATCAGAAATTAATGATTTGGCATCAGTTATATTAAAAAAATGAATGTTATTTTAATAACTATTAATACTTTAGAAGATGTTTTCCAATTGTTTGAGACAATTAATGACTCTGGTATAAAATTAACAGTTGCTGATTTACTTAAAAATAAAATTATAAGTGAGTTTGATAAAACCAATGAAAGTAATGGCAAAATGGATATAATATCTGATGAATGAGCAGAAAATTTAGAAGAAAAATTATCTAATTTAATTGATAAGTTTCTTTTACATTATTTTATTTCTAAATATGGTAAAAAAAAATGAAAACGGAGAAAATGTAACAGAGAAAAATTTATTTTCTTTATATAAAAATGTTATTTCAGAAAAGGTGACTAATTTAGAAGAATGATTAAAAGAATTATATGATGCTGCAGAAGCATATCTCGCAATTCATGAAGTAGATGAAAATTATTGAGTTAAAAAAGAGTTTCCTGACTCAGAACGTACTTATAATTTAATTTTTGAAATTTCATTATTATCATTTAAACAAATTTATCCATTAATTTTATCATTTAAACCATATAAGTTTACTTCAAATGAAAACTATAAAAAAATGAACAATGTTTTATTAAAACTTATAAATTACTTATTCAGAACAATTATTGTAAAAGATCTTTCTCCATCACATATTGAAGGATATATTTATGAATTAGTTTCTAATAACATAAATGGTATATCATATCATATTTTAGAAGCACCATTGATTAAAAAAGAATCTTCTTTGAGAAAGGAGTTTTTATCTGCATTATATAAACCAAGTTTTGAACAAAATAATGTTTTTAAGTTTATTCAACATAGATATTTATATTTACAACAAGGTACAGATGGTATCAAAATAGAAAAGAATCTAGAATTAGAACATATTTTCCCCCAAACCCCCTCGAAAGAATGAGAGAATATAAAAGAATGAAAGGGAATTTTAGATGATAACGACAAAAAAAGGTTATATATATATAATTTGGGGAATGTTACATTAATAACTAAGAGTAAGAACAAAACAGCAAAAAATG
The DNA here is from genome assembly GCF_030060925.1 of Spiroplasma sp. SV19. Lineage (NCBI taxonomy): Bacteria > Bacillati > Mycoplasmatota > Mollicutes > Entomoplasmatales > Spiroplasmataceae > Spiroplasma > Spiroplasma sp. SV19. Next base: position 1,269,706 of record NZ_CP045455.1, read on the forward strand.
ATGTATGATCAAAGAAGAAAGTTGCTTATGCAAAAAACAATAAGCTATTTACTTTAAATCTTGATAATACTTTAGTTGAATTTTATGACAAAGATGAAATATTACCTATAGATATTTTGGAAAGAAGCAAAAAATGTATAGAATTTTTAGATCAAAACAAAACATTTAGTTTGGGAGATGATTATTCTAAAAATATTATTTTTAATTTTGAAAATAATGATTGAGAGTTTGAAGATAATTAGGCAGTATAAATCAGGATGGGAGTTTTGTGAAATTTGATGAAACCTTTATTAAAATGGGTTGGTGGTAAAAGATGACTAATTCCAGAATTTGAAAAAAAACTTAATAGTGTTATTAAATTTAATAAAGATGAAAACTCATATTTTGAACCTTTTGTTGGTGCTGGTGCAATTTTTTTTCGAATTAAGCCTAAAAATGCAGTTATTAATGATTACAATTGAGAATTAATTAATTTATATACTCAGGTAAAAGAAAAGCCTCTAGAATTAATTAATATTTTAAAAGAAATGGTTAAAAAATTAGAAGTCAATCAGACATATTATTATGAAATTAGAAATTGAGATAGAAGTGAAAAATGAATTAATATTTTAGATATTGAAAAGGCAGCAAGAACAATTTTTTTAAACAAGAGTTGTTTTAATGGACTTTACAGAGTAAACCAAAGTGGTCAATTTAATGTTCCTATAGGAAAAAATAATATTTCAAATATTTTGGATATAGATAATTTATTAGAAGTTTCAAAATATTTAAATAATAATAATATTATTATGAAGAATGATGATTTTGAGTCTGTAGGATCATTAGTAAAATCTAGAGATTTATTATATTTTGACCCACCATATGATCCTATAGACAGTACTGCAAAATTTACAGAATATACAAATAAAGGTTTTACAAGAAATGATCAAATTAGATTAAAAATTTTTTCTGATTATTTAATTAGAGAAAAAAAAGCTAATGTTATCATTAGTAATAGTTCCACAGAATTTATTAAAAAATTATATTCAAATGAGTTAGAATATGCAAAATCAGAAGTCAAATATTATATTATTGAAGTAGTACATGCTAATAGAAATATAAATAGTAATCCAAAAAAAAGAGAAAAAATTAAAGAAGTGTTAATTTATAGTAGAGGTAAGGAAGAAAATGAGTAGTAATGCTGTTGAAAAAGAAAATATAAATATTATTTTTCCTCAAGCTGATGATCTTAATAAAATATATGATTTATTAATTTCAATTGAGATTAGACCTATGTTGTATAGGGATGTGAGTGAAAATATTGAGTCTTTAGTTTCAGAAAGACAATGAGACTATTATGCTAATGCATTATATTTTTTGGAATTAGCTGAAAAATGAAAATATAATAAAAATAATATGATTTTTTTATCTAATTTAGGACAAAAAATTTTGGATTTAAAAAATAAACAAGAATTTTATAAGATAGTAAAGGAAAAATTAATAAGTTTAAATTTATTTACTTTAGATGACCTAATTTTAGAAAAAAATATTAAAAAGTATAATATTAGAAGTAATAATACTATAAAACGTCGGATCCAAACAATCAAAGCTTGAATTAAGACTATAAATGAAAATTTAGGAGAAGAATAAAGAATAAATTAAATATATATTAAGTTATTAAATTTAATTTTTTTTGTAATACATCATATACATTTTAGACCAGTTAGTCTTTTGAAAATTTTAACACAGCTTGGGCAGGTGTTAAAAGATTTATGCTCTTATGGCGCCGAATGTTGTTATAATAATTAAGAAAGATCTTAATCAGTTTTCTGATATCATTGATATCTTTCGGATATCGGGGTAGATATTCAAAAAACTTATTTCAGTTACGATGAAATCTTTCAATCTTCCCATTACTTTGGGGAGAACGAATTGGAGTTGTCTGATGAGCAACTTCTTTTTCATTTAGAGCTTTTGTAAATTCGCTTTTATGATATTTATATTCGGGTTTGTAACTGTAAACATATTCAGGACCATTATCTGTTCTAATTCGTTTAATTTCTATACTATTTTGTTTAAAATCTTGGTGAGTTTTATTAAATATGCTACTGGCTGTTAATTGTGACTTATTTTCAGAGACATATGCTAAACCAAAACGAGATTTTTCATCAATAAAATCATAAATATATAAATCTCTAGATAAACCAGACATATTGGGAGTTAAAATTTTAATATTATGTTGAATATGCCCCAATTCTTGCATTTCATAGCGATGATATATCTTTTACTCTTTCTTTTTCGTAACATAATTGTTGAATATTTGGTTTCATTTCATTAGAGTCTTAATATTATGACGAAAAGGTTTTCCTCTATATGTAAAATGGTTTGCTAAAGTTAAATTATAGAATTCATAGATTTCAGTTCCGTAATTTGTTCGATAATGTTTCATCATTTGTGCTACTTTTTTCTTATAAATTTTAGGATAATGATTTCTTATTTTCATGGGTTTGGTAGATTTTTTGTATAAAAGATTAAAATCAAAATTATTGGCTATAAAATTTTTTATCTTTTTAGCTTAATTATAAAAGGTCTGTTTTGATTGATAAAACATTTTAATTAATAAATTTTGTGAGTTTTCTCTCATATGATATTTATGACATAAATTAAAATATGTATTTAAATTTGTATAAACATAATTTGCTTTCTGATCATTTTTAATAGTTTTGTATCAAATTTTTGTTCTTCTTTGTAATGAATATAATTCTTCTTTTTTTAAGTATGTTATTACTCATTTTTACCTCCTAATATATTGTACTAACTTTAAGTGGTCTAAAATGTGTATGGTTTTTACAAATTAATGTTTTTTGTCTATTTTATCAAATCTTATTTTATGATAAAATTATATTACGTAAAATGGAGTGGAAAATAATGACATCAATTTTTGAATATCCAAAGCAGGAACTACAATTAGATTTAGTGGCCCATGGTTTTAAAAAATATTTAGCAGAGCAAATCTTTGATTGAATATATGTTAAAAACATATATTCTTTTGATGAGATGACAAATATTTCAAAGTCAGATCGGATTAAGTTACAAGAATATTATACAATTGAACCGTTAAAAATTGCTGTGCAACAACAGTCAAAAGATGGGACGGTTAAATTCTTATTTGAGCTAAGTGATGGTTATAAAATTGAAACAGTTTTAATGCCGCAAAATTATGGAAATTCTGTTTGTGTTACAACGCAAGTTGGATGTAATATGGCATGTACTTTTTGTGCCTCAGGATTATTAAAAAAAACGCGGAATCTATCAACTGCTGAAATAGTCCAACAAGTAATGATGGTTAATCGTTATTTAGCAGCAAGTGGTGAACGTGTTAGTCATATTGTAGTCATGGGGATTGGTGAACCATTAGACAATTTTGAAAATGTTATTAATTTCGTGAACATTATTAATGATCCAAAAGGTTATCAAATTGGTGCTCGACATATTACCATTTCAACTTGTGGGTTAATTCCAAAAATTAGACAATTTGCTGATTTAAAAACCCAAGTTAATTTAGCAATATCATTACATGCTCCAAACAATACAATTCGAAACCAATTAATGCCAATTAATAAAGCCTATCCGGTTGAAAAACTGATGGATGTGGTACGTTATTATATTGAACAAACTAACCGTCGGGTTACTTTTGAATATATTTTAATTGAAGATGTGAATGATGGTCGTGAAACAGCCTTAGAATTAGCAAAATTAATTCGGGGGATGAACGCTTATGTTAATTTAATTCCGTATAATACTGTTGCTGAAAATGGTTATCAACGAAGCACTAAAATTAATCAATTTTTTGAAACATTACAACAGCAAAAAATTAACTGTATTGTTCGTCGTGAATTTGGGCACGATATCGATGCTGCTTGTGGTCAATTACGTGCCAAAAATGAAGGGATTATTAGAAAATAATTATGCAAATACGCTTTGGATACAAAACAGATATTGGGGCTTACCGTGGCAGTAATCAAGATTACTTTGATTTTGCGAACAATAGTTTTAATAATTATATTGCTATTGTTTGTGACGGGATGGGGGGTCATCAACATGGAGAAGTTGCTAGTAAAATGGCCGTTGACAGTTTAGTAGCCCATTTTAAACGGACAAATTTTAACAATTTAACAGATGAAGAAATTAACAAATGATTTCGTCAAACTATTTTATCAATTCAAGAAGAAATGGTGGCATATGCACAAATTTATCCGGACACAAGTGATATGGGAACAACTGTTGTAGCAGCTTTAATTGCGAATGAAAAAGTATATGTGATTAATATTGGTGATTCTCGTTTATATAAATTACATTATGATAAAATTTATCAAATTACAACCGATCAAAATATGGAGAATTCAACGGAATATCGTGAAAAACAAGAATTAGAGTTTCAAGGCCAGTATAAAAAACAGTATAATATGCATACCTTTTGAAAAGTCTTGACAAGTGCCTTAGGACCAACTAAAACCTTAAAAATTGATACTTATGTTATTGAAGATATTAAAGGACAGTATTTATTGTCAACGGATGGCATTCATGATTATGTTGATGAAGGTGATATTATTGAAAGTTTAAAGTCAGCTAATAAACTAAATGATAAAGTTAAAATTTTAATTGATCGAGCATTAGAAAATTTATCAACCGATAATTTAACAGGACTAATATTTGAAATAACAGATTAACAACTGTTATTTTTTATTATCTTTTTAACTCTTGTTCTTTCTTCTGTTTATTTTTATGTTATTATGTTTACAAGTTGAAGATAATTTAAAATAAGGATACAGAAGATGGAACAAATTACAGTTGGAACTATGTTATATAACCGGTATCAGATTTTAGCTAAAATTGCTGATGGTGGGATGGCTGAAGTTTTTGAAGGATATGATACGTTATTAAAACGATATGTCGCGATTAAAATTATGGCTTTATCATTATCAAAAAATAAAGAAGCAGTTGATCGTTTTAATAAGGAATATAATTCGATTGCGCAATTTTCTCACAAAAATGTTGTTAAGGTCTATGGGTCTTTTGAAGCTTATGATCGTCATTGCTTGGTTCTAGAATTAGTAAAAGGTTATACTTTAAAAGATCGGTTATTAACATTAGGACCTTGCACTGTGAAAGAATTATTATATTTTTTTGATGAAATTAATTTAGCCATTACTGAGGCGCACCAAAACGATATTATTCATCGTGATATTAAACCAGAAAATATCTTAATTTCCTATGATGGTAAAATTAAAGTTGCTGATTTTGGCGTGGCAATTTTAGAAAACAGTGAAGACTTAGAATCAGGAAAAATTATTGGAACATCAAAGTATATGGCTCCTGAAATTGTACAATCAAGACCAGCTAGTCGGCGCAGTGATATTTATGCTTTAGGAATTATGCTGTATGAATTAGCTGTTGGAATGGCACCATTTGTTGGAAAAAATCCAACTTTTGTTGCCGTTAAACATGTCAAAGAATTACCATTGCGACCACGATTAATAAATCCGACATTGCCCCAAAGTTTAGAAAATGTTATTTTAAAAGCGATTGCAAAAGAACCAGCAGAACGGTTTCAGACAGTTGCTGAATTTAATGCCAGTTTACAAGCTGTTGAAAAACCTGAGCATCAGTATGATAAACCATTAAAATTGCGTAATTACCTGGAAGTTAAAGGCAAACGAGGTAAGGTTCAGGATCGTTATTATTCTTATCCATGGTTTTTACGAATTAAAGTTGTTTTTTGATTAATTTTTCTCATTGTTGCTTTTTTAACAACAATGATATGCCTTTGCTTGTTGTTACCGAGGTAAAAAGATATGCAACAAACAGGAATGATTGTACAAATTATTAGTGAGTTTTGTTATGTGAAAAACAATACAGACCATCAAATTTATGTATGCAAGGCAAAAGGGATTTTTCGTCACCAAGAAATCAAACCAGTTGTTGGTGATTATGTGCAGTTTGAAAAGCAAAATAACAAGCAAGGCATTATTTATCAAATTGCGCCACGGAAAAATGAGTTATATCGCCCGCGAATTGCCAATGTTGATCAAGTTATTATTATTACCGCAATGGCAGAACCAACCTTCAATTCATATTTATTAAATAAATATTTAGCCTTTATTGAATATAAAGATTTAAAACCAGTAATTGTTTTTACGAAAAAAGATTTAATTACATCTGATGATCTTTATCAAAAATACTTTAATTGGTATCCGCAGTTAGGTTATGAAGTTTATTTTATTAGTAATAAAATTGATGATAAAAAAACATGACAACAATTTGAACAGATTTTTCAAAACAAAATTTCTGTGTTTACTGGTCAAACTGGTAGTGGCAAATCATCAACATTAAATACTTTATTACAAGATGATATTATTAAAACACAAGAAATTTCCAAAGCATTAGGACGAGGCAAACATACGACAACAACAAGTGCCTTATATGAATTATTAGATGGAATGATTGCTGATACCCCTGGTTTTTCAACTTTTGATTTCAAAAATTATCAGAAAGCATCATTAGCACGAGCTTATCATTTTTTTGCTCAGTATGCGAATGAATGTAAGTTTCGAACTTGTTTGCACTTACATGAACCACAATGTAAAATAAAAGCATTAGTCCAAGCAAATGTGATTCCGCTCTTTTTTTATAATGATTATGTTCGAATGATGCAAGAACAATAGAAAGAGGTTATGATGAAAAAGTATTTTGTGGCGCCAAGTGTTTTAAGCGCTAATTATTTAATTTTAAAAGATGAGTTAACAGCGATTACAACCGCTGGAGCAGAATGAATCCATTTTGATGTTATGGATGGTGATTTTGTGCCAAATCTAACGTTTGGTCCAAAAATTTTAGCTGATATTAGCAGTTATAGTGATTTACATCTTGATTGTCATTTAATGGTTAAAATTAAAAATAATAGTGTTGAAAGTTACTTAAAGCCGTTTATTGCAGCTGGTGCTTCATCAGTTACCTTACATTATGAGGCCTTAACTCCCGCACAACTAACGGAATTTTTAGCTTTACGAACAAAATTAAAGATAAAAATAGGACTTGCAATTAAGCCAGCAACACCATTAACAGTAATTTTACCGTATTTTGAACAATTAGATTTAGTGTTAATTATGACTGTTGAACCTGGTTTTGGTGGCCAAAAGTTTCTTCCTGAAGCAGCAAAAAAAATTAAGGAATTGCGAACATATCTTGATCAACATCAGTATTCAACCTTAATTGAAGTTGATGGGGGAATTAATGAACAAACAGGATTAATTTGTAAAAAATATGGGGTCGATGTGTTAGTGGCTGGTAGTTATTTATTTGGCCATCCTGATTTACAAGCACGTTTACAAGGATTATTAGCTGATGAAACCAACTAAAGTGTTAATTGTTTGTTCAAAAACAAAAGTAGATTTAAAACCATATCATGATTATTACAAAATTGGAGTTGAACGTGGTTGTTTAGATTTAATTAAGGCTTTTAATCAAATTGATTTAGTATGTTGTGATCAAGATAGTTTACAAGATGATGAATTAGCTTTTATTACGAGTAAGGCGAAGACCGTGTTGGAAATTTCGCAAGTTAAAGATTATATTGATGGTGAAATTGCCATTCAAGAGGCATTAAAATTAAAACCAACTGAAATTGTTTTAATTGCACAAGGACATCGGTTTGATATGCAATTAAGTTGTCTTAACTTTATTTATCGTTATAATGTTATTTTTGTTAATGATCATACATATGCTTATTTATTACAACCCGGAATGAATGAGGTAGTCAAAAAACCAGATTATCGTTATTTTTCATTATTTGCTTTACAACCAGCAACAATAACAATTACTAATTTAAAATATAATGTTGAAAATTTAACATTAGTTGGATTATCTGCGAATGCTATTAGTAATGAATTTGTTAGTGCAACAGGAAATGTTAATGTTTTATCCGGACAAGTTGTGGCAGTTTATAGTAAATAAAAAAATCGGTTAATATTACCGATTATTTTTTTGCTTTAAAATTGGTACCCATGATCGGGCTCGAACCGATACGAATTTCTTCGGTAGATTTTGAGTCTACTGCGTCTGCCAATTCCGCCACATGGGCATTTACATACCATTTTTATTTTATCTTATTTTATAAAAAAAGTAAGGATAAATTTTAAAATTTATCCTTACTTTTTTCATTATTTTTCAAGTATTTACTGGCTCGTTATTATTGAGCAATTTGTCCTTTACGTTTTAATGTTTTTAAAGTTCTTGTTGTTACACGCAATGTTTTAACTTCACCATCAACAACAATACGAACTTTTTGCAAATTAACATTTCATTTACGACGGGTTGCATTTAACGCATGTGAACGTTTGTTTCCTGATAAAGCACCTTTGCCAGTAATTGCACATTTTCTTGCCATGATTTCACTCCTTTATATCTACATACTATAAAATAATAGCGAATTTTAACTTTAAAAGCAAGAAAAAATTTAATTTTTTAGCAATTTTATTAATTTTTATTCTTCCTAGCAGGATATTTAAATTAAGTCCAAAATTATTTGAGAATTTTATTGTTATAATGTTAATAGAAAATAAAAGTAACTATGAATTATTAAAACTAAAATGATAAATAAAAATTAAGGCCCGAGGTGATATAGATGAAAAAAACTAGTATTTTCTTAGTACTTGGTAGTATTTTAATAATTATTATTGGAATTAGTATGTTTGTTACAATAAAAGAATTGTTTACCAGGGCAGTCTTTTTTATTATTGCTGGTGGGATTGGTATTAATGGGATTATTCAAGATGATAAGGTGGTAATTGACTTCATTTTGTAGTAAAATTATATTATATTCAGGAGGAAATTATTATGATTGAGATAACAGTAAAAAAATCAAGTGAACAAGGTAACAATCGTTATTCATTTACGCAAACTTTATCATTTGAAAATACAATTGGGGGGGGAAAAACGTGATCAAAAAGCGTTGAACCATAGTATTGCTCATTCAATAGCTTCTTTAAGGGTCCAAAATGGTTTTTCTTGAGAAGATATTAATGAATGTATCAAAATTAAAGATCTTGCAACAAAGCAGGAAATTGATACAAAAGACTTTGTATTAAAAAACAAAGAATTAATATTAGCAGAAGAAAAGACATTGGACGGGCTTGTTAGTGCTAGTCATATGTTGACTAATTTAGATGATTTTTTTAAATAATAGAGGAGAAAAAAACGATAATTAATATTTTAATTGAGAAAATAGAATAAATTTATTGCTTTATTATATTTTCTCGCTATAATTATTAATGTTAATTTAGTTTAGTGGTGATTTTTATGATTGAAAAAGTTAATGTAACTGAAATAGCAGATTTAGTTCATGCCGCAGTAACTACCGTTCCTGGAGTTGCTGGTTTTGCTAAGGCTGATGAAGCAGAAAATAGTGAAGAAAATGTTACAATGCTACTTAAAGATTATTCACAGTCAATTAAATTGAGACAAGATGGTCGTAATTTTTATATTGATATTTTTCTTATCTTACTTGAAGGGGTAAATATTAAAGATATTGCTCGCGAAATACAGATTCGAATCAAATATGAATTAGAAAAATTGGATGTTTACTCAAAAGATATTATGATTTACGTTAATGTAAATATTCAAGACTTATTAATTTAACAAATTTATTAACAACGAGATATTAGAACAATGCAAGATTTACAATTATATCACTTAAGAGAATTAAAAAAGGAAAAAGTAATTAAATGAAAAATGTAAAGGTGATAGAAATGGAATTTAATGCAAAATCTTTTAAAGATTCACTAATTAGCGGCTATAACAATTTATATAACTTTTATCCAGAAATTGATAAATTAAATGTTTTTCCAGTCCCCGATGGTGATACAGGAACAAATATGAATTTAACAATGACGAATGCTGTTAAGGAGATTAATGATCTTAATTCAGAGTCAATTAGTAAAATTGCTGATGTTTTCGCCCGTGGATTAATTATGGGAGCACGGGGAAATTCTGGTGTTATTTTGTCCCAGATTTTTCGTGGCTTTGCCAACGGTTTAAAAGAATTTGATGAATTAAATTTTGATTCAGTTAAAGCAGGAATTTCAGAAGCAAAAGAAGTTGCTTATAAAGCGGTAATGAAACCCGTTGAAGGGACAATTTTAACCGTTATTCGTGAAACAGCTGAGAATGTTTCAACATTAGAGCAAGAAATTCCACTTCCTGATTTATTTCAGAAAATTGTTGATTTTGCAACAGAATCGTTAAATAATACACCAGAGTTATTACCAGTTTTAAAAGAAGTTGGTGTTGTTGATTCAGGTGGTTTTGGGTTAGTAAAAATTCTTGAAGGAATTACAACATATTGAAAAACAGGTAAAATTGTTCCTCAACGTAAAAAACAAGTTGAAAATACTGGCGATAATGTTGTGATGGATTTACAAAACGAAGAATTTGGTTATTGTACCGAAGCAATTGTTATTTTAGATAGTAAACATATTGATAAAATTAATGTTACTCAAGTTCGACAAACGTTAGAAGATCAAGGTGGCCGTTCAATTGTTGCTGTTGTTGACAATGATATTTTAAAAGTGCATGTGCATACTTTAATGCCAGGAAATGTTTTAACATTTTTACAACAACATGGTGAATTTAAAAATATTAAAGTTGAAAACATGAATTTACAAGCAGCAAAACATGTTAAAACAATTAAAGCTGAAAGAGAATTAAAAAATTCAGCGGCAATAATTGCCGTAACACCATCAAATGGGATTGCACAATTTTTTAAAAATGATCTAAATATTCAATATACTGTTAATGGGGGATCATCAATGAATCCTTCAACTGATGACTATTTAAGTGCAATTGAAGCGGTTGATGCAGTTGATGTCTTTATTTTACCTAACAATAGTAATGCCATTTTAGCAGCACAACAAGCAGCTAAAGTTGAACGAAAATCAAATGTTTATGTTGTTCCAACAACTTCAATTCAAGAAGGAATGGTTGCAGCGTTATCTTTTGAACCTGGTGAAATTGCAAAGAAAAATTTTTCAACTTTAAAATCAAGTTTGAAAAATGTGACAAGTTTAGGGATTACTGTTTCAGCAAAGACAACATCAATTGATGGGGTTAAAATTAATAAGGGTGAATATATGGGAATTATGAATAAAAAAATTATTTGTTCATATCCAACTTTGTCAAAGACAATGAAGTATTTATTTGATCGTGCGATTAGTAAATCAACAGAAATTGTGACAATTTTCACTGGTGAAGATGCTGAAAGACGCGATATTAATGCAATTCGAAAATATCTTGATGAAAGTTTTGATGTTGAATATGAATTTATTGATGGTGAGCAACCATTATATTCATTTTTAATTGCTGTTGAGTAAAAAATTTTATTAAGCAAATGATTTTAAGTTTTTTCCTTATTTTTGTTGAAATGTATTGTCAATATGATAATATAGGAGGGGTTTAGATTTTATGGCACTATAGCCAAGGTGGCTAAGGCATGGGACTGCAACTCCCCGATCGTCGGTTCGAGTCCGACTAGTGCCTCCATTTAAATCGGATTAACATTTAAATACTTTTATTTCCATGCGCCCATAGATCAATTGGATAGATCGTTTGACTACGGATCAAAAGGTTGAGGGTTCGAATCCTTCTGGGCGCGCCATTTATTTAAATGTTATTTTTTTTCGGAAAGTAGCTTAGTTTGGTAGAGCACTCGGTTTGGGACCGAGGGGTCGCAGGTTCGAATCCTGTCTTTCCGACCATTTTTTATCTAATTTTGGGCCCGTAGCTCAGCTGGGAGAGCACCTGCCTTGCACGCAGGGGGTCGACGGTTCGATCCCGTTCGGGTCCACCATTACTTACATTAAAAAGCAATTAAAATTCTTATATGGCGGGATAGCTCAGCTGGTTAGAGCGCTCGGCTCATACCCGGGAGGTCAAGAGTTCAAGTCTCTTTCTCGCTACCATGGACCCTTAGCTCAGTTGGTTAGAGCATCCGGCTCATAACCGGATGGTCACTGGTTCAAGTCCAGTAGGGTCCACCATTAATATATTTAATTGCTTTTAGAGCATCATGGAAGATTACCCAAGCCTGGTTGAAGGGATCGGTCTTGAAAACCGACAGGCGGTGAAAGCCGCGCGGGGGTTCGAATCCCTCATCTTCCGCCATTTTTTTTGCAAGAAAAAACTTGCAATTAAAAGTTAAAATATGATAGTATTAAAATTGTGGGGTGGAGCAGTGGTAGCTTGTTGGGCTCATAACCCAAAGGTCGCAGGTTCAAGTCCTGCCCCCGCAACCAATGGTCTTGTAGTGAAGTGGTTATCATGCCTCTCTGTCACAGAGGAGATCGCGGGTTCGAGTCCCGTCAAGACCGCCAATCGTGGTTCAGTAGCTCAGTCGGTAGAGCATTTGATTGAAGCTCAAAGTGTCGGCGGTTCAATTCCGTCCTGAACCACCATTGAATTTAGTTAAAAATAACCCTAGACTCTAAATTAATCATTGATTAGTTTAGAGTTTTTTTATTTTGTTATATAATTAACAAAGGTGATGGGAATGTTTTCAAGAATGACAAGAGATATAACTTTTTATTTAAAACGAGAAGAATGAAAGTTTGCTTTAAATGAAGATAATTTTAAATATAAACCACGGTTTGTATTAGACCGTTATCAGAAAAAAATGGGTGATGAAAACTTTCGTAATTTTAAGTATTGGATTTTTAAACGATGAATTTTAAAAAATTTTGCTTATACACAAGATTTTATTCATCGCTTTTATAAGTATCAACGGAAATTAGATTTAGTCTTAAATGGTCGGGAACAAGAATTTATATATAATGTTGAAGAAGTTAATTTTACCTTATGACGACCGTTAAAAGTGCTGCCAGTTGCTTTTGATTTAGAACCAAAAGAAAAATGTCACTTTAAAAATAATGCCGTTAATATTCATTTTTTTACCGCGCAAAATAATATTAAGTTTTTTTGCAAAGGGATGTTGTTAATTACGAACAAACGGTTCATTATTGATGGTTTGGATAAAAACAATAATCAAAAGGTTGTCCAGTTTAATTTAAACACAATTCAACATGTTGAATATATTGATATTGGTGTTAAAATTACTGTTGGTAAACAAACTTACTTACTGCGAGAAAATAATCCGATGTTAATTTTAGCGCTCTTGTATCGTTCTTTGGGACGGAAGAAAGTAACATTTGATTTAAAAAAATTACCATTAAATTTTATTTTTTAAAAAATAGAAAGATGAGATAAAAAAGATGATTTTAAAAAATGCAAAAATAGTTTGTGAAGATCAAGTTATTGCTAATGGTTGGTTAGAAATTAAGGATAATAAAATTATTAGTATCAACAGTGGAAGTACGCTTGAACCAGGCTATGATTTACAACAAGCAATTATTATGCCAGGATTTATTGATTGTCATGTCCATGGTGGTTATGGCGAAGATACGGAGAAAGGGACAATTACTAGTTTTCAGAAATTTGCCCAAGAAGTAGCCCAAGAAGGAATTACTAAGTATTGTCAAACAATTATTACTGGTAGTGATGAAACGATAACATCAATTTTAACTGTTTATCAAGATTATATGGCAAATTATAATAAAGGTCCACAAGCTCGTCAAATTGGAGCACATTTAGAAGGACCCTTCATTTCTAAAGTCTTTAAGGGTGCTCACGATGAATCACTGTTACAAAAACCAAATATTGACCTTTTAAAAAAATGAATAACAGCATCAAATGATAATATTCGTATTGTGACATATGCTCCAGAAGAAGAAGATGGTAGTTTTACAAAGTTCTTATTAGAACATAATATTTTACCATCAATTGGTCATTCAAATGCAACCTTTGATTTAGTTGCTGAGCGTGTAAAAATGGGAGTTAACCATGTTACACATTTATATAATGCGATGAGTAAGTATGATCATCGTCAACCAGGAGTAGTTCCGGCGGTTTTAAATTTTAATGAAGTTGTTGGTGAATTAATTAGTGATGGCATTCATGTTAATGCAAATATTATTAATTTAACATACAAAATTAAAAAAGCCACCGGAATTGCCTTAGTTACTGATGCAATGCTGGCAAAAGGACTCCCTGATGGTGAATATCAATTTGGACCCCTACCCGTGGTTAAAACAGGACAAAAAGTTGTTATTAAAGGTACTGATACGATTGCTGGCTCAGTTGCAACATACGATTATTGTGTTCGTAATTTTTATCATTTTACTAATTGTTCATTACAAGAATTAGCATTAGTAGCTAGCACTAATATTGCTAAACAGTTAGGAATTTTTGATAAAACTGGTTCTGTTGCTGTTGGGAAGTTAGCTGATTTAGTTGTGTTGGATTCTGAATTAAAGGTTTTAATGACTTTGTGTGAAGGTGAAATTGCTTATTCACAACTGGAAGGAAAACAATAAAAAGAACTGTTAAGTTTATAGTATAATAATATAATAGTAAGAAATGAGGTTAAAAAGATGAAATTAATTGTTGTTGAAGATAAAAAAGCAATTGGAAAGGTTGTTGGACAAATTTTTGTGAATAGCGTGCAACAAAATCCTAAAGTTGTCTTTGGATTAGCAACAGGTTCTTCACCAGAACCAGTTTACGAATATCTGATTGAAGATTATCAAAAAAACAATACGGATTGAAGTAAAGTGACAACTTTTAACTTAGATGAATATGTTGGGTTAGAACCAACTCATCCTCAAAGTTATCGTTATTTTATGAATGAAAAGTTATTTGATCATCTTAATATTGATAAAGAACACACTTATGTTCCATTAGGAATTGGTGATTATGTTGCTAGTGCAAAACAATATGATGCGTTAATTGCTCAGGTGGGGGGAATTGACCTGCAATTATTAGGAGTTGGAACAAATGGTCATGTTGGGTTTAATGAACCACCCGCTGATTTCAACTCATTAACGGGGGTTGTTGATTTGGTAGAAACAACAATTCAAGCAAATGCCCGCTTTTTTGCTTCAGTAAATGAAGTACCAAAGCAAGCAGTATCAATGGGAATTAAATCAATTTTAAATGCTAAAAAAATTATTTTAATTGCGAATGGTTCAAACAAGGCACAAGCAATTAAACAATTAGTTGAAGGAGAAACTGATAATTTATGACCATGTACTGCTTTACAAATGCATGAGGATATTACTGTTGTGGTTGATAAAACAGCCGCAGCTTTATTACAATCACATGGGGTTAATATTAGTTAATGTTTCAGAGTGAACTTTTAATAACTATTGAAATTATCATTAAATTTTAAATTAGTTATTTCCTAAACCGTTTAGTTAACGGTTTTTTATTTGCAATTATTACTTTAATAACATCTATTTTATGCAATAAAAATTAAGGGGTTAAATTTATTTAAAAAAATGTTTAATAATTAACTTAAAAATACCAACAACATTATAAAATTAAATTAAGAAAATTTTGTGAATTAATTAACAATACCGAAAAGGAGAAAAAGACAATGAAAGGGTATATATTAAAAACAGGAGAACATGACGAGGAAAGATTAGATTCTTTATTTGATGTTTATAATCAAGGAAGTCAAGAATTTATAAAAGAAAATGTCAAAAAGAAAAATATTAAAATAATCTTTGATATTGGATGTGGACAAGGTTCAATGTCAATGTGATTTGCAAATTATTTTCCTAATTGTCAAGTGTATGGAATTGATAATTCTAATGAACAAATCGTTATTTTTAATGATAAATTAAAAGCATACCAGAATGTTCATTCATTTTTAGGTGATATTACCAATAAAGAAGCTAATTTTAAAGCAATAGGTAAAGCAGATTTAATATACTCAAGATATTTATTATTACATTTAAAAGATTGAGAGTCATTTTTTGATAATCTATATCACCTCTTAAATAATCATGGAACTTTAATAATTGAAGAACCAGGTTTTCCTTGGACATCATATCCAGAATTAAAAAATACTTAATGAGGCACAAGAAGTGTCAAAAAATTTCTAGCAAGTTTAGGGTTTAAATTTAATTGTATTCCTCATTCTTGAAAATATGTCAATGAAACTAATAAATTTAAAATAATAAATGTTGAATTTTCACAGCCAATTTTAAAAACAATTAAACAAAAAAACTTAATGTGACTATCATTTGTTCAACTTAAAGAACCGATGATAAAAGCAAATATTTATACTAGCGAAGCATTTGACAATGTTTTAGATGAACTAAAAAGAATCGCAAATGATCTACAATATATTGCGATATCATTACGTTTAATTCAATTAAAATTGGAAAAGAATGTTTAAAAAAATTATCGTGTTTTTTTATTAGAAAATTTAGAAAGAAACAAAAAATTACTTGCAAATTTCAAAAGATTAATTAACTATATAATTAATAGGAAAGATTTTAATGATTTTAGGTAATAATTTTTGTGTTGAAATTTCAACAATAACATATTTATATTGTTAAATTGGTATCTAAGATAATATTTGAACTTAAAATGGGTAAAACTTTTTTTTTTTTTTTTTTTTGATGTTATAATGATTTTACTATTTACTAACAAACAGGATGATAATAATTTATTAACTTAATAATAATATTAAAAATTTTGTAATAAAAATTGTATTTTTTTGGTTAAAAGAAAGAGGTGTAAAGATGAAGAAGCTTTTAACGCTTTTAAGTGGTTTAACACTTATTAGTACAACAAGTATAGGGGTAATTGCTTGTAAACAAAATCAAATCAAATCAATAAGTCCAACAACAGAAGATGAGGATGAAAAAGAAGATAAGGAACAAAAGGAAAAAGACGAAAAAGAGGCGAAAGAACAAGAGAAAAATTTTAATGCAAAAATTAATTCTTATTCTGAAACAAAGCCAATGTTTTTAGAGGATGAAAATTATAACGATATTAGAGCTGAAGATGTCATTAAAAAACTATATGATGATTAATTTGATGATATTAAAAATGAATTAGTAATAACGCCTTTTAATTTTAAAGAAATTGTTGTTGATGACGCAGGACAATGAAAGGAACTTGGTTGTTTGCAATTAACGGCAAAATTTAAAAATTATGATTTAAAAAATAATAAAAACAATGAACAAAAAAATACGATTTTTTTAGTTTACTTTATAACTACTCCGTTACTTCGTAAAGAAGGAGAAATAATCAAAGAAAATGTTAAGAATTTAGATGGTAATAGTGAAAAATTAGATATCTCATTACTTAAAAAAGATTTTTTTCTTACTAAAATATTGAAATTATTAACTAATGTTAATTCTGTAGGAAGTTTACCAACAGTCATTCCAACAGAATTTAATGAGAGTGATCCAAATTGAAAACAATGAAATGAATTTGTTAACAATTTAAAATTAAATTCGGATTTTAAAGACTTATTACAAGAAGACAGTAAAGAAAGTACTTTTTCGGATTCTAAAGTAATATTGAGTCTTACAATAACATATAAAGGGAAATATATTGATATTTTAAATGCACTATTACCAAATATTATTAATTTTAATAATTTTATGCAACAAGAAAAAAATATTAATGATTTGGATAATAAATTACTATTATTAGGAAAATATTTATTTGCTAAACCACAAAACATTAATAATGATGGTTTTTTAGATGTGAATAGTAAAATTAAAAATAAAGCAATTAAAGACATTTCTAATAACCAAGATGGTGGTTTTTTAAAGTTTAATACCAATATTGAATTAATTTTCCATAATATTTTGGAGGGCTGACAAAATAAAAGCGGTGGATGATCTTTAGTTACTGATCCGCTATTATTAGAAACATCAGGAAAAGGTGAAACTATTGAAAAGGGGAAAATTAAATACAATAAACCCTGAGAACAAAGTGAAAATACAACTAAAATTAGTTATGCAATTACAGAATTATTTTCAATTGAAAAAATTAAAGATTCGTTTAGTAATTTATTTGTAAAGAGTTTAAATGAAGATTGGTGGATTACTGTGACAATACCTAAGGCTCTTTTGGGCGAATACCCCTTTGATCATAAACTTGTAATTTTATCTAATGCAACAGTTAAGGATTTATTGTCCGAAGCTATTTTTAAGAAACTTGCTTTAATTAGTAATAAAAATATTTCAATATCAGCAACATTTAATGAAAAAATGGTATTTGAATATTTAGATAAAACAACTAACCAATGAAAAAAAATTAATAATTTCGCTGATTTAGAACAAGCGAGTGGTTTTCGTTGTAAAGTAACAAATATTGAATTTGAAATAACATCACAATTAAATCCAAACATTGGTGAAACAATTGAAAAAACAGAAGGGTTAATCTTTAATATTGATATTGTTTAATTTAATCATTTGAAAACAAAAAAACATCTCTTAAGAGATGTTTTTTATACTAAACGGTTGTATCATTCAACGATTAATGCATCATTAATATTACTATTTAATTCTTCACGGACAGGGAAACGAACATATGTTCCTGTCATCTTAGTCTTATCAAATTTGACAAATTCTAGAGTGCTAACTTGGCTTTGCAAGCTTTCTAAGATCTTAACATTTTTTTGTGAACTTTCTTTAACACTAATAACATCACCTGGTTTACAATTGTATGATGGAATATCAACCTTTTTTCCATTTACTAAAATATGGGCATGGTTTACTAATTGACGAGCTCCTGCTCTTGTTTGTGATAATCCCATACGGTGAACAATGTTATCTAGTCGTGATTCTAACATGATTAAGAAGTTAGTTCCGGTAATTCCTTTCATTTTTTTTGATTTACTGTAAGTATTACGGAATTGACGTTCTGTTAAACCATACATGTAACGAACTTTTTGTTTTTCATGTAATTGTAACCCATAGTTTGATAATTTTGTTCGACGTTGGCCATGCTGTCCTGGCGCTGTTGTTCTTTTTTTCCCTTTTGAAAATTCTTTATCGTTTTCTAGAATACTAAATCCGTATCGTCTTGCTTTTTTAAATGTACTTCCACGATAACGTGCCATTAAAAAAACCTCCTATATATCATTGTGACATACAAAAAGATTCATTGAATTGCTCTAACAATGGAAGTTTTTTGATTCGCCCTAACAGCTAGGGTTACTTTTAATCGTTAAATCATAAGTGTTTAAAAACTAAGAACATTACTATGCAATACTGCTGCTTCTCTGTGTTGTCTAGGAGTTATTGTATAATAAAATTAAGGATAATTCAATATTTTTCTAATTTTTAATGTAATATTTTTCGCAAGTGCTATAATTCAATTGATATGTAGTTTGATAGGGGGCAAGACAAAATGGGTAATGTTATTAATAATATTATTAATAATCCAATTAAATTAACATTATTTATTTTGTTTTTTGCTTGCTTGCTATTATTGAGTATTACGCTTTTCTTTTGGGGACGAAAACGTCATTTAAAAACAGTTGAAATTAAAATTTTACAGAAATTTGATATTTTAAAGCGATTACCACTAAAACACAAAGTTTTTCGGATTTCAGAAATTGCACGTCATAATAATCGTTATGCAAAAGATCTCGTGATTTGGCGGACAAAGTATGAAATTATTTATGAAAAAAAGTTAATAAGTTGTTTAGAAGTATTTCGAAAATTATATCAAATTAATAAAGCAACCCCAAAGAAAATACCAAAGTTATCTGCCCAAAAAATAATCCCTTTATTAAAAGAGTTAACTTTATTAGAAGAAGAAGCACGTCGTTTATTAGACGAAATTAACAGTCAATTACAAATTGAATTGCTACAACGAGATTACATTTTAGCTCATAAAAAAATGTTTAATTCATTATTAGAAGATGCCGTTAAATTACAAATGAATGTTTCGTTAGATACAAAAAAAATTAATGATTTTGAACGAAATATTGAGGGAATGTTTGATGAATTTGAAGATTATTTAACAGCTGGGAACTTTCTAAAAACAGAACAAATTTTATCAAACATCACTACTTCGTTAACAATCTTTGTTGAGATTTTAGATAATATTCCACAAATTAAAACATTGTTAACAAAAGTGGTACCAAATAAATTATCTTTATTAAAAGATAAATATGTTTTATTTAATAAGGATGAAAATAGCCGTGATTTATTAAAATATAGTTTTGATGAGTTAACAAAAAGTATTGATGAAACTAAAATTTTAATTTCAAAGTATATTGATAATTTGCAATATAAAAAAGCAACAAAAAAGACAATTGAGATTATTAATCAAATTAGTGATTTTGATCAAACAATTGAGCATCAAAAAGCAATTATTTTATGTTTTAAAAAATATTATAAAATTGTAATGGAATATATTAATAAAATTGAACGTAGTTTTAATGTGATTTCTCGCCAAATTGAAGCCTTACGTAGTTCATCAATTTTAACAGAGCATGAAGAAAGTATTTATCGTGAGGCAATGGGTAAAACAAAGGAATTAACACATGATACAAATCGATTAGTTTTAGAAATCAATCGTAATGGCCGTGATTATGTTGGATTTAACAAAGAATTAGTTCGTTTATTAGAAAATGCGGTTGTTACGCAAGAAACATTAGAAAATGTTGTAAAAATTATTGAAAAACGTAATTTTGCTGAAACTGAAATTCGTAAAACAATTCATTTGTTAGAAGTTGTTTTGTTACAAGCTGAAGTACGATTAAATCAATTACAATATAAAAAATTATTAACAAAATATGAAAAAGCAATTAATGATTATCGAATAGCCCTTGAGAAAGTTAAGCAACTTTCTTTTGATGTTAATAATCGTTATGAAGTTGATGAAGTAACGGGGAAACTAAACCGCTTAAAAACCGAAGTGTTAAAATTATTTGAAAAAATTAAAAATAATATTTTATTAGACCTTTTAGCTCAAGAAACATTAGTCTATGCGCAAAAGTATATTTTAACAAATGATGATGTTGATGATCAGTTACGAAATGCTCAGATTGCGTATCGCGATGGAGATTATGATGGATCATTATTTTTAACATTAAAAATTATTAATGAAGAACGCGGAAAAAAGAAATAAGAAATGGAGTATAAAATGAATTTTGATGTAATACTAGTTCGTTATGGAGAGTTGACAACGAAAGGGAAAAATCGTAATGATTTTACTAGGGTACTAATTAATAATATTAAAAGTAAGCTCGAAGGATATGAAGCGCAATATAAATTAAAGAAAGAATTTGACCGTTTATTTATTGAATTATTAGATCCAACTGTTAGTCAAACAATTATCAATATTGTTAAAAATATTTTTGGCTCATCATCACTATCATTAGCAAAGCGCGTTGATCGTGAGTTAGAAACAATTGCCAATTGTGCAATTGCATTAGTACAATACTATCAACCCACAACTTTTAAATTAGAAGTTCGTCGGAATGATAAAACTTTCTCTCTCACTTCAACTGAAATTAAACAACAATTAGCACCAATGATTTTGCAACAAACAAATGTTAAAGTTGATGTTCATCAACCAAAGTTACAAATTGATGTTGAAATTCGTCGTGAATTTACTTATGTTTTTATTAATAAAATTAAAACAATTGGTGGTTTACCCGTTGGAATTTCAGGACAGGGGTTAGTAATGTTATCGGGCGGGATTGATTCCCCAGTGGCTGCTTTTTTGACAATGAAACGGGGAATGAATGTTGAATATTTACATTTTGCAACGCCTCCACACACAAGTGAAGAAGCACTTGAAAAAGTTAAAACTTTAGTTCAAAAATTATACCATTATACTGGGCAAAACCAGCAACGTTTACATGTTGTTAATTTTTCAATGTTGCAACATGAGTTAATGCACATTTCTGATGCAAGCTATCGCATTACGATTATGCGCCGAATGTTTTATCGGATTGCAAACATCTTAGCGGTAGAATGAAAATGTCAGGCAATTATTACGGGTGAATCATTAGGACAAGTTGCATCACAAACAATTGAAAGTATTAATGTTATTAATAGTGTTTCATCATTACCCGTATTACGACCTGTCTTATGTTTTGATAAAAATGAAATTATTGCGATTGCAAAAGAAATTGATACTTATCAAACATCAATTTTACCATTTGAGGATTGTTGTAGTCTTTTTGTACCAAAAAACCCAGTTACAAAACCACGTTTAGCTCAAGCAGAATTTCAAGAACAAAATTTAATGTGACAAGAAATAATTGATGTTATAATTAAAAAGAATATAAAAACATATGTAATTGGTAGGGATGATATTCATGAAGAAAGTTAATCTTTTTCAAAAAAAGAAAGAAACAACAAAGCCATTAGTTAATGAACGTGAATTACGAACAGCTGAACGGTCACGAACTAATTTGTTAGAAGAAACAATTTTAATTGATGAAGAGTTTTCAATTATTCGTGATTTTAAAGATGATGATATTAAAGTTATAAATATGAATAAAGAGAGAAATAATTTTTATAATGACAATGCGATTGATTTAGAAAAAGAATTATTACAAGAAATGGCACCAAAGAAGAAACCTCGGATATGACGTTTTTTAGTTTTTGGAATTTTAGCAATTTTAATTGTGATAATGATTATTGTTATTGTCATTAAACTATAAAATTAGACCACAATTGTGGTTTTTATTTTCTTTTTCGTTAAAATGAAAGTAGAAAGAGGTAACCAGTATGATGATTCCCCATTTAAATGTTCGAACAAGTTATAGTTTATTATCATCCTTAATTACGTTTGATAAATATTTTAATTATGCAACGAAGAATGGATTATCAACTTTAGCAATTTGTGATAGTAATATGTTTGGGGTTTATGAATTTCATCAACTTGCTCAGAAAAATAACATCAAACCGATCATTGGCTTAAATGTTACAATTTTGTTTAATAATGAACCGTATAATTTAAATTTATTTGCGCGTAATCAAAAAGGATATTTTAATTTAGTTGAAATTTCATCATTAATAATGATTAATGCTGAACATAAAACAACATTAACTTTTGATGATCTTAGTAAGTTTTTAACAACAGGGTTAAAAATTATTATTAATTATAGTGCTGAAAATTATCAATCAACTGTATTTCAAACGTTAAAAGATAATTTAGTTAACCCAAAAGATTTGTTTTTAGGAATTAATAATGGGAATGTTACATTACTAGATTCGTTTCTTGGCTTAGGACCAGAAGAGCAAATCATTTGAAATAATAAAGTACAATATTTTACGAGTGATGATTTTACTGCTTATAAAGTTGTTGATACAATTAAAACACAAACTTTGTTTAAAGAAAGTAAATTGTATGATTTATATGCCTGAGTTGCACCACCAAGTCGTTATGACCAGTACTTTGAAAATATTAAACAGTTTATTACTGATATTGAAATTTTCCCCTTAAACAAAGGAACAATTTTTGATAACTTACTGCAGTATCCAATTCCTGATGGTGAAACAGCCCAGCAGTTTTTAGCAGAAATTTGTCAGACAGCGTTAAAAGCAAAAAAGTTAAATGGGTTGCAAGGAAAATATGAAGCACGGTTAAGTTATGAATTAGATGTCATTAATAAAATGGGTTTTAATGATTATTTTTTAATTGTTTGAGACTATGTTCGTTATGCAAAACAACAAAATGTTTTTGTTGGCCCAGGGCGAGGAAGTGCTGCTGGAAGCTTAGTTAGTTATTTGTTAGATATTACAACAATTGATCCAATTGCTTATAATCTTCTATTTGAACGTTTTTTAAATCCAGAACGAAAAAGTTTACCTGATATTGATATTGATTTTCAAGATGATAAACGTGAAATGATCGTTGAGTATTTGTTTGAAAAGTATGGAAGCGATCATGTCGCTCACATTGTTACTTTTCAAACAATTGGCATGAAAATGGCAATTCGTGATATTTGCCGTATTTTTGATATTGCAATTGACGAAGCTGATAAAATGAGTAAAGCAGTACCATTGGAATACAATTATCATTATGAACAAGCAATTAGTTCTAATCCTGTTTTTGAAATTTACCAAAAAAAATACCCGCAAGTATTTTTACACTTAAAAAAAATTATTGGTTTACCCCGCCAAACAGGAACGCATGCCGCAGGAGTCGTTTTAACCCAGCAACGTTTACAAGAAATTATTCCTGTGAAAGAAGGATATAATGGTATTTATCAAACGCAATATTCAATGAACTATTTAGAAGAACTTGGAATTTTGAAAATGGATTTATTAGGGTTACGAAATTTAACAATTTTACATGATGTTGTTGATAATATTTATCAAGAAACAAAAATAAAACTAGATGTTAATAAATTACCATTAAATGATCAAAAAACTTATCACTTGTTAGCACAAGGAGATACGAAAGGGATTTTTCAGTTAGAATCACCAGGAATGACCAAAGTATTAGTTGATATGGTTCCTGATCAATTAGAAGACATCGTTGCAACTTCATCGTTATATCGGCCAGGGCCACAAGATAATATTCCCCTTTTTATTCAACGGAAAAAACATTTAACAAAAGTTACTTACATTGATGATCGCTTAACAGAAATCTTAGCACCAACATATGGAATTATTGTTTATCAAGAACAAGTTATGTTAATTGCTCAAAAAGTTGCTAATTTCACTTTGGCAAAAGCTGATGTTTTGCGTCGAGCAATGGGGAAAAAAGATGCAAGTATTATGGGGCAAATGAAAACTGAATTCATTAAAGAGGCCATTAAAAATCATTATGTTGAAAAAACAGCCCATGAAATTTGAGAATTAATTTATAAATTTGCCGCCTATGGTTTTAACCGTAGTCATGCTGTTGCTTATTCGTTATTGGGTTATCAAATGGCATATTTAAAAGCAAATTATCCATCACAGTTTTTAGCTAGTTTATTAACAAATGTGATCGGCGATGAACATAAAACAAATGATTATATTGCTTTAGCAAAAAAGAATCATTTAACAATTGTTCCACCCAATATTAATGCTCCATATCGTCAATATCATACTATTGATAATCAAATTTGTGTTCCCTTATTAATTATTAAGCAAATTGGTTTTGCTTTCTTTAAAAAAATTGCTAGTGAATATCAAGAAAATGGGCCTTTTGTTGATTTATATGATTTATTTATTCGTTTATATAAAAAGGGTTTAAATCGAAAAACTTATGAGGCATTATGTTTTTCGGGCGCATTAGATTTGTTTAAAATGAACCGGATTACTTTATTTAATAACTATCAGCGAATTATTACTTACATTGAATTAATTAAAACCCAAGAAGAAAATGAAAACTTAGTTGTTGATTTTTCTTTAGCAGAAAAACCAGAGTTAGTAATTGAACCAGATGATGAGGTTCTTGCTTTAGAAAAAGAATATGAGTTTTTAGGTTTTTATTTATCAAATCATCCGTTAAAGTATATTCGTGAAAAAGAAGGATATCAGCTTAAAACAACATTAATTAGTAATTTACGATTAAATTTAGGATCAACAAATGTTTTAGTACTAGTAAAACGCCTTAAAGTAATTATCGATAAAAACAATAATAAAATGGCTTTTTTAGATTGTTATGATGAAAGTGGTGAAATTAGCATTACAGCTTTCGCTGGTATTTATAAAGATTATGCTAATTTATTAAAGGTTAATAATATTCTTTTATTAAATATTAAATTAGGTACATATAATAATAAGATTAATGGTATCATTAATCGGATTAAATTTATTAGTGGGGAGCAAGAATAAGTGTTTATTGAAATTATTGCAACGAGTTATCAAGAATGTCAAATTATTGAACAAGCAGGAAATATTAGTCGAATTGAATTATGTACGGCTTTAGAACAAGGTGGTTTAACACCACCATATGATGTAATTAAAGAAAGTACTGAAAAAATTAACATTCCAATTCGTGTGATGGTGCGTCATCGTGATAATGACTTTTATTGTCCAGATGATGAATATTTACAAATTAAAAAGGATATTGCATATATTAAGACAACTAAAGCAGAAGGGATTGTGGTTGGGATTTTAACACCCGATCATCACATTGATCTAGTTCGCATGCAAGAATTAGTTACTTTAGCGCATCCATTGGCAGTTACTTTTC
Organism: Spiroplasma sp. SV19; assembly: GCF_030060925.1. Taxonomy (NCBI): domain Bacteria; kingdom Bacillati; phylum Mycoplasmatota; class Mollicutes; order Entomoplasmatales; family Spiroplasmataceae; genus Spiroplasma; species Spiroplasma sp. SV19. Next base: position 1,295,761 of record NZ_CP045455.1, read on the forward strand.
ACCGGGCATTTGATTTAGTGATTGATAAAATAACGGCAGTTCAACAACTAGCACAATTAGGGGTTAAAACAATTTTAACGCAAGGAGGAACAGCACCAATTATCGAGAATTTAGCGGTTTTGCAAGCATTACGAAATTATGGTATTCAAATTCAAGGTGGTAGTGGGATTAACTTAACTAATTATCAAACAATTAGCCAATATTGTGATGCCATTCACTTGGGGAGTGCTGTGCATGAAGATGGGACATGAGCGACGAAACTTGCTTTGTCAAAATTGCAACAATTATCATAAGAGGTAAAAATTTGATTAAAATACCAAAAATTATTTAATAATTACCAATTAATCTCACACTTTCTCTAAAATTTTTAAAAAAAGTAATATAATTATTTGGTAAAGATTTAATGAGAAAGAGGGTTAAAGATGAATGTATTAGAGAATACACTTAAAAAAATTAATGAGTTTTCAAAGAAGATTAAAATTATTTTTCCAGAAGGAAATTCAGAACGAATTCAAGAAGTTGCAAAACGGTTAGTGGGGACAAATATTACCCCAGTTCTTGTTTTTAAAACGCGTGCAGAAATTCCAGCATCAATTGCTGAATGCCAGGCTGAACTTTTAGTTGCTGACGAACAAAATATGGCAGAATTAGCTGAATATTTAGTTGACTTACGAAAAGGGAAAGTTTCTATTGCCGAAGCAACACATCTAGTTGGTGAATGTAATTATTTAGCATTATTATGAGTTAAAAAAGGTTTAGCTGATGGAATGGTCGGTGGAATTACTTATGACACAAAAGACATTATTGGTCCAGCTTTGCGAATTATTAAAGCAAGAGCGGGAGTTAAATTAGTTTCATCATTCTTTTTAATGGTTCGTAATGATGAACGTTATATTTTTACTGACTGTGCATTAAACATTGAACCAACAGCTGAAGAACTAGCGGATATTGCTTATTTAGGATATGAAGCAAGCCAAGTTTTTGAATTTAAAAAACCACAAATGGCTTTATTATCATTTTCAACAAAAGGATCAGGGCGGGGAACTTCGGTCGATAAAGTTCGTGAAGCATATGAAATTTTAAAATCAAAAGAGTTAAAAGATTGCCGTGTTGATGGAGAGTTTCAATTTGATGCTGCTTGAGATGATGAAATTCGTCATAAAAAAGCGCCAACATCAGCTTTAACAGCACCAGCCGATATTTTTGTTTTTCCAAATTTAGATGCTGGAAATATTGGTTATAAAATTGCGCAACGTCTTGGTGGGTTTGAAGCGGTTGGCCCAATTGTCATTGGGTTAGATCGTCCTGTTAATGATTTATCACGAGGAGCAACAATCAATGATATTTATAATACCGTTCTTGTTACAGCATATTTATGTGTATATAAATAATCATAAGATAATTAAATGAAGGAGAAAAATAATATGATTTTAGTAATAAATGCTGGAAGTAGTTCAATGAAATTCCAATTATATAAAGTAACTAATAATAATTATGAAGTAATTTGTAAAGGTTTAGCAGAACGAATTAATATTGATGGAATTTTTACTATTAAATTTAATGGTCAAGAATTTCAAACAAATGAAAACCTCCCAGACCATAGTGCAACAGCAAAGGTTTTAATTGCGAAGTTAAAAGAACAAAATATTATTCAAGATTTTGCTGATATTCAAGGTATTGGTCATCGCATTGTGCATGGAGGCGAAAAGTTCACGCAGTCAACAATTATTACCGATGAAGTTTTTGTTGAAATCAAGCGAATGGTAACTTTAGCACCATTACATAATCCACCTTCAATTGCGGCAATTGAAGCATTCCGCAATATTGTTTCCGTGCCAAATGTGGCTGTTTTTGATACATCATTTCATACCACAATTCCAGAAGAAAACTACTTATATTCAGTACCATACGAATGGTATACTGACCTGCAAGTTCGTCGTTATGGTTTCCATGGGATTTCATACCGTTACATTACAAAACGCTTAGGAGAGGTTTTACAAAAACCTGTTGCTAACCTTAATGCAATTATTTGTCATTTAGGAAATGGGGCTTCGGTTTGTGCGGTTAAAAATGGTAAAAGTTTTAATACTTCAATGGGATTAACACCGTTAGAAGGAATAATTATGGGAACACGTAGTGGCGATATTGATCCATCAATTCATCAGTTTGTTGCTAATCAAACTGGAGTAACATTAGATGAGATTACAAATACGTTAAATAAAAAATCTGGTTTATTAGGAATTTCGGGAGTATCTTCAGATTTACGTGATGTTTTTAAAAGTAGTAAAGAAAACAAACGTAGTCAGTTAGCTTTAACAATGAGTGCAAAACGAATTGCAAAGTATATTGTTGCTTATGCTAATGATTTAGGTGCCAAGCTTGATGCGGTTGTGTTTACTGCTGGGATTGGTGAAAACTCAAGTGAAATGCGCCAATTAGTAATTAATGAAGTTAAACTATTAAACTTAACATTATCAGCTCAAGCAAACCAAAGTTCATATGAAAATGAAAATTTAATTTCAACTCCCCAAGCAATTTGCCCTGTATATGCAATGCGCACAAATGAGGAAGTAATGATTTGTGAAGACACATATCATTTAATTAACAAATAAAAAAACAAAATAAGAAAAAGGGTTGAAAATTCTGATAGAATTTTCAACCCTTTTTCTTATTACAAAGTAAGATGTTTTGCAAAAATTTTATTAATACTAAAATGAATAATGATAATCATTATCGTTGAAAAAATAAAGGTAAAAGCAGTGTCTGAAATTCAGTGAAACCTTTCAACAATAAGTGCAAAATTCATTGATAAAACATGCCCTAATCATAATATGAAGCAGAGTTTTACTTTTCAATTAATTTTATCGTTGTTCTTATTTTTTAAAAACAAAAGAATTGCTGAACCACTACAATATGTTGCATTAATATGACCACTAGGAAAAGCATATTCTCACGGTGATTTAAATGTTGGCATATTAGGGTTATTAAATAAGGGGATTGCTGGTTTTCACCAGGGGTATTGTCATTCTTCGGGAATATTGTTGATATAGCCTTGGCCAAGATTATAACCATAATGAAAGGGTGATTGCAAATAATGGTCTAAAAAGACAGGGTGCTGTTGTATTAAATCACCAAAAATTGCATTATAATAATAAATTCGATGCGTTGTTCCTTTCATAATAACAATAATAAAATAAGATCCAATGATAAAAGTTAACCCTTTTGTTGCTTTTAATCAATATTGTTCACTTAATAATCGTTGTTTTTTAACTAACCAATAGCGAATATAATATAGCCCAAGACTTAAGAGAATTGTTTGATAAAAGAAAACTAAGATTGCACTTGTTAACTTATAATGATAATTATCAAATAAAACAAAGTCAATTCCTGGTCCAAATCCCTCATCAGTACTAGGAATTAAGGCTAAATTAATAGTATTACCAATTATTCAGGCGCTGAAACCTAAAAAATAATAAGTGGTTGTGATTCAATAGTGTTTTTTAAATTTTGTGTTTTTTTTGTTAATTTTTAACAAAAACCATGTTTCAAGTAAAATTGCAAAATAAATAATTACAATGACAACTAATTCTGTATTTCCTAATTGATCATAAAAACGAACTCAGTATTTTCCAAATTCATTTGTTAATCCTTTTGCAAATTCAACGGCAATTTGATAATCAATCGTATATCATCCTGTTGCAATTAAAACCCCAATACTAACAGCAACAATAATTAATAATGGAAGGGCAAAAAATCAAAAACCACCATTTTTCTTTGTAAAAAAATTCATTTGTTTTTGGTGCATATATTAACTCCATTCTTTTTTGTTGTTATAAATAAATTACCAAAAAGTTATAATTGCTATCTTTTTTATTATATGTTAAAAAATCACTAATAAAAAATAAAATTTTATGTTTATTTTAAAAACTTTCACGGTATAATTATTTTGAACATTATTAATTGTTAAAATAATTGTTAGTTGATTTTGACTATTAGTTCGTAAAGGGTTTTTAATTAAATAAAATTAGATATAATAAATCTTATTAAGTCTGCAATGTTATATAGGTGATTTAAAATGAAAACAAATTTTAAAAAGTATTTTCAAACATTTTTTAATATATATTCGATATTGTTTATTTTATACTTTGCAATTTCATTTTTGCTAACTTATTTTATTCGCCACTATGCTAATTGAGCTTTTATTACTGTGTCCTTAAATTTAACTTATATTATTTTAATAACTGGTTATTTCTTATTTTTCTTAGCAATTTTAATTCAAGTTTTACAAAATTTTAAACATCATAAACGGATTATTTTACAATGAGATAATATTTTGAGAATTAATGTTATTGTAATATTATTATGAATAGCTAATATTTTATTGTTATCATATAAGGTTTATATTAATACTTCTGCCACTGTTTTGATTAATCGGTTTGCAAAATTTTATTATCAGTTTTATCAAGCAATTTTAATTTCCTTTTATTTTTTCTATGCTTTATTTGTTCTTAGTTTTTTTATTACCTTAATTACTTTTCAAGTTTATTTAGTTTATTGATATAAAATTAATGATTTAATTTATTTTAATCCGTTGATTGATTTAACATCGTTCTTTTTTGTTTTAGGGTCATATACTTTTGTTAAATATCGCATTAATAATTTAATTATTTTTTTGTTAAAAAAACTAATTATCATATCTTTTCTTATTGCCAATATCATTAAAAGTTATCGGTTACTTATTTTTAAAAAGGAAACAACCCCACCACAAATGCTAACTATTAAAATGATTTTATCAAGGGAAACTTTTTATTAAAACTTGATTTACTTTTTATAATACTTAAGTAGTTATAATTAAATTTACTAACATTAAAACAAAGGAGAAATAGAAAAATGAAAAAAATAATGATGATTTTAACTTCGTTAGCATTAACAACCCCAATTGCAGGAGCGGTAATTGCTTGTAAAGATGTTAACAAAGGGGGACAAACCGAAGAGGGATTTCCAACAGTTGCTAATATTAAAACAGAATTAAAAAAAGAAGGCTACAATGTTGATAATTTGGATATTGATTTGGCACCAGGAATGAAAACAGCAACAATTCGTTTTATGCCAGATGCACCAAACCGTCCATTTTTAACTAAAAAAATCGATTTAACATGACCAACAACTGATATTAATAAAATTATTACCATTACATCAATGCCATATGAATCTTCAATGAATGTTTTAACACCACAAATCGTACTAGATGCGGTTAATGGTTTAAATGGAACAAAATTTACTGTTGATGATGTTGATGTGGATATTGACCAAAGTAGTCATAATTCAACTATTACACCGAAAGCGGGCGGAAATTTTACTGGGAAACCAATAGCAATTGTTAATGAACCAGTTACTTTTCAACAAGTATTCCCGCTAACAAATATTGGTGATATTTATATTGATGAAGGATTATGAGATGATTATAAAAAAGATAAAGAATATATGATGAATATAGTAGCGGCGATTATGGAATTTGTTGGAGATCGTAACCGTTTTGCTGCTTTATATAAACAAACATTACAAACCGCAATGATTGCTGGAATTGCCAATATTAAATTAATGGTGGATGAAAATACAGGGAAAGGAAGTTTAGAAATTCCTTCAGAAGTACCCGGAGTTATTAATAAATCAACATTAACAGCTAACTTTACTATTCATACAACTCCACGGAAATTTTTAAATGCTAATAATGAAAAACCAACATCAAAGAAAATTGCTGTGACATTAGACAAAAAATATACTGAAGCAACAGTTGATGACTTACGTTATGATCTTGTAACAAAGTTATTAGGGCAACAATTTGCAGATGAATATAAAGACATTTGATATGATGAAATTTGAGTTACATTTAACAATGATGATTCAGGTGCAACGGTTCAGGCTAAACCAGGGTCAAAAATTTTAGCAGTATCTGATGATTTAGCGTCAATTTTTACAAAAATTCCATTTTATCAGTTGGATGTAACATTTTCAAAATAAAAAAAGAAACTCATTAGTTAATGAGTTTCTTTTTTTATTATGACAGTTTATAATTAAAAAGACATCTTAATCATTGTTTGTAAATAAAAGGGGGATTAGAATGACAACAATTTCGTATGTTTTATTGGGCATTATTTTAGCTATTCTAGTTATTTTTTTAGGAATTTATTTATTCAAATCAAATAAAAAAGCAATGGCCAATAATGATTCCACATTATTACAAAAAGATATTCAAGCATCAAAAGACATTTTGGAAAAACAAGTAACAATGTTACAAACACAACTTACAGAGCAAAAACGAGAATTATCAACTTTAATTACTGAATTTCAGCGTACTGCTACTAGTAGTGATAATGAGTTTAACCGTAATATTACCGCTTTAAATGAGGGTTTAAATAGTTTTAAAAGTAATTTATCAAAGCAAGACAGTGATTTAAAAAATAACTTAGAGCATCAGGGACAATTTATTTCAAAATCATTTAGTGATGTTTTATCAAATTTAACTGTTTTAAAAGAATCAACTGGAACCTTAAAAGAAGTGCAAGATAAAGTTAAGTCACTAAATGATATTTTTTTAAATAATAAAAAACGTGGTAATCTTGGCGAATATTTATTAGAAAAAGTATTGAGTGATATGTATGGTGAAAGTCACCAAGGATGAGAACGCCAGTATCGTTTGCCAACAGGCACAATGGTTGATGCATTAGTTAAAACTGGTGGGGCAAAGGAAAACATTGCGATTGATGCAAAGTTTCCGTTAACAAATTATAATAAATATTTAGAAGCCAGTGAAAAAACAATTAAAGATAAATTTTTAACTTTATTTAAACAAGACTTAAAAGAACGTATTAATGAAGTTGCAAAATATATTACCTTAGAAAATGAAATTTCAAGTGCTATTATGTTTGTCCCTTCAGAAGATTTATTTGCTTTTATTTATGGACAATTCCCCGAAGAAGTTATTACCTTTGCTTTTCAAAAAAAAGTATGAATTACTTCACCAACAACTTTATCTGCTATTTTATTTGTGTTAGAAAAACATATGCGAGAAGTTGCTTTTAATAAAAACTTAGAAATTATTAAAAAAAATTTATTACAAATAAAAAGTGAATTTGATCGTTGAGTTGAACGATGAGAAGAATTTACCAAAAACTTTACGAAATTAAATAGTAATGTTAAGGACTTAAATACTACTCACGATAAAATTCACAATAAATATGAGAAAATTTTAAATGATCAACAATTAGAACAGTCTCTTGATGAGACTTAAAATATAAAGAGAAAGAAGAAACTATGTATCCAAAACTAATATGAAATTTAGCCCGGATTAAAACAAATTGTCAAATAATGGTGCAAGAATGTGCCACCAGAAATTTGGACCTTGTTGGTGTTGTTAAATTAGGAGCGGGCCAAGAAAAAATTGTATCAACATTAATAGCAAGTGGAATTACAACAATTGCTGATTTACGAATTTTAAATTTGCAACAATTTGCGCATTTGCCAGGTAAAAAAATGTTGCTCCGATTACCAATGTTAAGTGAAGTTCCAACAGTGGTGCAATATGCTGATTGTGCTTTGATTTCTGAACTTGCAACAATTAAAGCCTTGAATCAGGCAGCACAAATTATTAATAAGAAATTTGAAATAATTTTGATGATTGAAACTGGTGATATTCGCGAAGGGTTATGAGATGAAACATTAATTTTTCAAACCGTGGCAGATGTTTTATCCTTATCACATCTTAAAATAATGGGTTTAGGAACTAATTTTGCTTGCTTTGGAGCAACAGTTCCCACTGTGGCAAAACTAAACCAATTAGCACTTTTAAAACGACAATTAGAACAACATTTTAATATAACATTACCAATTATTAGTTGTGGTAACTCAAGTCATATTACAATTTGAGATAGTCCACAATTAGATCCAGCAATTAATCAAATTCGAAGTGGGACTGCTTTATTAATGGGTTTAGGTTTAAATGATGAACCAATTCCTTTTTTGATGCAAGATAATCTTTGATTAGAAGCAGAAATCATTGAGTTGCAAACAAAACCAAGTGCATCAATTGGCGAACGGGGATTAGATGCTTTTGGGCGGATAAAAGAATTTGATGATATTGGGAACCGAATGAAGGCAATAATTGCGGTAGGACGCCAAGATTGTCCTTATGAAGAATTAACGCCGTTTGAAAAAGGAATTACGATTTTAGGGCAATCAAGTGATCATACTATTTTAGATGTTACAGATTATCCCGGAAAATTAGCGGTTGGAAGTATTGTTAAATTTAAAACAACATATTTAGCGAACTTAATGTTAGGAACGAGTTGTTATGTTAAAAAAGAATTTTTAGACTAAGCAGCATTTAGTTTGTTTTTTTTAAAATAACATTTACAATATAATTAAAGGAAAGGCCCAGGAAAAGAGGAAAAGAAACAAATGAAATTAATTGATACAAAATTAAAACTTTTAAATGGGGTTGAAATACCTTTAATTGGATTAGGAACTTATAAGATAACTGATGAAAATGAAGTTTATCAAACTGTTTTAACAGCACTACAAAATGGTTATCGTCATATTGATACAGCCCAGTATTATGGCAATGAAACATTTATTGGAAAAGCAGTTAAGGATAGCGGGATTCCCCGAACTGAAATTTTTATTACAAGTAAAATTTGAAATGCTAATCATAAATATGATGCTGCTTTACAAGAAATTGATAATATTTTAAAAAGATTAGATACTGATTACTTAGATTTATGTTTAGTCCATTGGCCAACTGTTGATCGTAACGAGTGTTTTCAGGCATTAGAAACTGCTTATAAAGCAAAAAAAGTTCGTGCAATTGGTGTTAGTAATTTTGAAGTTAGTCATTTAGAAGAATTAATGGCAACACATGAAGTTAAACCAATGGTTAACCAAGTTGAATTACATCCGGGTTTAAATAATACTGCTGTTGTTGAATTCTGTCAACAAAATGGGATTATTGTTGAATCATGAGCAACATTAATGCGCGGACAATGTGCAACAAATCCAATCATCTTAAAAATTGCAACAAAACATCAAAAAAGTCCCGCGCAAATTTGTTTAAAATGAGCAGTGCAACAAAATATTGTTGTTATTCCTAAATCAACGCATAAAGACCGTCTGATTGCTAATACTGAGTTAGATGATTTTATGTTAGATGAAGAAGATATGACAACTTTGTTTGCTCTTCCACAAGAAAGATTAGGACCTGATCCAAACCATGTTGATTTTTAAAATTATTTATTGAATAATTTTAAAAATCTTTTTTTTTTTTTTTTTTTGTTATAATTTATAGTATAACTTAACAAAAGGAATGATACAATGAAAAAAATAATAAGTTTATTAGGGACAATTACTATTATTATGGGGCCTACAATGGCAATAATTAGTTGTCACCAAGAAGTGTGACATTATGTTCCATATCGAAACACTGATATGGAAGCAGATGTTAGTCATTTTTTATCGCAATTTACTTTGCAGGCATTTAATGATGAAGGTGATTATTGAGTAAAACATGGTAATGATGATTCAATTTTTACAACTTTTAATAAAAATAAAGAAGCACATACATTAGCACCAATTATTAATTATGATTTTAATAATTCTGGAACAGTTGCAGCTTTTGAATTACCAAAACAAAATATTTTATTTAAGACATATCTTGCTGTAGTACCATCAAAATTACCACCGCCAGAACAATTGTATCGTGATTTTCAATTATTTCCTTTAATTAGAGATACTACTGCGTATAGTTATACTAAGAGTGAAACAACAATGTCCGAAATTACAATTGATGGGAAGCATTTAGCAACTAAAATTTATTATTTAACAATTAATTTAAATAGTAATGTTTTTTGGAATTATGAAATTAATAAAGATTTATCAAGTTATTTAATTAATTATATTCAAACTCATCCAAGCTTTATTTTTACACAAAATATGAGTAACGAAGCAATTATCACAAAGTGGTTAACAGATGTTTATACTGATTCTAATAATTTTAAGATTAGTAATATTAAAATAATTAAAAATATTCCTGATTTAGTTACTTATTTAACAGATAAAATTAATTTTCAATTTAATAACTTAGATACAAAACAAATTGGTAACGAAGGTGAATTTGATTTTAATGTTAGTGATCAAAAAAACAATTATCCTTGACAATTGCAGAAGTTAAAATATCAAATTCGGTAAGAATAATTGTTGTGTTTTTTGGAAGGTGCAATAAGGTAAAAAATATTAGACGTAAGAGAACCTTATTTTCTTTTATAATTTAATCCAATAGCATTTTTAATTTTTACTAATTTTTTATTAGCTAAATAACGTGCTTTTTCAGCACCGGCGTCAATTAATTGATCAATAGTGTCATCTTTAATTAACTGGTGATATCTTGCTTGCATTGGTTCTAAGACCGCAATAATGGCTGTTGCCACGTGCTCTTTTAACTGCCCATAATCATAGTGGTTTAACTCTTTAACAGCAGTTTCAATTGGAATGTTTTTTAAAACAGCATAAATTGTTAACAGATTACTTACCCCCGGTTTATGTTCAGGATCATAACTAATTTTTCCCTCAGAATCAGTTATTGCTGAACGAATTTTTTTTCGAATAACATCTGGTGTGTCTAGTAACCCAATAAAAGATTTGGGGTCATTTGAAGACTTACTCATTTTTTTCGTTGGGTTTTGTAAATCCATAATTTTTCCGCCAACAGGGGGAATAAAATCATTGGGGATTTTAAAAAGGTCTTGTTGATAACGATTATTCATCCGTTCGGCAATATTGCGGGTTAATTCAATATGTTGTTTTTGGTCTTTTCCAACCGGAACTAAATCAGCATCATATAATAAAATATCAGCAGCCATTAAGGTTGGATAAGTTAACAGACCAGTTGGAATGAATTCAGTGCCATTTTCTGCTTTCATTTTAATTGATTTATCTTTAAATTGGGTCATTCGTGATAATTCCCCGACAGTAGTATTACACAATAAAATATGCCCTAATTGGGTTAATTCTAAGACATCTGATTGAACATAAATAATTGTCTTTTTCGGATCTAAGCCACAAGCATAATATAATGCAATCATATTTTTAATGTTGCTGCTTAATTCTTCTTTTCCAATAGGAATTGTAATTGCATGTAAGTTGGCAACAAAAATAATTAAGTTATTATCTTTTTGTAATTCAATAAAATTTCTAATTGCACCAATATAATTTCCTAGCGTTAATTGGCCAGTTGCAGTAATTCCTGAAACAATTGTTGGTTTTTTTTCTTCCATCTTTTTTTCCACCCTGTTCTAAATTTAATCGTATATTAGTAATATCATAGCAAATAATTTTAGCTTTACTATCAAAAACAAAGAAAAATGATGTTTTTTTGTGAATATTTATTAGAATTTATTTACTATTCTGAGAACAAATAATATAATAACCTTATAGGCTTAGAAGGAGAGTATAAAATTATGTCGAAAATTGAGAAAATTTATGCTCGTGAAGTAATTGATTCACGAGGAAATCCAACTGTTCAAGTTGAAGTTTGAACGGAATTTGGTGGTTATGGTTCAGCGATGGTGCCATCAGGGGCTTCAACAGGAAGCCGTGAAGCATTGGAATTAAGAGATGGTGATAAAGGACGTTACCTAGGGAAAGGTGTCTTAAAAGCTGTAAATAATGTTAATACAAAAATTGCCGAAGAACTTGTGGGGATGGAAGTAACTGGTCAAGTGGCAATTGACAAAGCAATGATTGCGTTAGATGGAACAGATTTTAAAAAGAATTTAGGAGCTAATGCAATGTTAGGAGTTTCAATGGCTGTTGCTAAAGCCGCAGCTTGTGAATTGGAAATGCCATTGTATAAATACTTAGGAGGGGTTAACGCGAAAAAATTACCCGTGCCAATGTTAAATATTATTAATGGGGGAGAACATGCTGATAGTGCAATTGATTTCCAAGAATTTATGATTATGCCAGTTGGTGCACCAACTTTTAAAGAAGCTTTACGCTGATCATCAGAAATTTTTCATACATTAAAAAAAATTTTACACGATAAAGGTGATATTACTGCTGTTGGAGATGAGGGGGGATTTGCTCCACACTTTAACTGGGCATATCAAGACCAATCATTAGCAGCATTCCAAGCAAAAACACCAGCAGAAGTTGCTTTAGACTTAATTGTTGAAGCAATTAAAACAGCAGGATATAAACCAGGCGAAGATGGAGTTATGATTGCAATGGATTGTGCTTCATCAGAATTATATTTTGACGATAAAAAATATCACTTTAAAAAAATTGAAAAAGTAACTGGGAAAGAGTATGCAATGACAACAGAAGAGTTAATTAAATACTTAGATAAATTAGTTGATACTTATCCAATTATTTCAATTGAAGATGGTTTAGCAGAAGCGGATTGAGTTGGTTTTGAATTACAAGTAAAAACAATGGGTCATAAGATCCAAATTGTTGGAGATGATTTATTTGTTACAAATCCAAAAATTACGGCGGAAGGAATTGCAAATGAAGCAGCCAATTCAATCTTAATTAAATTAAACCAAATTGGAACCGTGACAGAAACAATTGATACGATTCAATTAGCGCAAAAAGCGGGATGAACAACAGTTGTTTCACACCGTTCAGGAGAAACTGAAGATTCAACCATTGCTGATTTAGCGGTTGCTTTAAATACTGGTCAAATTAAAACAGGAAGTATGTCACGAAGTGACCGTATTGCCAAGTACAATCGTTTATTAGCAATTGAAGATGAATTAGGAACAGTTGCTGAATATGATGGAATTAAAACATTCTATAATTTGAAAAAACATGTTTTACATTTAAAAAAATAACCATAAGGTTATTTTTTTATTCGATATCTTTTAGTCAATTTAATGTTCGATTAACAGCAACTTTTCAACCCTTTAATAGTTTGTGCACAATTGCTTGGTCTAATTTAGCTTTGTATGTTTTATCAACCATGAGAATTTGTTTAATTTCATCGCGTGATGTTCAAAAGCCAACAGCTAAACCAGCTAAAAAGGCTGCTCCTAAGGCTGTTGTTTCAATGCTTTTGGGACGAATTACTTCCACTTGTGTAATATCTGCTTGGAATTGCATTAAATATTCATTACGACTGGCCCCACCATCAACCTTAATTCTTTTAATTGGTTTTTTTAGATCTTCTGCCATTGCAGTAATAACATCATAAGATTGATAGGCTAGTGATTCTAAAGTTGCTTTTACTAAGTGTTCACGTTTTGTTCCACGTTCTAAACCAAAGATTGCTCCGCGTGAATAAGAATCCCAGTATGGTGATCCTAATCCAGTAAAGGATGGCACAACATAAACTTGTTGATCATCTTTAACAAGATTGGTATATCAGTCAGTTTCACTAGCGTGGTAGATAATTTTAATTTGATCACGTAACCATTGAACAGCTGCTCCAGCAACAAAGACCGAACCTTCTAAGGCATATGTTGTTGTTCCTTTATAATCTAGGGCAATTGTTGTTAATAAGCCATTATTTGATTTAATTGGTGTTTGACCTGTGTTCATTAAGATAAAACATCCGGTTCCATAGGTATTTTTGACTTCCCCTGGTTCTAAGCACAGTTGGCCAAACAAGGCTGCTTGTTGATCACCAATTGCACTAGCAATGGGAATTTGAATGTCGGTATCTTTACTTAACAATCCAGGAAAAGTATGACCATAAACTTCTGATGAAGATTTTACCGTTGGGAGAATTCCTTTTGGAATATCTAGTAAGGTTAATAATTCATCATCTCATTCTTTAGTATGAATATTGAATAGCATTGTTCGACTGGCATTAGTTGAATCGGTAATATGGGTTTTTCCGCCCGTTAAACGATAAATTAATCAAGTATCAATTGTTCCAAATAATAAGTTATTATCGTTTGCTAATTCCCTTGCACCATCAACATTATCTAAAATTCATTTTATTTTAGTAGCAGAAAAATAAGGGTTAATAACTAAACCAGTTTTTGCTTGCACTAATTCACTTTTTCCTTGTGCAATTAATTCATCACAGTATTTTGCTGTACGACGATCTTGTCAGACAATCGCATTATAAATTGGTAAACCAGAGCGTTTATCTCACATTACAACGGTTTCACGTTGGTTAGTAATTCCAATTCCTAAAATATCTTCGGGCTTAATTTTTGCTTTATTAACTGATTGCACCAAAGTTGTTCGCTGTGAGTTTCAAATTTCAACAGCATCATGTTCAACTCAACCAGCTTTTGGGAAAATTTGGCTAAATTCTAACGCATCACTAGCGACAACTTCACCTTTTTTATTAATAACAAGGGTACGACAACTTGTTGTTCCTTCATCTAAACTTATAATATATTTTGACATTATCAAAGTTTCCTTTCGTTAAATTATTGGAATAATTTCAGTTTGGATAGGATCAAAATGCGGGTTTGTGATTAATTCACAACCAGCAGCGGTTAGTAAACGACAAATATATTTGGCAATTGCAGGGGCACTACTTAATCCCGGTGATTTTGTTCCAGCAACATTAATAAATTTTGGATTATGATGGGCTGGTTTTAGGTAAAAATCTTTGGAAAGGGGTTCAATTGGACGTGATCCCGCAAAAGTTTGACATGTTTTTTCCATTTTAAGGTTTGGAATAATTTTAGTTCCAATCTGACCAATTTTTTCATACATGGCTGGAGTTACTAGGCGTGTTTCTGCTTTTGGAATATTATCTTCAGCAGTTGGTCCAACTAAAAGGTGGCCATCTAGCATTGGTGCCACAATGACTCCTTTTCCATGAATTGTTGGAACCATAAAAATAATGCTTTTTACTAAGTTACCTTCGCTTTTTTCTAAAACACGATATTCTCCTCGTTTAGTAACTAATTCATAATCGGGATAACCCGCTTTTGCTGCAAGGATATCACAGTAGTGCCCAGCAGCATTAATTAAATATTTTGCAAAATAAGTAATTTCTTGGTCTTGATGCAGCGTTGTAATTTCAAAGTGCTTTTGTTCAGAGTGATATTGAATATTTGTTACGAGATGATCGAGTTTTAATTGTTGATTATTTTTAATACTATTTGAAAAAAGACTTTGTGTTAAAACCACTGGGTCAACAACATATGAAGAAGTGCATAATAGTGCTCCTTGTACATTGGGACTTAAATTTGGTTCTAACGCATGTACTTCTGCTTGATTAATAAGACGCAGATGATTTGGATCAACATTATTTGTAATTCCCCGGTGATATAACATCTCTAAGTGTTTTTGTTCTTCCTTGTTAAAAGCAATGACAAGGGAATTAACTTGCTGGTGGGGAATTGTTAGTTCCTTAAAAATTGTTTGATAAAGCTGATGTCCTGCTAAATTTAATTCGGCGGTTAATTTTCCGGGGGTTGGATCAAAACCACCATGAATAACGCCAGAATTACCAGCAGAAGTTTCCATTGCTACTTTTTTATTTTTTTCAATTGTAATAGTTGCTAATTGATAACGACTTAACTCACGACTAATTGCTGCGCCAATAACACCACCACCAATAATACAAACATCATAAGTAGGATTCTTTTCCATGTTTTTCACAATATCCTTTCTACTAAACTAATTAAAATAGTAAGAAAATCCCTCCCGTAGCAAGACCAGCACATGTTGGTGCTACAACTGGAATTCAACTATAACTTCAATCTGATTGTCTTTTATTTTTTAATGGTAAAACAAAATGAACAATTCGTGGAATTAAATCACGAACAGGGTTAATTGCATAACCAGTTGTCCCACCTAATGATATTCCAATTCCAAAAACAGTTAAACCAACAAAGAGTGGTCCTCATGCTCCTAAACTAAATGTTCCATATTTACCAATTGCTAAAATTGTTGCAATTAGGACAAATGTTCCAATAAATTCGGCAAAGAAGTTAAAGAAGGCTGGACGATAAGTTGGTTCTGTGGCATGCATTGCTAGAATAAATTCAGGATTATCACTTACAGTATCTTTAATATGTTTTCAATAAAAGATATTAACAATAATTTGGCCAATTAAAGCACCAACAACTTGTCCCAATAGTAATGCTGGTAATAAGAATCAACCATTGTTAATAAATCAAGTTTGTTGAACAACCATTGCAAAAGTGACTGCGGGATTTAAATGAGCAACGCCTTTTAAAGCACTACTAACCATTGCCCCAACAAGTACCGCAAAACCTCATCCGGCGGTTATTGCAAAAAAACCTTGTCCATTTCCTTTTGTATTTTTTAGTAGAATATTAGCAACGACACCATTTCCTAAAATAATTAAAAGCATTGTTCCAAATAGTTCTAAACCAAAATGTTGAAAAAATAATTCGGTATTTGTCATTTTTATTTTCCTTTCTGATTTGGAAAGTTTGATGTTTCCATAAGATTTTATTATATTTTAAACTGATAATAAATTCCTCCTTTCAAAATAATTTAAATAAAAGAATTATGAATAAATTGCTAAAAATTATTAGCAACTTACTGAAAAGTAATTAATTTTTGGTAATATTTGGTAAAACAGGATTTAATTTCCATAATTATTAAAGAAGCTCTTTTTTTTCATAAATCGTAATTTTCTAAATTATATAGAATCGTTGCCAAAATGTGGACTACATCAAGTTTAACATAAGTTTTATTTTTATTAGTATCTTTTGCAATCGCAAGGCGATAGCCTTCTCGGGTGAAGGAAAAATATGCTGCAAATTTTAACTGACTTAATTTTAAATGCATCCGAATGTTTTCTAAGCAATTAATAATTCCATGATAAATTTCAATTTTCATTCTAAAATTCTCCTATTAACTTTGTTCCTACCCTTATTTTAACCAAGTTTTTTTTTTTTTTTTTTGTAAAAAATTTTAGAAAATGTAAAAAAATTTTAGAAGGAAATAACTACTTTTAAAACTAAGACCTTTTAATTAAGGCTTGATTATAATATAATTAAATTATTAATATTAAGTGAGGTAAAAAAATGAAATTACATCCACTCGTCAAGGAAGTTTTAATTACTGCAGAGGAAATTGAGCAAAAATGCTTAGAATTGGGACAACAAATTAGTAGCTATTATCTTAATGAATATCCGGTCCAAGATAATACCGTTTTATGTTTAGGATTACTAAAAGGTTGTATTCCTTTTATGGCAAAGTTCATTCCTCATTTAGTTGGTGTTGAATGTGAAACTGAATACATGGTTGTTTCATCATATTTTGGGGGGATAAAAAGTAACGGTGTTCCCCAAATTTTATTGGATCTGCCAATTCCAGTCACAAATCGGGATATTTTGTTAGTAGAAGATATTATTGATAGTGGGAAAACAGTTAAAATGATTAAAGAATATTTATATTTAAAAGGAGCTCGTAGTGTTAAAGTTGTTACATTATTAGATAAAAAAGCGGGGCGAGAAGTGGATTTAGTCGCTGATTGATATGGTTTTGATGTTCCCCATGCTTTTCTAATTGGTTTTGGCTTAGATTATGAAGAACGTTTACGAAACTTACCATACATTGCGATTGCTGATACGGAAAAATTAAAAACATGACAATGAGGAAAAAATAGTTAAATAACAATAATAATAAAAGGGAAGTTATTATTGGAGGCATAAATGAAAAAAATTACAACAAGAATGATTACAATTAATAGCATTATTATTGCCATTTTTTTATTGTTTGCATTAGTTCCCCAATTAGGATACATTGCGGTGGGTCCAGTTAATTTAACTTTAATGCATATTTTATTTTTAATTGGAATGTATGCCTTATATGTTACTATGAATCTAAATTTAATTTGGGCGGGTTTAATTTATGGTCTTGTTTTTGGTTTGTCTTCGTTAGTTCAAACCCTTATTTCACCGGGAATAACCAGTTTTATTTTTATTAATCCACTATTTTCAGTTGTTCCTCGTGTTTTAATGGGCCTTTGTGTTGGTCTTTTAGCTTATTTTTTAACAAAGACTTCAGATAAAATTGAAGCAAAAATTTATACTAATCAATTAACTACCTTAACATGATATCAACGCCATTATTTAAAAATTTATAATGTTATTATTGCTTTTACAACAGCAACTTTAAATACTATTTTTGTTTTAGTTTTTATGTATTTTATTGGTCCGTTAATTTATACTAATCCTGATCAACAAGTTATTTTTCGCGCTTTTACGTGGCTTATTTTAGCAACAAATTATTTGCCTGAGATGGCATTAGCTGTTGCAATTTTTCCTCCGATTGCATATGCTTTACGAAAAATTTACTTATAATTTTTGAATGAAAAACAATTAATTTGATTTTACTTTATCACAGTTAATAATACTAAAAAGTTATTGAGAGTGTTATTAAGGTAAATTCGTTATTTTTGAAAAATAATCGATATTGCATTCTCACTCAGAACATTATAAAATTAATGACAAGAAGAAGGAAGCGAGAAATAGTGAAACAACCACCAGGACTTATTTTTGCAAAAGTAATTTTATTTCTTTTGTTATCACCACTGTTATATATTTGATATTTTTTGGTATGACCATTAGGATATTTTTTAGCTCGGTTTCGTACAACAGATGAGCTTTCTAACCAATTGGAAAACAATAGTACGGAATGAGTAAATATCATGGTTGTAATGTTATTATGAATTTTTTGTTCTTTCATTATTGCACTGTTATTTTTAGTTTATACTTTAGTTCAATATTTACGTGTGCATCAGAATTTAAATAATGCTTTACGAAGTTTATTTGGGTTAGCATGAATCATTTTCTTTTTTCAAAAAGTTTTGAAAATTAAGGCATAATAATTATAAGTAAGATAAAATAAGAATATAGAGGAGAGAGTGATTTTAATGAAGAAAAAAATTGCAATTTTAGGAGATTCATTAACATTTGGTTATTTACCAATGGGGATTGGTAAAATGCAAGAAACGGATAATTGACCGGCAAAATTAGCCAATTTATTAACACAACATTATCAAACAGAAGATATTGAAATTGAAACAGATGCACAACCAGGGCGAACAATTATTAAACCATTAATTGATTTTGGGTTTCCACAAGATAACGGGATGGATAATTTATTAGCGTTATATCAAAAAGCAAGTCCGTTTGATTTATTTATTGTTTTTTTAGGAACAAATGATTATTTTGGTTATGATGCATATGCAAAATTAAAAGAGATTCCAAACTATCCAATTGAGGAAAAAATTGTTAGTTCATTAGGACAATTAATTAATCAAATGAAAAATTTTCACCGTGATAATCATGAAGAAATTAATTATCAAGTTTTAGTTGTTTGTCCGCCAAAAGCAGTAACAATGCATGATGGTGAATTATTAACTTCATTACCAACAGCTTATCAAAAATATTTTGCTGATTTAAAGATTCCAGTTGTTAATTTGCAACTAACTGCTAATCCCCATCCAGAGGATCAAACAACATATGATGGCATTCACTATACACCAGCGGAAACTGCCGCGGTAGCGCAAACGATTTTTGATGTTATTGTTGATGAAAATTTATTAGCGATAAATTAACTTCTTTTGTATAAAATTTGAAAGGAATAAATGGAAAATGATTATTGGTGTTTATGGCTATATTGGTGCTGGTAAAACTAGTGCTTGTAAATATTTACAAGATAAATATCATTTAACTTATTTAAATGCTGATCAAATTGCGAAAGAAATTATGCAAGAGAAAGAAACTTTAATGTTTTTAGACAATACTTTTCCAGGGGTTATTAAAAATGGTGTTGTAGATCGTCCTTATTTACGAACAATTATTTTTACTGATCAAACAGCTAATAGTAAGTTAAATAGTTACTTGTGACCAAAAGTAAGCCAAAAAATATTATCAATAATTAACAATAATTCAAAGCAAAATTTTTTAATTGAGGCGGTAGGTCTTAATATTTTACCTTTAACTTTTAAAGCTAAGATTTTAATTACAGCTAGCGAAGAAACAATTTTAACTCGGATTGCTACTCGTGATCAGCAACCAACATCGCAAACAAAACAATTATTAGAAATTCAAAAAACCTTATTTAAAGATATTAAACCGGATTATGAAATTACAACCACTGCCTCATTACAATTTTTATATAATGAATTAGACGAAATAATGAAAGAAATATTAGGAGATGAACAGTAATGCATCGTTTTTTTGCGACAACATTAGAACATAATTATTTTATTTTAACAGCAGATGATATTAAACAAATTAAACAAGTTTTACGCTTACGAGATAATGAACAAATTATTTGTATTTATCAAGCAGAACATTATTTGACAACAATTGAAGTTGTTCCGCCCCAAAAATATTTGTTTAAATTAACAAAAAAGTTAGAGCAAAACCATGAAAGTCCCATTAAGATTCGCTTAATTGCGGGTTTAATTCGCAATACAAAATGAGATTATTTATTGCAAAAAGCTACTGAATTAGGGGTTAATGAAATCGTTCCCTTTCAGTTTAAACGTTGTGTGGTACAATTAAAAGGTGAAAATAACACTAAAAAACTTGAACGTTGAACAAAAATTTGTAAAGAAGCTAGTGAACAAGCATATCGTAATCAAATCCCAGTATTAAGAGATGTGGAAAGTGATTTAAGAGTTTTGTCAAAATATCAAAGTGATGTGAATCTTGTTTGTTATGAGAAAGCTGCTCAGAATTCACAATTAAAAGATTTTTTGCACCAAGATTTTACAACAATGACCATTGTCATTGGCCCAGAAGGCGGTTTTACCGAAGAAGAAATTGCTGTTTTAACAACTAATGGCTATAAAACAATTTCATTGGGGCAGCGAATTTTACGAGCAGAAACAGCACCTCTTGCTATTTTAGCAATGGTTATGTATGAAAAAGAATTATAGGAGAGAAAAGAATGACAAAATTAGTATCGATTAAAGGATTAGTTAGTGTCGCAAATGTAATATTATATACTGCTTTAGTATTAATTTTTTTAATTTTAGGATTGCAAAAATGAAATATTGCGGCAATAACAGGGTATAAAATTGGTTATGTCTTAATTGGTTTTGCAACTGTTATTTTTATTATTTATCACTTAGTACGAATTCATGAATTGAAAAAAACTTCCTTTCAATTATTACGAAAACATATTATTTTTATGCAAGTTTTTTATATTGGTCAGTATTTAATTTTTGCTATTAGTTTGTTCTTTTTAATTTTGACTAATACAAAAGTTTTAAATCCAACCCAAATTTGTATTTTTTGATATGTTTGGTTTCCATTTGTTTTTGTTGGGACAATTGTTTTTTCAGTTTTAGAATCAATTGTACGAGTTGAAGAACGGATTTTTATTGTGAAGAAAAATTGACAAGATTCTGAATTATGAGAAAAAGAGCAACAAGAAACTAGTGATAAAGTAACACTAGAAAAAAATAATTTATCAAAAAAATCACAAAATCCTTTTTTTGATGATGATAAAAATAGTAATTAGTTTATAATTAATAAAAAGGATAATTAATAAAGGAGTATGAAAAAATGAAGAAATTTTTAGTTCTACTAACTAGCATTTCATTAGCAACAGTAGTTAGTACAAATGTTATGGCATGTTTACCCCCACCAAAAGATAATGGGAATGATATTATTGGTGACAAATTAGATTTAAGTTTATTTGCTTTTGATAAAATAAGTAGTAAATTTCATTTGCAAAAAAATAATGTCCTTGTAAATAATCAAGTTGACTTAAAATCAGGAATAACAAAAGGGATTCAAAGTATTGTCTCAATTTATTTACCTTGAGATGAAGTTGAAGTTACCGTTGCAACTAATAAGTCAGAAATAACTTTTAAACAAGTATATGTTAAAATGGAAGCAAAAGACGGTGCTAAATCAGTTAAAGGCTCAGTAATGTGAGGAAACTTACAAGCAACACCGCCAGAATATAAAGATCTTCGTCCCAATTTAGAAGATTGGTTACCAAAAGGAGAAAGAACATTGAAAGTTGATGATCAAAGTAAATTAGAAGCAGCCGCTTTTGCTGCTTTAGGTGGAGTTGCATTAGGAGAAAATGATTTAGCAGGACTTGGTTTATCGGGGAGTTATGATCCAGGAAGTAATTCTTATACTGTTTCAGCTGATGGTTTAAAGAGTAAATTCTTTAGAACTAGTGATCTTGTGTTTACTGTAGATATTAACTAATAATTTTATCAACCACTTAACAAAAATGAAAGGTACATAGTGAGGTGCTTTTATGTTAAAGATTGGCACAATTGGAACGGGTAATATTGTTAGTGAATTTATTGAAGCTTGTCGGGAAGTAACGGGAGTTGAAGTTAGCTGTCTTTATTCACGTACTTTAGAAAAAGCGAAAATTTTTGCGTTAAAAAATAATTTGTCAGTCCGAATGGTTGATAATTTTGAAGATATGTTAGATCATATTGATCTTATTTATATTGCTTCACCCAATGGGTTACATTACCAACAAGCAAAATATTTTTTACAACAACAAAAGCATGTTTTAATTGAAAAACCAGTGACTTTTTTAGCCCAAGAGTTAATTGAATTAAGAGAAATTGCAATTATTAACAATGTTTTTTTAATGGAAGCTTTTAAACCACTGCATTTACCAGCATATCAAGTTTTACAAGAAAATGTTAACAAAATGCATCCTTTCTTAGCAACATTTCATTGTAACCAATATTCAAGTCGAATGAAAGAAGTTTTACTTGATGATTATAATTCTGTTTTTGATGAAACTTTAGGAAAAGGTTCGTTGTATGATATGTTAATTTATCCTGTTGAATTAGCAGTTGCTTTATTTGGACCAGTTAAAGATGTTAAAGCAATGAGTCATAAGTTGAAAAATGGCGTTGATATTAACAATGTTGTGCTTTTACGTCATCATAGTAATATTTTAACAAATATTGTTTGTTCAAAAGCGGCAACTGGTATTAGTGCTAGTGAAATTTTAAGTTATGATACAACAATTAATTTTACTAACTTAACAAAATTAGAAACAATTAGTATATATAACCGGTTAACAAATAAATCAACGCCGATTCCCTTAGCAACTGAACATCATAATAAAATGTATTATGAATTACAACATTTTGTGAATATAATAAATACAGGAAATTATTCTGAAATGCAACGCTTGTTGGATTATTCCATTGCAGCAATCCGTATTTTAGAAGCAGTACAAGTTAATGAAGAACAACAGGGAGAACTATTAAATGAAATTAAATAAATATATTGATCATACTTTATTAAAACCAGATGCCACAACTGCTGACATTGAACAGTTATGTCTTGAAGCAAAACAATATGATTTTGTTTCAGTTTGTATTAATCCAACATTTGTGCCCTTAGCTTGTGAATTACTACAAGATAGTGATGTTAATGTCTGTGTTGTTGTTGGTTTTCCATTAGGAGCAAATACAACAGTGACAAAAGTAACAGAAATTACTAATGCTTTACAAGATGGGGCAAATGAAATTGATATGGTAATGAATATTAGTCAGTTTAAATCAAATAATTATGATTTAGTAGCAGCTGATATGAGAGCATGTAAAAAGGCGGCGGGCACCGCTGTTGTTAAAGTTATTTTAGAAACATGTTTATTATCAGAAGCAGAAATTATTAAGGCATGTCAGTTAGCTGAACAAGCAGGACTTGATTTTGTTAAAACGTCAACTGGTTTTAGTAAAGCAGGTGCAACAATAACAAATGTAAAATTAATGAAAGAAACTGTTGGTGATCGTTTACAAGTTAAAGCAGCAGGGGGAGTTCGCACCAAGGCC
This sequence comes from Spiroplasma sp. SV19, assembly GCF_030060925.1. Lineage (NCBI taxonomy): Bacteria > Bacillati > Mycoplasmatota > Mollicutes > Entomoplasmatales > Spiroplasmataceae > Spiroplasma > Spiroplasma sp. SV19. The sequence goes on from NZ_CP045455.1 coordinate 1,319,546, forward strand.
GATGTTTTAGCAATGATTGCGGCGGGTGCAACACGAATTGGAACAAGTGGTGGTGTTGCTATTATGCAAGATAAAACACACTTAACAGGTTATTAGGCAAAACAAATAGAAAAGCAGGACAAATAATGTATATTTTAAAAAATAAAAATTTAGTAGCACAAATTAGTAAAAATCCTTTTGAATTAATCTCGTTGAAAAAAGATGGGAAGGAATATGTTTATCAACAAGATAGTACGTGAAAAAAATCCTGACCAATTTGTTTTCCAATTACAGGAAAATTAATTAATGATCAATATCAACTTGAAGGAAAAACATATCACATGACAGGGCATGGTTTTTTCGAGTTATTACTGATTGAAAGATTGTTACCTATACAACTGATGTGTTAATTGTTGAGTATGTTGCAACAAAAACTTTTTATGAACAATATCCTTTTGTCTTTAAGTTAGAAGTGACATACCAATTAGTAGAAAGCGAATTGGTTAATAAGGTTAAAATTACTAATCTTGATTCAAAAATGTTGCCGTATAATTTTGGTTGACATCCAGCGTTTATTTGTGATGATCATTTAGGAAAAATTATCTTTGATCAGTTACAAACAGTTACGCATATTCCCGGTGGTGCTTTTTTAGGAACAACAATGCCAACGGAAGTTAAAAATGAAATTAAACTAGACGAATATGATTTTACAACAGGACAATGTTATGCTTTATTAAATCAATCGACAGAACAAGTATTAATTGTGGATCCAAGTCGTGTTATTCGTTTAATAACAAAGGGATATCCAAATGTTCTAATTTGAAAATGTCAAAATGATGCAAAATATATTTGTGTTGAGCCATGAGATGGGCATCAAGATGATGTTAATTATGAAACAGCACCATTTGATCAAAAGCCATGAATCAATCATCTAGCCCCGCGCGAGACAAAAGAATACGTACTACAAATTGAATTAAAAAAATAAAACCTCTTAAGTTCTTTAAGAGGTTTTAATCAATTAAATGAATATTATGTAAAGGTTACAATAATCAAGCAGGGGGATTGCTTGTGATCTAAAGCGGATATTAGGTAGGAAAATATCAGCAATAGCTTTTTATTGTAAAAGTTTCTACTTTTAATACGGTACTTTATAATTTTTAGCAGCATAATATTTATTATAAAGTATCAAGCATTTTTTCTTCATTCTTGTAACATCATCAGAATGAATAGGTGTCACATTATTACTTAATAAATATTTTAGGATTTAAAGTTTAATGTTTAAAGTAACAAAAGGTAACAAGAATGCATTATGTTTTGTAAGCAGTTATTTATCATTAATTTTAAATAATAATGTTCTGATCACCACTGTTATTATCTCGCAAAAAGGTAAAAAATTATTTTCATTTTTAAAAGATTTTGGAATTATCAGTTAATTATATTAATTAAATTTAGGAAATTATTTTCATTTTAAGAAAAATAAAAACCATCTTATGATGGTTTTTTTGTTAAACTGATTTTTTGCATAGTTTGGTAAAATTTTGTTTTAATGATTTTATTATTACAATAATTATATAAATACATACTGCCAATTAAAATTCCTAAAATTGCGATAAAAGCAATAATGAATCACACATATCCTGGCAGACTAAAAAAGGTCCCGTGGACATTTAAAAAGAAATATGGATATCAACGGTTTTCAATTACCCCAGGTGTACTTCCTGGTCAAGTAAAATGATCGCCAGAAAGGCGACGTAATTCACCTCTAATCATTGCATAAGCACAATATCCTAGTAAAACAACGATATATTTTCAAAAATTTGTACGAAAAAATTGTTTTAACTTAATTTCTTGTTTGTTCTCCATAAAGAATAAAACATAAACAACAAATGCAATTGGATTTGTCATATGATCAATGACGGTGGTAAATCACCCTAAGACGCTTCCTGGTAGGGGTTGAGTTGGTAATAATAAACAATTATATATGATAAAAGTAATAGTAATATAGCAAGCTGCAGCTAATGCAACTGGATATGATTGAATTTTATTTTTGTTTTCTTGATGATGGCGAATTCCACTAATTAGGAATCAGAATAAGATTCCTAAGTTTGATAAACAAGTAAAGGTTGTAAAAAAATCTAATGTATATACTGTGTAATCACCATGATAACGATTAATAATATCATCTTGATTGAGAATTCCAGTGATAAATGCCCATATTAAAATGGTAATTCCAACTATTGCAAAAAATAGTTTATAAATTTGTTTTCAAATTAATTTTATTTTTAAAGTCATTTATAACTATTTCTCCTTGATTCTTGGTTAATTTGTAGTAATTGTTATAATTTTGCAATTACTACTATAATATTTTAGCATTGTTCAGTTTCAAAGATGGATAAATTAGTTAAAATGAGAGGGGTTTTGCAAAATTAATGTTTTTTTTGAAAAAGAGATACATTTTAAATAAAATTTGGTAAGATAATATAAACCTAAATTATAAGGTTTAATTAGAAGAGGTGTAATGATGTCAAAAAAAGAACTAGCAGAGTTAATTGCAGGACAATTTAATTTATCAAAGTCACAAGCGGGAGAAGTTGTTGATTTTGTTTTTGATAAAATTAAAGAAACTTTAGTTAAAGGAAACGAAGTCGCAATTGCAGGATTTGGTAAATTTGCTGTATCGGCAAGAGCAGCAAGAGAAGGAAGAAATCCAGCTACTGGTGAAACAATTAAGATTCCAGCTTCTAAAGCAGCTAAATTCAAAGCAGCTAAACAATTAAAAGATGCATTAAACTAATTAAGTTAGTTAAGATCTAATTGTTATGTTAAATACTTTATTTAACAAGGGTAGTATTAATAAGTGGCGCTTTTTATTGAGCCATTATAAATTAATAAATTTGTCAGAAGAACAGTTAGTGTTAATCATGTTGATTATGAACTGTTCTTCTTCTGATAAAAGGTTCATCACGCCGTTAGAAATTGCTAACCATTCCAATTTTACTGAAGCAAAAGCAAAAAGTATGTTAGATCAATTAAAACAAGAAGGTTTTATTGATATTAAGATGAAAAAAGATGTTTTGGAAATGGATTTATCACCAATTTTTAACAAAATTATTATTGTGATTGAAAATTTAGAGCTAAATGTTGAGAAAAAGTTTTTGTATGATCAAGTCAATCAAATTTTGCAAGAACCTTTAGCTGAACATGAAAAAGCTACTTTAAATACTTACTTAGAAAATAAAATTTCTGATTTTCAATTAACCCTAATTGTTACTAATCATCAAGAAACAAAAATGACATTTAAAGAACTTATTAAGTTTATTGATAATTATCTTAAAAATAAACCAAAATCATTAACTAAATACAATTGATTAATTGATTAAGAATTGGTTTAAAGTCAAGAAAATTAGGAAGGGTCAGAAAAAGTTCATAACCATTTTCTTCAAAAAAAGAAATTGGAATTTGTTTTGTTGGCATTAGTTTTATTCATATTGTTAATTTTTGATATGATAAGATAAAATAACGATCATAATAATGAAAATAAATAATAATAAAACTAATGCCATGATGCTTTTTAACTAAAGCTAATTGTTTTAACTGATGTGCTTTAATATTGTTTAAGTTGAATTTTTGCTGGTTGGTTTCTTTTGCTTCAAATTTGATATAATGGCCTTGATAAAGGCCATAATAATCACAGCCAGTTTTTTCTTTAAAATAACCTTTGGTAATTATATGCTGATTTTTTTCCAATGGAATAATATTGACTGCTCGTTTAAAAAAGAGACCAATATTATCATCATAATATTTTTGAATAGTATAATTAAGTAGAGATTCTAAAAACATTCCACGATTATTGGGCAGGTGCATGATTGTTTCCTCCTTTAATAATATAATTAACAAAAAAGGACCTTTGTTCCTTGCAAAAAGAGGTGTGAAAATGAAAACAATTAAATTGCGAGCAGTCGATATCATTAATAAGGAATTTCAAGTTGATTATCAAGGTTATGATCCAAACGAAGTTGATATGTTTTTAGATATGATTGCCACTGATTATCGCGTTTTTGAAGGCATTACCAATGATTTTAATAAAGAAATTAAGTATTTACGTCAACAAATAAATGATTTACAAGATAAGAATGACGTTTTAAAAGCGCAACTGGATGAAACAAAGGCGCAAAAAGCCCGGTTAGAAGAAGAAGGTTTTTCAAAAGCTGATCTAATAAAACGAATCCATAATTTAGAAGGTAAGATTAATAATGACTAAATTTTAAGAAATGGTTATTAGTAAAGTTAGCATTTTAGGCTTAAGATATAGTATAATTATTATGAGTTATGACAGAACTAGTTGCTATTAACGACAGTTAATAGAGGAAACTCCACGCTCGCACAATCTGCGATGATTGTAGTGTTTGTGCTAATTTAATCCATAAGGTTAGGCATAAGGGATCCTTATGACGGCTGAAAAAAATCCTAAGTTATTCATAATATGGAATTTTTTCTATAAAAGTGCCACAGAAACGAGTTTTTAAAGAAATTTAAAAAATGGAACGGGTAAACCCCACAAGCGAGAAACCTAAATTTTGGTAAGGGAACTTCTTTTTTTCAAAGCAGAAGAGAATTAGAAGATCAATTTTAAAAAATTGATAGATAAATAACTAGTGTTTTATTTTATTAAATAAAAAACAGAACGTGGGTTATGATGTTATAACTTTGTAAATAAAAATAGATGTTTCTATGTCTATTTTTATTTTTTATTAGAATAAATTATCATTTATTTTGTTAAAAATTTTATTGTGATGCTTGACTTTTTAAAAGAATAAATTATAATTTTTATAAATAAGAAAGGAAAAAGAGAATGGAAAAAAGTAGTAACAAGGAATTAGTTGTGAAAAATGATAAGATTTGAGTTCGAATTAAAAAATCATTATTTCACAAAGAATTATATAATCAAAGGTCGATTACCTTTAAGATTACAGCCGCCGCAATCTTTTTAGCAGTCGCTGTTGGTTTAAGTTTATTAGAAATTTTTAATATTCCAACGCCATGAGGAGCAACCTTTGGTTTACGTTTTTTTGATACATTAGTTATCATTTATTCAATTTCAATTGTTGGTTTAGGATTTGCTTTATTGGAGGGAATAGCTTTACCCTGAATTCATAATTTAATTGATGGTCACCACACATGAATTGAAATGGCATTCTTTATGATTTCAAACATTTTGGTTGTTTTTATTACCTGGTTTGTTTACTATATTTTGTTTAATGCTTATTATAAAGTAAAGGTCCCAGAAGATGTTGCCGACCATACAATTCATGAGTATCACCATGTTAAAAAGGCCCATGATCATCATCATAAAATTATTAGTATTAATTGGACTAAAAAAATTTTAGCGTTTGTAATTATTGTTCCATTGTGTGCTTTAGTTGAAGCGTTGTCATTTCTAATTGTTGCAAAAATTTTAGTCAACACCGGTCATAGCAATTTAGAAGCTGAACACGTTCATATGATTAAACATGGAACTAATATGTTAGCATCGACAGTTAATACTCCAAATGAGGTTGTTAATTGATCAAATAGTCTTAGTCATGCCCATGCTGGACATGATCATGACCATGATAATAGTGGAATGGCTTCTATTTTTGAATCATGGCAACACACTTTAATTTTTATTGGGATTTTCTTTGGAATATTTACCGCAAAATATATTGTTAATGCCACATTATTTTTGTTATTAGAACGACGAACAAGACAGTTAGTTGATCGATATGGAATATATGTCTAAAAAACTTTTTTAAAACATTAAAAAAGTTTTATTTTTTGTTATAATATACAGATAAGAGAGTTTATTGATAAACCTTAGTTAGAATAAGAGGTGAGTTTATGGGTAAAATTAAAGAGTTAATTGATATTAATAAAATTGAAAAAGACTTAGAGTATAATGAATTAAACCACAAAAATCACGCTCGTAAGCAACAAACGCCGTTAGAAATGATGAAGGAGATTAAAGCACCGCGCATCGGTTTTTTTAAGTTGGTTGCTATTTATTATCGCCGTTATTTGTTACGATCATTTACAATCTTATTTACTTTAGTTTTAAGTTCAACATCAATTGTAACAATTACCCTTTTAATTAATAAGTTAATGACCCAAATTTTATTTGAATTTGGAAATGATCCCAATGCTGTAACAACGGGATTAGACTGATGAATTTGATTGATTATTATTGGTGTTGTGTTGGTAATTGGAGTTGTCACAACAAACATTCGTGAATGTGTTGGAGGAATGTTAGGACGGAATATTGAAATTGATGTTCGGAATGCTGTTCTAAATAACTTAGTTAATTTAAACATTGGTTATTATTCTGATAAAAAAATTGGAGAAACAATGACAAAATTAATTAATGATACGCAAATTATTGGGGATGAATCGCAATTAACGCCAGCTAACTTAATTAGTATTCCGATTATTTTTATTGGAAGTGCAGTGGTGTTACTAAATATTGATTGAAAATTAGCCTTAATTTGTTTAGGGGCAACTGCTTTATTTATGACAGCAGTTGCTGTAACATTCCGTTCACAAGCATCAGAAACAGAAAATGTTCGTGCTAAAATTACGGATGTTAATGGTGATGTAACTGACCGAATTGCTTCTATTGCTTTAATTAAAGCAACAGGAACAGAAGAATATGAACGTGTTCGTTTTGAACAAATTCATAAAGAATACTACCGCATTAATCGTCGCTTAAACCGAATTCAAGCTCGAATGACAACAATTATTATTCTTTGTGCCTTAAGTTTAACTGTGATTGTTGTGTTATCAAGTATTATTTTATATGGTAATAAGGGAACAGAAAGTACCAACCACATTATGAAGGTTTTACCAGCTTTTATTACTGGGGTTAATACTTTAGCCTTTCCAATTTGAACATTAACTGGATTAGTACCAGGATTAGCACGAGCAACAGCATCAACAAAAAGAATTGTGCAATTAATTCGTGTTGATACAACAATTGATCCAAACCGTGCGGCACCAAGTGTTGATGAAATTACGGGAGATATTGTTTTAAAAGACATTATTTTTGAATATCCAGAAAAACCAGGAGTTGTTATTTTGCCAAAAACAACTGTAAAATTTGAAAAAGGCAAAAGTTATGCTTTTGTTGGAGAAACGGGAAGTGGAAAATCAACCATTTCAAAATTGTTGTTACGCTTTTATGATCCAACGAGTGGTAAAGTAATTGTTAATAATACTAATTTAAAAGACTTAAATCTAGCAAGTTACTTAACACACGTTGGTTATGTTGAACAAGAACCAAAAATTTTATTTGGTGATGTTATTTACAATGTTCGGTACGGAATGTTTAATGCCACTGAAGAAGAAGTTATTGAAGCTTGTAAGAAAGCAAACTTACATGATTTAGTAATGGGTTGAAAAGATGGTTATAATACCATTTTAGGTGAACGTGGATTTATGTTATCAGGAGGCCAAAAACAACGGTTAGTTATTGCGCGGATGATTTTAAAAAATCCCCAAATCTTGATTCTAGATGAGGCAACAAGTGCGCTAGATAATATTGTGGAAAAAGAAATTCAAGCTGAATTAGAAAAAATTATGGTTGGGAAAACAACAATTTCAATTGCACACCGCCTAAGTACCATTAAAAATGTGGATAAAATTTTTGTATTAGGAAAAGGACAAGGTATTATTCAAAGTGGAAAATATGATGAATTAATTACCATTGATGGTCCGTTCCGTGATCTTCATCGTGCCGGAAATCAGGGCCGCTAAAAAAGAAAGTGTTAAATGACACTTTTTCTTTTTGTTTAATTAGCGGATTATTTTTAAATAAAGTACTTTTAATAGGATAATGAAAATGGTAAAATAGAGCAAGTTTATTTTTAATTGAAGGGAAGATAGAAATGATGAAATTCAAAGAGTGAAGACAGCCATTACGGGATGGCTCAGAATTGCAAATGTATGAATGAAAACCAGCAAACGAGAAAGAAATTAAAGGAGTTGTGCAATTAGTCCATGGGAGTGCGGAACATTCTTTACGCTATGAAGATTTTGCCAAGTTTTTAGTTGCCAACAATTATGTTGTTGTTGCCGAAGACCATCGTGGCCATGGCAAAACTGCCACTTGTCCAGAAGATTTGGGTTTTTTTGCAGAAGAAGAAGGATGAGAAAAAATTATTGATGATTTGTATGAAGTAACAATTTATATTAAATATTGCTATCCTAACATACCAATTGTAATGTTTGGGCACTCAATGGGATCATTTATGGTTCGGCATTATGCAATTAAATATGGAACCAATATTGCGGCGTTGGTTATTTGTGGGACTGCACATTATCCAAAACGGTTATTAAAATTTTCGGTTAAAATGGCTAAACTTGGCCAAAAAATTAAAGGCCCCAAGTCAAAAGACAATTTTATTTATAAATTTTCTTATGCACCGTTAAATGTGCGTTATAAGGATGAAGGTAATTTGGGAACAGAGTGATTGTCAACAGATAAAACTGTGCAAGCAGCATTTGCAGATGATCCGTTAACAGGACAAGTTTTTTCAACAAGTGCTTTTAAAGATATGTTTACGGGTTTATTATTTATTACTAATAAGAAAAATATTAAATTAACTCCTGACACATTACCGTTATTATTTATTGCGGGACAAGATGATCCGGTTGGAAAATATGGTGAAACAGTATTAAAAACCGTTGAATTGTATAAGAAAGCAGGGAAAAAAGTTAAGGTTAAACTATATCCAAATGCTCGTCATGAAATTTTAAATGAACCAATTAAACAAGAAATTTATCAAGATATCTTAAACTTTTATAATAAAAGTCTTTTCGATAATTAAAAGTCTAATTTTTACAAAAAAACAAAGAGTACCCTCTTGTTTTTTTTTTTTTTTTTTTTTGCTTTAATATATTCAATAAGCAACATCGGATTATTTAAAATTTGTGAGGAGAAGAAAATGAATTTATGAAATCAATTGTCAAATTTTAATATCCCAAATTCAATTCAATTTTTCTTTAATTCCTCATTAGAACGTGTTGCGATATTTTTTCTGGCAAGTATCATCTTATTTTATACTATTTTAAAAGTTGTTACTTATTTTTTCAAAATTTATTCTATTAAATTAAAATTAGGAGCATTAGCCACAAAATATTTTTTCAATGTAATATTAATTATTAGTGAGTTTATTATGGCTATAATTTTACAAATTGTTTTTGTCAAAATTTATGTGTCAAACGATGATATTACTACCCATATTGCAATTAAAACAGTCTTAGTCTTACAATTTGTGATTGGAATTATTATTTTAATGAACAAACAATTCTTAAATTATATTTTTAAATTAATTATGTTAATTTTTACTTCATTGTTATTTTCATTTTTAATGGGAAAACAATTATTGATTTGATTTCATAACATTAATAATAATGAGTTAATCTTATGATTAACATGAGGTATTTTACTTGTTTTTATTATTACATTTTTTTACTTATTTGATCTAAAAACAACATTTTTACATGAATTTGCTTTTCATTTGTTAATTTTTTTAATAACAATTAGCAGTTTTGAAAGTCGTTCAAATGATTTGAAAGTTTTACGACATTCGTTATTTTTAAAAATTTTATTGAAACTAATTAAAGTTCTATGTTTATTAGATTTGTTTTTTCTGATGAAAACTGTCAAAAAAACAATGAAAAATTTATGAGAAATTACTAGTGATGAAGCAATTGAACTAATTGAACTTTCATTATTATTGAATGCCCTTCATTTTTTTAATATTAGCCAAAAAAATGGATTAGAAAGTTTACCAAATAAATTTCTGAAAAATGAAATTAATGGCTGAATGGGGTCTTTACAAGAATAAAATAATGCTTAAATTAACTAATTCAATGTTTTTGAGCAAACTATTTATTAACTAAAACAACTTAACTTATTAACAAAAAAGAAAAGAGGGAGCAAAAATGCGTAAATTACTTAATATTTTGGCTGCTACAGTTTTAGTGGCGACTCCAGCTATTACTGTTGTTAGTTGTAGAAACAAAGGAAATAAACAAACCAGTGATAAATACAAAGATCCAGAGGTTGAAAAAATGCCGAATGGACCATTAAAACAAAAGATTTTACAGACAACATTATTTTCTAAAATGGCAATTGCTAATCGGCATGAAAATTTAAATAGCTATACACCATCAATTTTACAAATGTTAACACGATTACCAGATTCATATAAAGATAAAGATGGTAATTTAGTTGATGTTGATTATTATCGTGGCCGTTATTTAAATCAAAAAGATGGAATGCCATTAAAAAATTTAACCTCAACTTATGACTATATGAATATCTTAAACAATAACCTATATAATACTGAAAATCAGACAAAATCAAAAATTCCAGGATATTCAGAACATGATAAATTGCCAACAATGCCAACATTTGCGGCAAATAATAATATGTTAAATTACTGATATGATGGTGGCGCACTATCAAATTATTCAATTGCAAAGGAAATTTTACCAACACAAGCAGGTGATGCACGGGTAAATTCAACAATTACTGATGCTTATAATAAAGCAATGTTTGAAATGCCACGAACAACCTATTTTTATGATTTAAATATGAATTATAATCCATTAGCAACAAAAGACATTAAATTTGATACTGAAACAAACTCAAACTTTGTTATTAATGGAAAAAAATTTGCGACAGGTCAATCATTTATAACTGCGGAAAAATCAGAAGAACAAGATAAATTAATGGTAATTTTACAATTAATTTCAATGGCCGATATGTTTACGGACCGTTCACAATCAAAAACATATATTAATCAATTAAACAAATTTTTACCATTATCAAGCGATGGAGATGGGACCTTTTTCGGAAGTATTTTGGGACAAATTTATTATAATATTTTTGGAACCCCAACAATGCCTAATAATGAAAAAAATCCAAATTATGACATGGCAAAAAAAGGTGTTTCAGTCGGATTAACTAGTTTAGGTGCTACAGGTAATGAAAAAGCAGCAATTGAAAAGAAAGTTAATCAGTTTTTTGATGAGCAAGCACAAATTTTTAGTGACTTATTATTAGCAAAACCAATGGCAGATGATTTAGATTTATCAAAACCAGAAGATCAAATGAAAAATCGTGATGCAATGTGAAATGGTAAAACACCAAAATTACAGTTAGCTGATTTATTATATAAAAAAGATAGTTCATCAAAATCGTTAGCCGAATTATTTGTTGAATTTGGAAACGAAGTTGATGGTTGATATACAAAGGCAACAGTTGAACAACAAGGGATGGCAAATGATGCTGTTGGAGCATTTTTAGCAATTGCAGCTCAACAGGTTACACCAGGATTTAAAGTAGTCTTACAATCAATGGCCAAAATGATGAAGTCACCAGCAATTGGTGGGTTAGGAACGCTAACAATTAATGATATGAATAAGTTTGTTGTTAGTTTATCACAAGGAATTTTAGATAATAAGGAGGCACTAACAAAAGCTAGTCAAATTCCTTGGTCTGATCCAAAAAAACAAGAGCAAAATCAAACTGAAATTGCAAAATTATTAACTGGTAGTGAAGATCCAACCAAACCAGCACCAGGTTCATTTATGGATGTGGTGTTTACATGGTTTAATGATGACACAAAACCAGTTCGATCATTATTAAATAAATTATATTTTGACCCTAATTCAGAAACTCGTAAGGATTTATTAGCAATTAATAATGCATTATATGACTATACGAACACATTATTATTGGGGGAAAATTGGTTTATTAATAATGGCAAGTTTTTAAATGAAAATAATATGTCATATGACCTTGAATACAAGGGAATGGGTGATGCGGATGTTGCTGCAAACTTAAATCTGCATGAAAAATGATATGTACCCAAAGCAGGTATTAATACATATCAAGATTTAAATGCTGCTTATTTAAAAGCCTTAGGGAATTATGATTTAGATTGATTTGCAAAATATGATGGTCTAGGAAATAACTATCAAAAGGTTAATTATAAATATACTGTTACTTGAACTAATGTTAATCCCGGGGATGATAGTCATCAATACTGAGTAATTTCTAATATTCAATGATTTGCAAAAGATGGTAACGGACAATGAAAACGTCATTATGATGTTGTACAAAACGATTAGAATAACGGTATAGAATTAAACATGAAAAAAACATTGTTAATGAAGCAAGGAATTTTAGGAATAATCAAAGCAAAAGGGCAATTTATTTCATTGCTCCTTTTAATTTTTATTTGCTCAATTATTACTGCTTCTTTATTTACAACGGTAACTAGTTTACAAGCAGCAAACCGGCAAATGGGATATGGTAGTTTTGATTATAATTATTCTTTTCACTATTCAGCAATGGATTTTGAAAATTCAAATATGCAAACAATTACGCCCAGTTTTGCTTTTGATTCAGAATATGTTATTGTTGAAAACAATGATAATAAATTAACCTATCCAAAAATTACAATTGGGGATGCAAAGACCGATGTTTTTTATGCTTTAACCAAGCAAGATATTACGTTTACATTAACTTCTGGTGAAATAACTGATTTGGGGCTGGCATTAAAAATTCGATTATCAGCACCTAATTATCAAAATACTTTAATTGCTAAGTTGCGGGCTATGGGACATAATACTTTAGCTGATGAATATTTGACTGCTTTTAAAACAACACAAATTTATAAAAACTTTTTAGGAATTATTACAGATTATATTAATAAAGATTTTTTACCAAAAAATCCAGCTGCAACCGTAGCTGAAATTCAAACTGCAATTGTTTTGTTTACGAATGGTGAAGCAGATCAAAACCAAAAGGCAATTAATCGTTGAGACTGAGAATTAAAAACGACAAATAATGATTTTCAACATTTTGATATGCCCGATATTGATGTAACATTAGGAAAAGACAATAAAACAATAAATGTTATTACTGCTAATACTTTGTTTGATAATGGTTTGCGTGGTAGTTTTGGGGTTGCAGCACGTTATACAGTAACAGATAGTGCTGGTAATATCGAAAAACAAATTCAATATATAGCGCAATCACCATATCAATATATTAATAAATTAAATCAAACCGGAATTAATGAAGGACGAATGGTTATTGGTGATTTATTTAACAAGGTTACTTTTTTTGGGAATTATAGTGAACGAAGTGCGTTTATTAATTTTGTTCAAAATTATTATAAGATGTTAGGAATTGTTAGTAATTTTGCTATTTCAATGCGTCAGGAACTGACAACATGAGATATTGTTAATAATTTAAAATATAAAGTAATTGGTTGACATGATTTATTAAAAGATAATCAATTAAGAATCTTTGATAAGGTTTCAGAATGAGAAGGGCCATCTCTGAATGAAACAACTTTTAACAATTATTATGCTGTTGTTAGTCCAAATTATTTAAAAGTTCAGCACAAAAATTTACGTGATGATATTAAAATTGGCCAACAAACTTTTACCGTTGGAGCAACAGGGGGAGATACTTTAAACATTTATCCAACAATTTATGAAACGGACTTTATTCCTAATTTTAAAACAGATACGGTTGTTTATTTATCTTCATATGGAATGTCATTATTATCAGAAGATAATAATAAAGGATTAATTAGTTTAAAGGATAATTCACGGGTTTTCTTAAAAAGTTTAGCTGGAGAACCAGCTGCTAATTTAGCCCTTTTTAAAACATATTATGCTAATAATCCTAATCAATTAGATACTTATGCAAAAGCATTACAAAAGGGCAATCCTCAAAAAGCAACTGATTTTTCAATCGGTAATTTTGAAGTTAAAAAAGACACAAATCAAATCACATGACGTTATAGTTTGCTAGCAAAAACCATTAATGTCTATATTTATATTGGGTTGTTCTTTATTATTATCTTTGCAATAACATTATTTGTTGTATCATATATTATCATTAAAGAAATGATCAAACGAGAATCATCGCAAATTGGAATGTTAAAAGCAGGAGGATATCACCTTCGTGAAATTGCATTATCCTATTGAAGCATTTTAATGGTTAGTATTTTAATTGCTGTTCCGACCGGATGGTTGGTCGGTATTACACTGCAACTCTTTGTTGCAAAATTATTTAATCTATTCTTTATTATTAACTGAAGTTTTACTTGAAACTGAATGATTTTAGTCTTTCTAATTGGATTTTTTGTTGCTTTTCTCTCGTTGATTACTTTTGCAACTTGCTATTTTTCAATTAGTAAAACAGAAGTTTTAACTTTAATTTACCCAACTCGTGAACTAAATGTTGATAATAAATTAGCACGTTCTGTTCGTAGTTTACACTTTAAATCCTTTGTTGGTCGCTTCCGAATGGTGGTGTTATCAACTTCCTTAAAACAGGCCTTTACCTATTTAGGGATTTTTGCTTTAGTTACTTTTACTTTAACGGTATCATTATTAGCGCCAGTTTATGCAAAAAACTTTAATACAAACTATTATAAAAGTATTAAGTATGGCAGTGAAGTTAAATATAGTAATGTAATTAGTAATAGTCCCTTGTCATATTATAAAACATATGCATGAAACGGAATTAATAATGTTCCATCGACCGGGGACCCTGCCGATAAATACTTATATCCGATTGGGGGAATGACCCCACTAGCTAATTATTATAGTATTGATGGTGGAAGAACAATTAAATCATTAAAAACAGTTAACCAAGAACCGACTGTGGCCGGAATTTTAAAAGATATGTTGTCGTATAACTTTGTTACTTTATCGGGAACTAATTTGTCATTAGGAATTTTCAATTATTTAAATGAGTTAGTAAAAAATTCTCCCAAAGGTGATAGTGTTCGTGCATTAATTTCTGAAATTTTATGTACTGTCTTGCCAAAAGCCCTTGGCATTGGGGCGATTCCATATCCACCGTTTCCTGATCAAGGTGACTATGTTGCTTTGTGAAACACTTGCTTTAGTAAAGCAACAAACGGGATTATTCCTGCTTCGGTAAAAGAAGATTGAAGCAAAAATCCTGAGCGTGCAAATCACTTTGCGTTGGGGATTGGAACAATGAGTTATAACAACACGACTGATGATGTTTTCACTACTTTTGAAACAGCATATAATGATAAAAAATTACCAGTTTATGGCATTAATGCTAATACAAAAATGTTAAAATTATCAGATGATGATCGTGCTATTTTAGGAAATGATGATAACCAAGTTGTTAAAGCAATTGCCAATGTGACCGCCCTCTCACGGTTGAACTTGCACGTTGGGCAAGAAATTACTTTAACCCCGCAATTATCGACTTTACAATATAATGTTGGTCCAGACCAATGAACGGAGTTTACTAACAATAATACGGCATTGGTGCGTCAAAACTGAAAATATAACCTAAGTGGTAATCCAGGACCGTGAGATCCAAAGAATTATCAAAGTTTATATTCTACTGATAAAAGTTATTTTACTTATAATACAAGCCCTAATACAAAGTATTATGCCTCGGCAAATCCAAATAGTGAATATTATAATTTAAATAATGTCGAATTATGGATTCCATCTAATTCTGAAATGGAACAAATTTGAACGAAAAAAGTAATTACTTTAAGCAATGGTCAACAACGGAAATTATTAGAAGTATCACCAGGAGCTAATAAAATCGTGCGAAAAGAAACTGTTAATAATCAGGAGTATTGAGTTATTAGACCATATGATTTTAATTTTGATGGATCGTATAATGGTGACTTTGTAAATGGGATTCCAACAACATGGTATCAAGCGGCAGTTGACAATAATTTTATTAAAGTTGCCCCATCATTAACAGTAACGCCTGTTAAGGTTAAAATTGTAAAAAGTATTGCCACGTATAATACGCCACGATTATTTGTTAGTATGCAAAATGCCAATAAAATTAATTTATTTCCAACAACAACATTAAAGGGAAATCTTAATATTATGCAATGGTATAACGGAAAATATACAACAGAATTACAACCATCTGATCAAATTAATCGGTATGCTTTATCATCAATAAATGGTGATTTATCATTAAATAACTTTACAAGTTCTTATACCACATCTGTTTTGTCAGCAGATTATGTTGGAATTAAAGCACAAGTGATGAATCGTGTTATTATTATTGCCTTATCGGTGGCCTTAATTTTTATTATTATTATTATGGTCTCTGTTATTACAATCTACTTTGCAATTGATTTATTTATTAAGAAGTTTATTAAGATTATTGCCACAATGAAAGTGCAAGGTTATAGTAGGTGGGAAATTAATAATTTAACATTAGGAATCTTTATTCCATTTGCCATTGTTGGTTGGCTAATTGGTTACTTCCTAACATGAGGCTTAGCATGATCAATTACCCAGAAAGTTTTAATGTTCTTTAACTTGTATGTTCCAATTGGAACAGGATTAATTACCTTACCTATTATTTTAGGAGGAATTATTATTTTATATGTTTTTTCTTACTTTGTTTCAATGAAAAAAATTAATCAATTAAATATTCAACAAATTGTAATGATGGAAAGTTAGTTGGCTAATTTTAAGCAGAGAAAATTAAGAAAAAGTATTAATATAATACTTTTTCTTAATTATACGAAATAATTTTAGTAAAATAATACTAATTATAGTTTATAAATAAATAGAAATAATTTTATTAAGGGTTATTCTTATGTTAAGTTGCAACAACAGGAGATATTATTTATGCTTTGGAATGAATTAATTATTAAATTAGAAAACTTAAAAAATAATGATCATAAATTTAGTCATATCAGCATTTTTATTTTAAAAAATTTAGGAAGTATCGGTAAATATACAATTTATCAGGTTGCTTTTGCCACATATTCTTCCCCAGCTTCTGTCACTAGAATGTGTCAAGAAATTGGGTTAAAAGGTTATAAGGAATTAATTAATATCTTAACTTCTGTTTATCAAAAACCAGTCTTAAAAGAAGATACTTTAGCTAATAATTTATTACAAAAGAGTAAAATTAATTTAGATGAAACTGCAAGTTTATTACAACCAAAAGTAATTACCACTTTTGTGCAGCAAATTAATCAAAATAAAAAGTTGTTTTTATATGCATATGGCGAATCTGCATTGTGGTTGGAAAGTTTTTATTCACGTCTTTTACGAATTGGGATTAATGCTTTTTTAGGTCGTGATCATGAAAATGCGCGTGTTTCTTCGCAAATTATTGATTGTGACACAGTTATTTTGGTTTTATCATTATCTGGTGAAACAAAAACTGTTTTAGAATTAGTGAAACAAGCACGGAAAAAAAAGGCGGTTATTTTTAGTATTACCAAATATTTACAAAACCATTTAAAAAAAATTAGCGACTATAATATTGCTTTAAGTTATAATCCAAATGAAAATCAGTTGATTACTAAATCAGCACGTTATTCTATGTTATATATTTTAGATTTAATTTATGAAGAAATTATTGAATCAGATAAAACACGCTATCTTGATATTTTAGAAAACACCGTTCTTAAAAAGTAAAGTTTCAATTTTAAAAATAAAAATTGAAACTTTTTTGTTTAGGTTTAATTATACAATGGTGCTAAAGAATAGAAAGGAAGTGAAAAATTGGTTGATAATAATATTGTTAAAACAAAGATTAAAGCATTAAGTAAGAGTTATCATTTTAATTTTTCAAATGTTAAATATCAAGTTTTTGAGAATCATATTTTATCTTTTTTAGAGCGATACCATCGACAAGAAGAGTTACAGTTTGAATTAACTACTGATTTATATTCACAAATTAATATTAATTACATTAACCAAGCAGAAGATTATTTAAAGGCATTGTTAAAAGAGTTGGGAGAAATTAATCAAACACCAATTAATTCAAAAGAGGTTTTTTTAGTTGCAACTCATTTTGCAAATTGTTAAAAGGAGGGATTTATTTATGACAAAACCACTAGTTGTTATCGGTCATCGAATGGGGCAAGGTAATAAAGTTAAAACAGGCGTTGAAAATGCTGGGGGAACAGCAATTGTGATTGAAGGTATGCTTGCTGATATGAAATTAGGAGAAGTAATGAACGAACATAATGCTGATTTAGGTATTAGTTTTTGTGGTTCTGGTGGAGCTGGTGCTATTACAGCTGCTAATGATTTTGGCTATGAGGCAGTTGATCATTTACGAAGTGTTGATGAAGGAGTTAGTGCCATCAAAAATGGCAAACAAGTATTAGGATTTGGTTTTATGGACACTGAAGAATTAGGGGAACAATTAACAAAAACATGATTGGAGGTTCATAGTGATGAATAAAATAATGAAAATAAATGTTGAAAAACAACATCTTAATGTTGAACATAATGAACAATCAATTTTAAAAATTGAAGAAGCTGAAATTATTGTGATGGGAAAAGGAAATAATATGCGTGAAGCATATAACGCTGCTTTTGATGAAATGAAAAAAGCGGCGTATAAAAAATTTAATAATTTTATTATTCATTTAGAACCATTGAATGTTATTAGTATCGCTGATGATACTTATCTTAATTCAAAACGCTTACTAGGGGTCTTTTTACCGTATAAAAAAATTAAATATCAACTTAAGTTAAAAATTATTGTTCGTGCAAAATACATTGAAATTGTTTAAGTAATGAGTATTATTGTTGCAGTTATTATTTCAATAATAATTGGTGCCTTAGTAGGATTAGCAATTGGAATTGGAACAGCACGAATGTTTCATGCTCCCGAAAAACAAGCGTTAGGAGCATTCCGTACCCTTGGTGAAATTAATGCTTGTAATGGTGATCCTGTTTCGCATTTTGCTTTTGGGTTAGGATTTTTCTTTAATTCAACAGCATCAGCGATTGGAACGGGTGCTTTAACTCAAGATGTTATTCACCGTATTATTCCCAACTGGGGAATTGGTCTTGCTAAAATATGCACGCGGAAAAAAGATGTTTTTCAAGTAATGCGTTCACCATTAATGGTTGGATTAGGTTCAATGGTTGTTGGCATTATTGTAATGCCATTAATGATTACAATTTATAATTATATTCCAAAACAGTTATCTTCAATTGCCAGTGGAATTTTAACTCCTGCCGCAAATTATTTATTTAATTATATTATGCCAGTATTATTCTTAATTGCTGCTTTAGATGCGGGTAAAAAAATTGGATTACCAGCAATTCTCTTTGGTGTTTTATCACAATTTATTTCTGGAAATGCCATCCCAGGGATTGTCTTAGGAATTTTGGTTGGTTCATCATGAGATCAAAAAGGGTTGTTATCACTACAGTTTTGATTGTTATTAATTTTAGCACTTGTTTTATTTGTTTTAATTGCTTATTTTCGAAAAATTACATGAGATGATATTATTCATTTAAAAAATGTTAAAGCATTGGCTTACAGGATGAGTACTGATTTTCAGATGGTTAGTCACTTAAATGTTGACTATAATATTTTACTCCATCCGGGAATTATCCAAGAGGTGTTATAATGATAAATAATCCACAATTAAAAAATACTAAATTAACAAAAGCTTTTAAAAGAAACGAAAAGATTGCAACTCAATTAGCAAGTTATCAAACTAATATTTTGCAATTACAAACAAAGTTACAACAAGATTTAGTAGTTAATGAACGATTCAAAATTCGAAAACAAATTAAAATGATACAAACAAAAGAACGAAAATTAAAAACAAACATTTTATATTGAGCGGAAGTTTTAAAAACAGAATATAGTTTTTATACTATTTCAATTAATAATGCTGAAAAAAATAAGGAAAAAGTTGCGAATCATTTGAATAAGATAACGGTGAAATATGAAAAGTTAGAGCCGTTATATCTTATTGCCCAAGCAGATATTAAAAGTTATCGTCAACAACGAACAACATTAAAGAAAAATTATCAATATGTTCGCCAGTACAATAAAACATTAAAACAAAATCAAAAAAATGAAGCTCTCATTAATCGTTATCAAATCAAAATTGATCAGAACCAAATTTTGTTAGATGAAATTAAATTAGAGCATGATACTTTTCTTACTGAACATGTAAAACCACTTAGCACTGAATTTGATAATTTAATTGTAAAAGCAACCACTGAAAATGATGATGCTACATTAGCTGCTATTGAATTAGAGCAAACAAAAAGTACCACTTATAATCAAAAAATTATTAATAAATTTTTAGTCAAAATACAGCACTTGAAAGATAAAAGTAATTTATATCAGGGTAAAATAGATTTTTTAAAAACCAAAATAATTAGTGATCAACAAATTTTAACTAAAATCAACGATGTTAACCAAGAAACAGTTCAGAAAATTGCAAATTATCAAAAAAGCAAAAAAACATTGGTTGATTACATGAAGTTAAATTGAGAGTACAAAAAAGTAAAAGTTTTATATCAAAAAGCCGTTAAAAATTATCAGCAAAAAATATTTGAACAAGAATTAATTAAGGAAAAAATAAATCTTTTTATAGGTCATCTTAATTTAACATTTGAACAAATTCAAGACCGTGAGTCAAAATTATTACGTGTCTTTAACCGTGTTGAACGGATTTTATTAAAGGATTGGTTTTTTATTGTTATTTGTGCAATGTTAAGCGCCGGCGTTGTTTTAGCAACATATTTATTTATTGTGAAAGGAATTGGAGCGCTAAATGAGATTTTTGTTGTTGCCATGTTGAAAAACGGGCTTGATACTGGTGATTATACTGCAGCGATGGGCTTTGCTGTTGGATTTCTAATTGCTCGTGTTTTAGAAGGACCGTTGGTTGGAATTTTAGATGTTGGTGGTTCAATTTTAACTGGTGTTGGGATTGGTGTTCCGGCGGTCTTTCTGTCTTCACAAAAGTTAGCCTTTGTGATGTATAATCCGCTGTTAGCAGCCTTACTTGGGGCTGGCTTAGGGTTAGTAATTGGTTTGGTGATTTTTGTCATTCGTGTTTTAAAACCAAAAGAAGCTGCCGGATTAGGAACTGATATTATGATTGGGGCCGGGAATGCCACTGGAAAATTTTTAGGACCATTAGTAATCTTTTCTGCCGCAACTTTTAATCCAATCGCGGGAATTGGTGCGGGAATTGGTGCAGGAATTTTTATGTGAATTAAGAAACCATTAGTTGGTGGTGCCATTCTAGGAGCGATGATCTTAGGGATGATTCCAGCGTTTATTTAATAGATAATGAGGTGAAATTATTAAATACTTATTTTATAATGTTTTAAATTTACAAGAAGAACAAATTTACATAAGTTGTGAGGATAATAAGATTACTACTGTTGATAAGGTTAGTAACTTAAATCTTAATAATTTTAGTAACTATCAGCAATATGATTTACATAATGAATGTTATGTTAGCCCTGGTTGAATTGATATTCATACCCATTGTTATGAAAAACATTCGTTGTATACTGATGACCCCGATGCGATTGGGGTGAAACAAGGCGTCACCACAATAATTGATGCTGGTAGTTGTGGGGCCAACGACATTGATGATTTTTATCGTTTGGCACAAACTTATCAAACTAATGTTTATAGTTTAATTAATGTAGCAAAAATTGGGATTCCTTTTCAAGGGGAATTACTTGATCGAACAAATTTGGATTTACCATTAGTAACAAAAAAGTTACAGCAATATTCTGATTTTATTTTAGGAATTAAAATTCGAATGTCTTCTAGTGTGGTTGGGGATAATGGTTTATGAGCGCTACAAAAAACAGTTGCTTGGCAAGAAACTACGAAAATTCCAATGATGGTTCATATTGGAAATGCCCCCCCTGATATTACTTCAATTCTTGCTACTTGTGGCCAACAAGTTATTATTTCGCATGCTTATCATGGCAAAGCAAATCGGATTTTTAACCGAAGCGATGATGTCATAAAAGTGTTACTTTTAGCGCAAAAGCGCGGTGTAAAATTAGATGTTGGTCATGGCAGTGAAAGTTTTAGTTTTAAAACTTTTACTGCCGCAATTAAAGCAGGCTTTTATCCTGACTTTATTAGTAGTGATCTTTATCAACGAAATCGCTTGCAAGGACCAGTTTTTTCATTAGCTGCTGTTTTAAGCAAAATGTTATCATTTGGTTTACCATTAGCAAGCATTATTGAGAAGGTTACAATTACTCCAACTAATTTCTTTAATTTAAAAAAAATCGGAAAATTAGAGCAAGATTATATTGCTGACTTAACCTTTTTTCAAGTTAAGCCGGTTGAAATTACTGTTTTTGATAATAACAATGAAAAAAATCCTCGAACTTTATCCAAAATAATTGAACCACAAATGTGTTTTACAAAAAACAAATTAATTGATTTAAGGAGACGAAAAGATGAAAACACAAAGTAAAAATATTTATCAACAATTAGGATTAAAAAAAGTTATTAATGCTGCTGGAAAAATGTCAATTATTGGTGTCTCAACCATTTCTGATACAGTTGGTCAAGCAATTGCTACTGCTGGGAAAGAATATGTTGTTATTAAAGATTTGTTACAAGCAGCTAGTAAGCATTTAGCAACTTTGTTAAAAGTGGAAGATGTTCATATTGTAAATTGTGCCGCGGGGGGAATTGTGCAAGCGGTTGCGGGGGTGATTGCCAAGGACAATTATTTATTACAAATGAATATTAATAAAAATGTTTTAGCTCCAAATGAAATTATTCTCCCGAAAGGACATAATGTTAATTTTGGCGGTGCAATTGAAACAATGGTTAATCTTGGGGGGGGAATTGTGCAAGAGGCTGGTTATGCTAATCTTTGTAGTCAAGATGATCTTAAGGCGCAGATTAATTCACAAACTGCCGCTATTTTATACATTAAATCTCATCATAGCGTTCAGAAATCAATTTTATCTGTTCCTGAAGCAATTGCAGTTGCAAAAGCAGCCCAAATTCCGTTTATTATTGACTGTGCTGCGGAAGAGGATTTACAAAAGTATTATCAAATGGGGGCTGATATTATTATTTATAGTGGTTCAAAAGCGATTTCAGGACCAACTAGTGGTCTTATTTTAGGGAAAAAAAGATATTTGGATTTTATTCGGGGTCAAAGTAACGGAATTGGTCGTGCGATGAAAATTGGGAAAGAAAATATTGCTGGTCTTATTTTAGCTATTGAAGAATACTTAAATAATGTGGTTGATAAAAATCAACAAGTAAAATTATTAAATATTTTACAACGGAAATTAAGTGATATTCCGGGAATAAAAGGAAAGCTTGAACCTGATGACGCGGGGCGCGAATTATTCCGGTTAAAACTAACAATTGATACCGCAATAACAAAGTATCATGCAATAGACCTTGTTAATTTTTTAGAGCAGTCTAATCCCCAAATTATTACCCGTAATAATTTTGTTAATAAGAATATTATTTATTTTGACTCACGAGTTTTGACTCGTGCTGATCTTGAAATTATTTCAGAAACAATTCATAGTTTTACCAATAAAGGAGGGAACTAAATGTTATTTATTAAAGATCGTGTTTGTATTAATGTTTTAGCAAAAGATATTCAAAATGCCCAAGCAATTCATCAAGCTAGTGGTGGGCATGCTTTGATTGGTGTTTTAGCAAAGGATTTTGCTACACCTCAATTGGCAATTACCTATTTAGAACAATTCCAAGCAGTGGTTGGTGATGTTGCAAGTGTTGGACTGGGAGCTGGTGATCCCCAACAATGTTATCATGTTGTTAAAATTGCGAGTCACATTAATCCCCAACATGTTAATCAAGTCTTTCCTGTTGTTGGTTATACCCGGGGAAAAGTTGTACGCGAAAATTGTATTATTAATTGCTTAATTTCCCCAACAGGTCAACCAGGAATGGTTAAAATTTCAACCGGACCAATGAGTAGCAATGAAGCGGTGGCAATTGTTCCAGTACGAACAGCTCTGATTATGGCACAAGAAATGAAAGCGACATCAATTAAGTTTTTTCCAATGGAAGGATTAAAGTATCGTGATGAATATCAAATTGTTGCGACAGAATGTGCTAAAATAGGAATGTGATTAGAACCAACAGGGGGCATTACATTAGAAAATTATCAAGAGATTTTACAAATTGCGTTACAAGCAAATGTTAAGAAAGTTATTCCGCATATTTATTCTTCAATTATGGATCAAGATGGTTATACTAAAGTGGAAGATGTTAAAAAAATAATTGCAATAACAAAAGAATTATTAGAAGTTTAATTAGTAATCGGAAGATTACTTTTTTAATTGTTGTGATTTATTAAGTCATAATTCTTTGCAAAACTAGCGAAATAAGGTATAGTTAAAAAGAAGATATTGTTTGAAATAATATTATTTATCTTTTAATGAGGGTTTTAAATGTTTAATTTTACAACAAAACAAAAATGAATTATTAATGGTGGTCTTTTAGGGTCAACCTTAGTGGCTTTAATTGGGTTATTACTTTATTTATTAAAATTAATAGTTCCGGCCATTGTTTTATTATCAATTGCGGGAATTGGTTTTTTTGTGTTAATGATTGTTTGATTTGTGTTTGAAAGATATAATAAGAAAAAAGGGTAAGGAGAACGAAAATAATGACGGAAAATGAAGTAATTCGTAAAATCAAAGCGATTAGTACTGATGCTGACCATCGCTTTTCTTTTATTGCAAAATATATTTTACAAAATCTAATGCTTGTTCCTGACATTACAATCAAAGAAATGGCGGAATATACTTATACATCAGTGGCGACAATTAATCGTTTTACTAAGTTTTTAGATTTAGATGGGTATAAAGAATTAATTCATATTATTAAATATTTTAATCATAATCTTGCTGGCGAAGAAAGTATTATGGCAAGCGAAAGTAATAATGCATTAATGTTTAATACTTATCATAATATTATTCGTAGTTTACATGAAACGTTTCGGTTAGGATTAAAACAAAAAGAGACCATTAATAAAGTAATTACTAATTTAAAAACAGCCCACCGAATTGTTATTTTTGCTGTTGGGGGAACTTATAATGTGGCTAAGGATTTTCAAGAAAAACTCCTTCGAGTTGGATTTAACATTATTGCTGTGAATGATTTTCATAATGGTTATTTTTTAGCGCAGCAGTTAAATGCTGATGATTTAGCGTTGTTTGTTTCATATTCTGGTGAAACATTGGATTTAATTAAATTAGCAAAAATTTGTCACCAAAATCAAACCCCAATTGTTATTGTTTGTCGTCAATCAAATAATACCTTATCTAATTTAGCTAATTATGAAATTACAATTAGTAGTAATGAATCAATTGAACGCTTAATTTCAACAACAAGTCGGTTTGCCTTGTTATTTGGGTTAGATATGATTTATTTTTCGTTGTTAGCAACTGATTTAGAACATTATCGGCATGTTTTAGAACAAACATTAGTTCCAAAATTTTAAAATTTACAAATTTTGAGATTAAATTACAGATGATAAGATTTTTCTTGTAATTATGCTGCTTTCTTTTATGATAAAGATATGTATTAAAAATAATTAATATTTTTTAATGAGAAAGAGAGGAAATTAAAATGGCAAAAGATCCGAAAAAGACAGCGAAAGACATTGCTGATATTGTCAAAGCGGATAATGTTGTCTCGTATACAAATTGTTTAACAAGATTACGACTTAATTTAAAGCCAGGAGCAAATGTTGATTTAGAAAAACTAAAAACAACACCGAATGTGATGGGAATCTTAACACCCTCACCAACGGAGTTACAAATTGTTTTAGGACCAGGTTTTGTTGCAAATGTGACTCAAGCATTTGGGAAACTAGTTAATGCTAATAAAACAGCTTATAGTGACAAAGATGGTTCTGGTTCATTTGTAACAGCAGCCGAAGCAGCGCAAGCTGTTAAAGGGGAAATGAAAGCAAAACAAAATTGAGTACAAACTTTTTTTACTAAATTTTCAAGAATCTTTTCACCAATGATTATTGGGTTTATTGGGGCTGGGATTTTATCAGGAATTGCTGGAATTATGCAGTCAGTATATGGGGGTGTAATGGACACAAGTCATGCCCCAGCCGACGCAGTGTCATGATTTAATGCCTTAAATTTAATTTTAAATATTTGAAAAAATGCCTTCATTATTATTGTTGGTTGAAGAACTTGTGAAGTATGAGGCGGTAGTGGTGTTTTAGGAGCAATGACGGCTGCCATTTATTCACCCGTATTTGTAAGTAGTGTCATTCCAATGTTAGTTGTTGGTGATGCGAACCATGTTAATTATTTAGGAATTAACATTAGTAACCCATTAACAAACTGATTAACAGTTGGATTCCGTCCGGAACTAGATAACGGGAAATTAGTGTTTGGTTATCCATCAGGAAATATTTTAGGAGCATTATTAACAGCAACAGCCGCGTTATGAATGGAACGTGGAGTTCGTAAGTTTATGCCCGGGGTTTTAGATACTATTGGGACACCAACCTTAGTGTTATTTGGTCTATTATTATTAAATATTTTCTTATTGATTCCAATTTCAGGATATTTATATGCGGCAGTGGCATGATTCTTTGCCCATTTATATACTAATCCGTTTGGAGCATTTGTTTTAGCAGCGATTTTCTTATTAGCTGTTGCCTTTGGTGTCCACCAAGGATTTGTTCCAATTTATGGTATTTTAATTAAAGAAACTGGGGTTAATGGTTTATTCCCAATTTTAGGAATGGCCGGAATGGCGCAAGTTGGAACAGGGATTGCCTTATGAATTTTAGCAACAAAAGGTAGTTTATTACGTCGTCAAATTCAAGGGGCGTTAATTCCAGCTATCTTTGGAATTGGTGAACCAATGATTTATGGGGTAACATTACCACGAATTCGTCCGTTTGTTACCGCAT
Organism: Spiroplasma sp. SV19; assembly: GCF_030060925.1. Taxonomy (NCBI): domain Bacteria; kingdom Bacillati; phylum Mycoplasmatota; class Mollicutes; order Entomoplasmatales; family Spiroplasmataceae; genus Spiroplasma; species Spiroplasma sp. SV19. The sequence goes on from NZ_CP045455.1 coordinate 1,346,320, forward strand.
CAATTGCTGCTGGATTTGGTGGATTCTTTATTGGTGCAGTTTATATGTGAGGACATGTCACATTTGGATTAAATGCAATGTTTGGTCCATCGGGGATTTTAGCAACCTTTATGATGACAACAGATACCGGTAACATTCCGTTAGCTGTTGGAATTTATTTAGTGGGATGTGTTATTTCTGTTGTTGCCGGATGGCTTGTGACAATGTTTGGTTATTCGCGGATTGTCAAAGCCGGTGGTAATGATATGAAAGAATTATATCGTAAAGATGGAAAATACAAATTATATCAAAAAATTTTATGAACATTAGCTTTTATTACTATTATTGGAATTTTTATTTACTGAACAATAGCATATTATCAATTACCAAAAGCAGAACGTAGTAAAATGGCCCATGTTAAAGTTGAATAAGAGATATATAGGGGAGAAATATTATGCAAAAAATTGATTTATCAAAAATAGATACTGAACAACGAAATAAAAATAGTATGGAACTTGATCAAGCTGATACAATGGGAATTTTAACAATCATTAATAATGAAGATGCGAAAATTGCAACAGCAGCCCAAGCACAATTACCAACAATCGCAAAAGTCATTGATTTAATTTTTGCTCGTTTTAACCAGGGTGGAAGATTAATTTATATGGGAGCTGGAACATCAGGACGGCTTGGAATTCTTGATGCGTCAGAAATGGTGCCAACTTATGGTCTTAACCCTGATCAAATTATTGGAATTATTGCCGGTGGCGATGATGCCATTAGGATCCCGGCTGAAGGAGCCGAAGATGACCGTGACTTGGGGATGAATGATTTAAAAGCACTAAATTTGCAATCATTAGATACTGTGGTTGGGATTGGTGCTTCAGGACGAACTCCTTACGTTTTAGCTGGTTTAGAATATGCAAAAACAATTGGTGCTTTAGCAGTTGGGTTATGTATGACAAAAAATTCAGAAATGTTAACAGTTGCTGATGAAGTTATTGCAATTGAAACAGGAGCGGAAGTTGTAACTGGTAGTACTAGAATGAAAGCAGGAACAGCAACAAAATTAGTATGTAATATGATTTCAACAACTTTAATGGTGAAATGAGGAAAAGTATATCAAAATTTAATGGTTGATTTGTTGGCGACAAATGAAAAATTAAAAGTACGAACAGCACGCATCGTTAAAGCTGTCACAAATGCTAGTGATGAAGTTGTTGCTGAAACTTTAATTGCCGCAAACTATGCATGTAAAAATGCAATTATTATGATTTTAAAAAACGTTTCTTATGCTGAAAGTGAAACATTATTAGCAGAATATGATAATTTAGTAACAAAAGTAATTAATGATAAGTAACAAATCTTTTTTAACATCTTAAAAATTAAGACGTTTTTTATTTTTTAAAAAGGGGAAAAAGAAAATGCTAGGAATCTCAATTTATACAAACCAAGGTATTACAGTTGAAAAAAATAAAGAATACTTACAAAAAGCAGCGCAAGCTGGCTTTAAAACGGTTTTTTATAGTGGTCATTATTTTGAAAAGGATCATAGTACTGCTGATTTAAAAGTACTAATTAAATATGCTCGTGACTTGGGACTATATACAATTTTAGATATTAGTAAAACTTATTTTAGTTATGATTTAGTTAATGATTATGCACCTGATGCCTTACGATTAGATTTTGGCTTTTCAACTTCAGAGGTTTTTGATCTTATTGATAACTTAAAATGTGATATCCATTTAAATGGCAGTGATAATCGGTTAAAAGATTTATTAGAAATTATTCAAAAACGAGGTTCGCAGCGATTGGCGATTTCTTATAATTTTTATCCTAAACCATATACGGGAATGGACATTAGTGAGTTTATTGTTCGGACAAAAGCATTCCAAGAATATGGTCTTCCAATCTTTACTTTTCTTGCTGCTTTAGAATATCCGCGTGGTCCCTTATTTCAAGGTTTACCAACTATTGAAAAATTCCGGCAAATGGCACCATATTTACAATTACAATGATATCGTCATTTTGGGGTTGAAAATTGTATTATTAGTGATACAATGATTAGTGATTCTGACTTAAAGTTCTTAGTAGAAATTAATAACAGTCCAGAATTGACAATTAGATTAGACTATAATAATTTACCAGAGCAAATTATTGCATTATTAAAAAACAAGGTTTATCACATTCGCAATGATGCTAATAGCCAAGTTTTACGATTTGTGGAAAGCCGCGGATTGAATAGCAATAATGCAAATATTAAGCCATGGAATAATCAACATTTGATGGTTCCACGCTATAGTTTATTAATTGATAATTATTTGTATCCGCGTTATAATGGTGAAATTTATTTAACAAAAAGGAAATTATTACTTAATGGAAAAACAAATTTCATAACAAATTTGAAAAAGGAAGGAATTTTAATTGATTTATTAGAACCTTCAAAAGCATTTAAGTTTATTTAAGATAAAAAAAGACAAAACAAGCTATTGTTAGCGTCTTTTTTTTTCCAAAAAATAAAACTATTTTGTGTCTATTTTTTAAAATTATGCTTAAATTATCGTTACTATTTGAAAAGATATTAATTTGCTAATAAAGTTTGGTATACTTATTTTATGTTTATGATAAAGGAAATGGAATGAGTAAGGAGGAGAAACAAGATGTACTCAAAAGAATTAATTAATAGTTTAAATAAGGATATTAGAGAACATTTTCCCCATTTAAAAGAGATTGAAGAAGATTATAATATGGTTTTTGATGGGGTTTCAAGAATGGTGGTGCTTGATCGTTATGCTCAAAAAGATAATGAGTTAAAAACATTAAAAGCAAATGATTTAGTATTGACCGTAATTAAAGATGACGGTTGGTTTCCAACCCGAGGAATTGGGAATGTGGTTGCTGTTGATCGTAAGAACGATACTGTTGATATCCAAATTGAAGCGAATTATGCCCATAGCATTGATCCAGATTTATTAATTAATAATTCAAATAATATAATTCGAAAAAACTTACATATGGTTGAAAAACCATTAGAAATCTTTTACGAACAAATTGCCTGAAGGGTTGGGAATGCACTTAGTAAAAATGAACAAAAACATAATATTTATCGTGACCAGTTTTTTAATGAATTAAAAGATTTAAATATTATTCCTGCCGGACGTGTGTTATATGGTGCTGGAAGTAATAGTGATGTTACCTTTTTTAATTGTTTTGTAATGCCATTTATTAAAGATTCACGGGAAGGAATCTCAATCCATCGGAAAGAAGTTATGGAAATTATGTCGCATGGGGGTGGTGTTGGAACAAATGGTTCAACATTACGTCCGCGCGGAACAGTGGCAAAAAGTGTTGGGGGTCGTTCGTCAGGAGCAGTCTCATGATTAAATGATTTATCAACATTAACACATTTAGTTGAACAAGGGGGATCACGTCGTGGTGCTCAAATGATTATGATGGCTGATTGACATCCTGATGTGATTGAATTTATTATTTCGAAAATGCAAAACCCAAAAATTTTACGTTGATTAAAAGAAAATTCAAAAGATAAATTAATTCGTGATGAAGCAAGTCGCAAAATTAAATTTGTGCCATTATCAGAATTAGATCGCAATTTGTATGAATATGCTTTAAATAATGAAACTGAAATTGGGAATGACCGTGTTATTAATGAAACACGAATTAAGTTAGAAGAAGGTGGTGCTTGAGAAGTTAATAATCCTTCATTTTTATCAGGAGCAAACATTTCGGTAACTTTAACGCATAAATTTATGAAAGCAGTTGAAGATGATGCCGAATGAGAACTTCAATTCCCTGATTTAGATAACTATACTAAAGAAGAGAAAGCCTTGTATGATGAAAAATGAGCCGAAATTGGTGATATTAATGAATGACAAGCACTGGGATATAAAGTTAAAACATATTACCGTATGCGTGCTCGTGATTTATGAGATTTAATTAATTTCTGTGCTAATTACTCAGCGGAACCAGGAATCTTCTTCTTAGATACCGCAAATGATATGACAAATGCCAAAGCTTATGGAATGAAAGTTGTTGCGACAAATCCTTGTGGTGAACAACCATTAGCACCGTATTCGGTATGTAATTTAGCAGCAATTAACTTAGCTAATTTTGTTAATAAAGCAACAAAAGAAATCTTATATGACAAATTAAAAACAACCGTTCAAACTTGTGTTCGCATGCAAGATGATGTAATTGATGCAACACCATATTTCTTAGAAGCTAACCAAAAACAAGCGTTAGGAGAACGAAGAGTTGGATTAGGAGTTATGGGATTACATGACTTGTTAATTTTCCATGGTGTGCGTTATGGAAGTAAACTTGGTAATGAAGTTGTTGATAAGATTTTTGAATTAATTGCTACTGAAGCATATCGAACATCAATTGCTTTAGCGCAAGAAAAAGGATCATTCCCATTCTTAACATCACGGGAAAAATTTATTGAAACAGGATATATGAAAAAAATGTCAGCAGATATTCGTCAAGAAATCCTAAAGCATGGAATTCGTAATTCACACTTGTTAACAATTGCTCCAACTGGTTCAACAGGAACAATGGTTGGTGTTTCAACTGGGTTAGAACCATACTTTGGCTTTAAGTTTTATCGTTCAGGACGTTTAGGAAAAAACATTGAAGTTAATGCTAAAATTGTTGATGAATGATTAAAGTATAATCCGGAATATACCGCTGAAACATTACCTGATATTTTTGTTGCCGCAATGGATTTAGCACCAGAAGATCATGCTGATACCCAATGTATTATTCAACGCTGAGTTGACTCGTCAATTTCAAAAACTGTTAATGCACCACGTGGGTATTCGGTAAAAGATGTTGAAAAAATTTATACTCGTTTATATAAAGGTGGTGCTAAAGGGGGAACGGTTTATGTTGATGGTTCACGTGATTCACAAGTATTGTCATTAACAACTGATGAAAATCATCCAGCATTAGAACAATTAAACTTAGATGATTTAGGTGTGGAAGTTGATAATCGCCCCAATAAAAAAGTAACCGAAAATGTTAAAACAGTTGGAAAATTACGTGGAATTAATCAAGACCGTAATATCGGAGCTGAAGTTGGTGATGTTTGTCCAATTTGTAAAGAAGGAACTATGATTGATGCCGGGGGATGTGTTACATGTAATAATTGTAACGTCCAATTAAAATGTGGTTTATAATATTTAATAGTATTTAAAAAAGCAATTAACATTGCTTTTTTAAATTAAATCAACAATAACAAGCGTTACTTAGTGAAGTAAAGGGAATACAGTAGTAAAAAATTCTTCTTTTTACGAAAAAAGTATTTTATTTTACAGAAAAAAAGAGTATAATATATGTAATAATTATAAATTTATTTTAAAGAAGGATAAATGTTATAGTTTAATAAGGTATCCTTTTTATTAAACCTCTATTTTTGATCAATAAAGATGATAAAACTATATATTAATGTAATAAATGTTTACTACCTGTTGATTATTTTGGATAAAAATAAATTGATATTAATTAGTTAGTTAGATTTAAAATAAATTTGTGATTATTGTGCAATAATGAAAAAATACCAGTTATTCAGCTGGTATTTTTTCATTATTAGCATCAGAATCAAGGTGGGTGAGTGGTGATGCTTCTAACTGTGGTTTGTTTTTATGAACGTATTTAATAAATTTTTTGTTAAATAAATAAGGTCATTTGGGATATAATGTTTGCATTAATTTATAAATGATTGGATATAGCACGGCACAAATAACGGCGTTACCGGTTCCGTGAATCGCATCAAAGACAAGACCATTAATTCAATATGCTAGTCCCACACTGGGGCTATATAAGACTGCTGTTTGGATTGCATACAATGATCCAAATAGATAGCCCATTAAGCCACAAATAATTATCATCATTCATCATCATCAATAAACAAATTGTTTACAAAGAAACATAATAATGCCGTATAAGTTAAAAATAATAAAGTACATAATACTTCAATCAGCAACGCCAAAGTAAACCATATTTAATGCACAATAAACATTGATAATCCCAAACCCAACTTCAAGGGTAAAGAAAATAATACTAAACATTAAAATGAAAGTAACAAATTCAATGTTTGGTAAAAAAGCAAAGGCAATTTTCAAAGCGAGAGCTAAACCACTGAAAAGGGCAATGACGGTCATTTTTAAGGTTACTTTTAGAGTTGAGGGTCAAATATCTTCTTTCTTAATTTTTTTCACATTTATTCACTCATTTCTAAGGGTTGGTTACATTATTAATAACAAAGCGAAAGACATTATCCGTGTTTGGGGTTAATCAAAGTAAATCAATTCCAACATTACAAGAATTGTTTGAACCATGACAATCCTTATTAATGTGTTCTGCATCGGGCTGATTGTTATCACCACTTTGAATGTTAAAGTATTTTACTTTAGGGTCTAATTCAACCGTCCCAACTCGTTTGACAAAAGTACCAATTGTGCTAGAAGATAAACCAAAATCATTTGGATAGTTAACTAAAACATCAGCTAGATTAGCAGCATGTTGAACATTTAATCCTTTTGTAAAGTAAACACTATAATCTTCTTTTTGACCAAGAATAGTTACGGTATAAGTACTTTGAGAATTGTTTTTACGATGTTCTTGATAGTATTTTGGAATATAATACAAGTTTAAAACAATAGCCGTTAAAAGAATTAACGCTAAGGGTAGATAACGTAAATATTTTTTTCATGAAAAATTTTTCATTTTTAATAATTCCTTTTAAAAATAGTGGTAATAAAAACCCATTCTTGAGGAAAACATTATTATATTTATGAGAGGCAAAGTATTATTTAACGATAATAAATTATTTACTCACAAATACCACAATCCCAGGGATATTTATTTTTACCAAGAGTTAACGGCAGGTCTACTGGCTTAGAATCATTTTACTAATTGTCTCTTCCCAAAAAAAGTTTTTCAGTGAGTAAATACAATGTTCATCATCATTACAGTTGCTGGGACAGCTTGAGAATATTAACTCAATTCCCTTTTCAAAACATTCCTTAATGTTTACCGCTAATTCAAATGAAAGCGTGGTGCTTTACGGTTTAATTATAAACTAAAATTTTTCTTGCGGAAAGGGTTTTGAGGTCTCTTTTTCTTTTCTACTAGGAACAGCGGAATTAAAACTAACAAATAATTATTGTAACTTTAACAATATCTTTTACAAGTAATAAAAAATAGATTAAAATTATTTTATATAGGAGAATAATGATTATGACAGATATTAAGTTAATTGCTGTTGATTTAGATGGAACAGCCTTAAATTCAACTGGTGAAATGTCACCGTATACATTACAAGTTTTAAAAGGCTTAGCTACTAAAGATATTAAGTTAGTAATTGCGACCGGGCGACCACTATATCAAACAAAACATATTGTAACAAAGTTAGGCTTAACTGATGCGAATGATTTTACTGTCAGTTTAAATGGTTCAGTTGTGGCAAATAATGCGACAGAAGAAATTTTATTTTGTGATTATTTTGATCCGCAATTATTACGAGAGCTTTATACTGATGTCTTAGCATTTGACTTAGACACATTAATTATGTTTGACGCTGATCATTCTTCGTTTAATAAAATGTTGTTACATTGTAAAGGGTTTGAAGATAAAATGACAAAACACTATTTATCATCTTTTACAGAAGTTCAAGACGAAGTAACGGCATGTTTATATACAAATAATTTTAATGTTAATGTTAATAAAATTTATATTAGTAGTTATACTTCTGATATTAATCGTCTTGTTGCAAAGTGAAAAGATAAAATTGAAATTTCACAAGAAATCCGTGGTGATCGTTCGGCGTTAGAGGTTACTAGTCGTCATATTAATAAAGCGAGTGGTATTGCACAAATTTGTCAAAAATACCAGTTAAAAGCTAAGAATGTGATGGCGTTTGGTAATGAACATAATGATGTTGCAATGTTACAGTGAGCTGGCATTGGTGTGGCAATGGGGAATGCTCCGGATGATGTTAAAGGAATTGCTAATTTGGTAGCTGAAGATAATGACCATGATGGAATTGCCAAAGTAATTGAAACGATAGTTTTTGGAGCATAATAAGAAATCGTTGCTATTAAAGTTAGCAATAAATTTCATTATGCTAACTTTTTTTCAGCAAAAAATGATATTTTAAATTGTTTTTGCGCAAAACTTTTGTTACAGTAAGAATATTATTTCAAAAAAAGGATTAAAAAAATGAAAGTAATTGAAAAAACCCCGCATAAAAAAACGTTAAATGATGGTTATCATAAATTTTGTTTTAATTGATGACGTCTCTTGGGGATGATAGTATTATTTCCGTTAGTTTATTTCTGATCAAAAAAATATGTTAAAGATTTTTTTACATTTACTCAAACATATCAACGTAGTGGGTTAATGACAATTGACGCAACAACATTTGATTTTAATAGTTTTGCGGTATATCAGCAAGATGTTATTGCCAAAAAATTAGATCAATTTAATTTTAGTTTTAGTACAGAAGAAATAGCAGCCATGAAAACTGCAACAATTTTAAATCAGCATCAAGACCCAATTAGTATCCTTTATTTACAACATTCTAATTCAAACAAATGGGTAATTGGTTTACACGGTTGAACAGAAAACAAGTATTTAGGGCTGCGACAAGTATTTTATTTTTATCAGCAAGGTTATAATGTCTTAACTTTTGACAGTGTTGCTCATGGTTTAAGTGGGGGGAATTATACTGGGATTGGTTACTTGAATGCACAAAACTTAAGTGATGTTATTCAATGACTTCAAGCTAATTATCATCCGCAAGAAATTGGGTTAATTGGAAATAGTATGGGTGCTGCTTGTTTAACAAAATATTTAATTGATGAAGGTTATCAAAATCCACTTGTGCATTGAGCAGTTAGTGATTGTGGTTTTAGCAATTTATTAGTGCAATTTCGATATGTGATGCAATATCGTTATCAACATCCGTGGTGGTTAATTAGTTTTGGTTTAACAAAGAAATTTAAGAACGAAATTGGTTTTAAGTTACGAAAATATAATTTATTAAAACAAGCGAAACGATTAAAAGATTTTCCAATGTTAATTTTCCATGGTGATCATGATGATTTTGTTCCTTATTTTATGAGTAAAGAATTTTTTACAAGAAAAGTCAAATATGAACGACCCGGACAAAGTCAACTATTATCATTATTAAACGTTAACCATGTTGAAGCAATTTCAAAGGGGCATCAAGTTTATATTGCGGCAATTAAAGCATTTTTAATCCAACAAGAAAGGAAATAAGAATGAAATTACAAAAAAAATATGGCTTTTGACAAATTTTAGCGTTAGCAATTTCAGCAACATTAGGTTCTTCAATTTTAGTTTCGTTTGGGCAAGTTGCTTTTCAAGCTCAGTTTAACCCTATCTTAATTATTGTTGCTTGAATTTTAGGGGGCTTATTAGTTTTACCAGAAATGTTATTACTATCTGAAGGAGCTACTTCTTATCCTGAAAACGGTACAAGTTATTATTGAATTAAGCGTGCAAAGTGAAATGCTTGTTCATTTTGATTTGGTTGAATTATGGTGTTGTTTGTTAGTGCGACAGCTGTTGCGACAGCTTGCTTAGCATTGGGTAATATTTTAATTACATTATTAAAGTTAGATAACGAATGATATGGTAAATTGTTTGGAATTATAATTTTATTAGTGTTAGTTATTATGCAGGTTTTTGTTAAAAAAAGCAGTGGTTATTCACAAATTATTTTTGCTTTATTAAAAGGATTGCCCATTGCTTTAGTGCTAGTTATTGCGATGGTTTATGGTAATACTGCTAGTTTTACAGATGATACAATCCAGAAAAATTTAAGTCAAATTTATCTTTCATCATTTTTATTATTACCAGCAACAGCAATGACCATGTTTGCTTATTCTGGTATGGAAGCGATTACTTATGTTAGTGGTGAAGTGATTAATCCTCGCAAAAATATTCCCCGCGCAATGATTACTGCCACGATTGCTATTATTTTATTATATATTATTTTAGCAATTGGGTTATTAACAATTAATAAACCACAACAATGGTTAGGCCCAACGGGATTTAATAATGTCTGATATTATGCGATTAGTAATAATCCAGCTATTCCACCATTTTTAAATTATTTGTTTTCGATTTTAGCAATTTTTATTTTTGTGGGATCATTAAATTCATTTTTAGTTTATCACTCACGATTAATTTTTAAAATGAGTGAAGAAAAGGATTTTTTTGGATTTTTTCAAAAAACAACCAAGCGGACTAATATGCCATATTTAGCCATCCTGTTTTTAGTAAGCTTAGCAATTATTTACATTTTATGAACATCATTGTTTAATGTCACAAATTATTTTATTATTGCGGTTAGTGTTTTAAAATTTATTACAATGCTTAGTTTAATATATTTACGACAGAAAGATGCTAATTATCAACCACTTTATCAAAAACCACTTTTTATTATTTTGGTTATTTTAGCTTTAAGTTCTTGTACAATTACTTTTATTGGTTCAATTTTAGCAATGTACTATTATGCAATGGTTACAGCAAATATGTGAGAATTATGGAATTGTCTTATTGTATTGGGCGTAATGTTAAGTGGTTATCCGCTGTATTATTTAAAAAAATGAATAGCAGATAAAAAAAGAGCTAAAAAACAACATTTTCAATAGTTATTAAACGATGATTTTGCGGAAAAAGATAAACCTTTTGCAAAATAATTTTCTTTAAAATTATTTTAATGATATAATGGTTTTGTTCATATGACAATATAATAAATCTTTCTTTTTTTCAATTAAAATATAAGGTATGATTTTTTAAGTATTCATTTGAATAAGAGAAAGGAGGACCGTAAAAGTGTATAATAATAGACCGAATCAAAAATTTACCAAAAGAGCTGATGATATTATTAACGATGAAAAGTTTTTATTGGCGGATAAACAACCTACTTTAAAAACAGTAACTAGTAAAGACGGCCAAACAAGAGATTTATGTGAATTTTGAGTTTTAGATAATGGTGAAGAAGTGCAATGTGTAGTATGAAACGATTTAGCAGAAAGATTTAATGCTGAATTTAATCTGGACAATTTTAAATCAGTTATCATTACTTACCGAAAAAATCTTAATGATTTTACTGGGAAAATGCGTTATAGTGTACGTCAGTTCTCATTTACTAACTAGTGTTTACTGTTCTCAAATAAAATAAAAATTCGTCTTTGACGGATTTTTATTTTATTTGAGAACAAGACTTTTTCTGGGAAAAATGGTATAATATCAAAAGAATAGAATTACGAGGATGAAGGAAGTTTTATGGAGAAAACATATGTAATAAAAGTATTAGCAAAAAAAGACACAAAATTAAATTATAAGGAAGCAATGGCATTAACACAGCAAACTTTAACAAAAGAAACAGGGGTTGTTGATCCAAAAATTATTTTACGTTTTAAATGATATCGTCCAACACAAGAAGTTTTTGAGAGCATTTATTTAGCAGCAGTATGAGGCACAAAAATTGGTTTTGACCGTTATCATGATATGGTTCCCAATAATAATGAATTAAAAGATGTTGTTTCTTTTAAAGCATTATATAAAGGTGTGATGAATGTTTTTGTTAAAATTGATGATGAAATTCAAGCTTATGGTGAAAACATTATTACGATTACTGATTATACTAATTTATTATTAACAATTATTTCTGAAGTAATTAAAATTAATTATATCCGCACCACTTTTTATGACAAACATATTGATAATCCTAATGTTAAATCTTTCTTAAGCCATTTGTTAGGTGGTGCTGCATTAGGGATTGCCCGTTGATTTGGATATCGTCTTGAAAATCAAGATAATGGGCATGAATTATTGCAAAAGTTATATGTTATGAATATTAGTAAAATTAAAGGCCTAGACCATGATAATATTAATGATGTTTTGTTTTTAATTGAAGATTTATTGAATTATATTGAGAAAAACTCGTACTTTATTGAAGAGTTTACCGAAACCGAAGAATAAGACAAAGGAGAACTACTAATGGCAAAAATGAAGAATTTTGTAGATGCAACTTATGATAATCAGAATGTTTATTTAATCATTAATGATCAAAATGAAGCAATTATGATTGATGCTTCCAATGCGACAAAAGATGCAATCGAATATATTAAACAAAAAAATCTGACCTTAAAAGCTTTATTTATTACCCATGGTCATATTGATCACTATGATGGAATTGATGAAGTATTACGACAATGTCCAGATTTAAAAATTTATATTCAAAAAATTGATTTACGATTATTATCACAACATAAAGTTGATGACGCAACTGGTGAAATTCTAGGACCAGGAATTGTCTATCCATTAACAAATCTTGTTCCATTAAGTGGCGACACAGTTGTGGAAGAAATTGGTTATCAAATTGAAATCTTCCATATTCCTGGTCATACTGCGGGAACACAAATGTTACGAATTAAAGCATTAAACTTAGTAACAACAGGGGCCAGTTTAATGCCTGATAAAACAAGTCCTGGGTATACGGGAGCAATGTGTAATGATAATTATTTTGTAACAGAATTACGTCGCATCACAAATTTAGAACCAATATGACAGGTTTTACCTGGGCATAATAAACCATTTCTAATGCGTGATGCGCTGGAACAAAATTTAATTCCAACTGAAAATCATTTTTAAAATAAGAAGTAAACGCTAATTAGCGTTTACTTTTTTAGTGTAAATAAAAATGCATTATTTTGAGTAATGCATAACATAAGTGTTGAAATATAAATCTTGTGGTTTAAAACCAAGTTCTTGGTATAGAGGTACTTTATCAATTGGGGCAACAATCCCAACGCTTTGATATTTTGCTTTTTGTGCTTGGCTTAATAAATGGTTTAACATTTTTTTCTCATCATTAGGATGCTCATCATCATAACTTACAATTTCACCAATGACAGCAATTGCTGCTTCAAAATAAATAATACCAGTTACAACAGGGATATCATCTTTGGTTAATGTGGCAATATAACAAAGGTTATAAGTTTGATCTAGGGCTGCTGTGCTTGTCGGTGTTGGTAGATCTTTTAATGGTAACTCATCATCATTAACAATTTTAAGATTATTAGCACTAGTAAGTTTAGTATCATTAATTTCTTTTAGGGCTGTTAAATCGGTTGCTGCAATGAATTTTTCATTTTCTAATAGTTGCACTGTTGTGGTAAAGGTTGTTAAATCAAGTAACATCCCATTTCCAGTGCGGAAATGACTTAATCCGCTTTTTTCAAAAAATGATCGTTCCCCTTGATTATTATCAATTGTAACGGTGCATCAGATGAATGGTGTTTTTTCTGAATAAAATTCATCAATAATTTCCCCCGCTTTGGCGAATTGTTCTGATGTTGCTAAATGGAAACTAACAACACCATTAGTACTATTTTTTAATTGACGAGTATCAATTTGGTAAAATAAATTACTGTTATCAAACTTTGTTATTTGTAAATCATTATCATGCTTAGGGTCAATGTTGTAATTTATATAACTCACAATTAACTGGTTTAATTTTTCATTGTTAAAATTAAACATTTTAAATCCTCCTCTTTATTGAATATAATTTTATCACTTTTTACAAACATAAAAAGTTTTTTTGTTAAGATTTATTGTTATTTAGCAATAAAATTAAAAATAAAAAACAAGAATTGTTTTTTTCTGTTCTTTTTACATAGTTAATATATTTTTTGACAATTATAAATTATAAATTTATTATTTTGTGTTATAATTTTTTTTACTTTTTTAATGATATTTACTTGTGAATTAGGACAAAAGAGACTACAATGTATGTATTATACTGACTATGAAGGAGTCTTGGCATGTTTAAATGGAATCCGCGGGTACATTTTTATTTACGTTTAGCAGCGTTAATTTTATTGAGTTTGTTTTTACTACTTGATTTAATAATGGCAATTTATTATCCCCAACCAAAATTTGCTCATTTAGGTTATGGCGAGCGGGTTTCAAATTATTATTCATTTTTTACAACACAAACAAATTATATTGTTGCCTTATATTTTTTCTTATATTTATTTGAATCAAAATTTAAAAATACAAAACCACATTATATTATTCAATTAGCAGTTACAACATATATTACTATTACAATGTTAGTTTTTTGAGTTGGAATTGTTGGACAAAAAGATCAAGCCCAACAATATCGTCCTTATCATTGAATTGCAACAATTATTTTGCACTTAATTATGCCTGTAACGATGATTACTAGTTACGTTTTAACAACTGGTGATCATTATTACTATTATGAAGAACATCATAAAAAATATTTATGACTAATTATGTTGTATATGGTATTGTATTTAACAATTATTATTTTACGAGGAACTTATCGTCATTTAGATGGAAAAGATCCGAACACATTATTTCCATATTTTTTCTTAAATTACTTCCAGTCTGGCGGTAATATTATGGTTGCAACTGCCTTAGTTGTCATATGTGTTGTTGCGGTATCATTACAATATTTTTACATTTTTGTTAATAATTTATTGTACTTCCGTTACTATCGAAATAAAAATGTTAAAATTGTTCCAATTCAATATGTAATGCGAACTAATAAAGTTACAATTACTGGTTTTATTATTGGTATTGTTGTTTTAAGTTTTAATATTGTTATTAATATTTTGTATGTTAGTTATTCTACGCTCGTTGAAGATTTTTTTGACGCAGTCACGGGGATTGAAATTATTAATCACTATAGAATTGACGCTCGCGTCTTAATTGCCTTTATTTTTATTTCCATTTTAGCATTAATTGGTTTTGTTATTTGTTTTATTTATGCTATGCGTGGTCGAATTGGAGCTCGAATTGCTGGGGCGTTATTAATGATTGTCTTAATGTTCTTTACTTGAATTTGAATTGTTGGACCAGTCTTTTGTTTAATTACGGGATTAATTATTTTTAATGGGCATGAAAAAGTAACAAATATTACTTTAATTGAAGCTCATAACTTACGGCAATTGAAAAAAACAACAAAGGCCCAAAAAAGTTAGTTAAGTAACCTTTATTTGGAAAATAATTTGTTAATTATTAAGTAATCTTTAACAAATTATTTGCTATAATTAAAAAAATGATGATTTTGTTAAAAAATAATTGAAAAAACGATATTATATTTTTATATTTTGAAAAAACTAGGAAAGAGGCTATAAAAAATGAAAGAACAACAGAAGACGGTTGCCCAGAGCAAGAAGTTTAGTCTGTCAGAATTAGTTTGATTAGGATTTAATTATACTTGTGGAATTGCTTTTACTTCAGTTTATGCCACAATGATGTTTTCAGAAGCTGACCAAACTGGACAGTTTTTAGGAATGAATATGATTTGAATCTTTTTAGTCGAAGGTTTAGTAGCGGGAACTTGTGCATGAGCATTTAATAAGTTATCACAAGTGCACCCTGCCGGGAATGGTGCTAGTTATATTTATGTTCGAACAAACTTTGGGAAATTTTGAGGATGATTAATTTCATTCTTACAATATACAACATTACCAATTATTGTGACTTCACAAATTGTTTCTATGATTCGGTTAAACTTTGTTGGTTCAGGAACCTTTCTTGATACCAAAGATATGTTAGGGAATTGAGCAAACTTAACTTGAGATGCAATTGGAATTATGGTTTATATGTTAGTATCATGTACCTTATTTTTAGGAATGCGCTTATTAAAACGTTATTTAAATGCTTCTAGTTATATTAAATGAGGTTCAACAGGATTATTAATTATTGCATTGATTGCTTTATTTGCGATTAATGGAACTTCAGCGTGAGATGTGAATGCCAGTTCAAAGTATACTACTTTAAATCCAACTAATTTTTCCATTGCTTTTACCTCGTGTTTCTTTTTCTTTTTAGGATTTGAAACATATGCCACAATTGGGAAAAATGTTCGTAATCCGGAACGTAATATTGGACGTAGTATTATTTGAACGATGGCTTTAGCAATTGTCTTTTATGTTATTGTTACAATTTTAATGTTAGGAGCAGTTGCCGGAGCATTTACCAATAATCCAAATTTACAGATTTTTCGATTACTAGGTAATCATACTGGGAAATGAATTTATTATGCTGGTGTAATTATTATGTTAATTTGTACCATTTCATTGAAAGCAAATGTGGGAATGCAAAATGCTTTATATTCAGGAGCAATTTTAGAACCATTTGCTGTCGAAGGTTTAATGCCAAGTAAATATAAAGAATTAAATAAGGATGGAATTCCCTTTAAAGCTTCGTTTTTAAACTTAGTAATTACTTTCATCTTTGCTATGATTTGGTTATTTATCCCCGATATTATTTAGGGGGCAACGGGTGGGAATGCTGTTTTTTCATATGCTGCAATTACTGGTGAAGCATCATTAATTATGATTATTATTTATTCGTTTGTAATAATGGTTGCCTTGAAATTAGGATTTACGAAAAAAATGCGCGTAAAAGTTTGAGAAATGGTTGCCTGGTCATTAGTCTTGGTTTTCTTAATTTGACAATTTGTGCAATTCTTTATTGATTTAGGACATTCATATGATAAAGCGATTAATCAGTTAAATACTGATGCGTCAAAAGGAATTGCAACAATTGTTTCAAATACATTAGAAATTGCTTATATTGTTGGAATGATTAGTTTTGCTATTATTTGGTATTACACATACTATTGAAAAAAATATCAAGCTCGCTTAAAAACAAATCCCCAGTTACAAGCAGAGTTAGATGCTCCTTTTATGGTAACTGATGATTGAAATTATGTCGTAAAAGAAATTCAAACTGAATTAGATTGTTATTTAATTCGTAATCAAAAAATTTATAATCATCAAGATAATCCAAATTATCAGGATGCTAAGCATATTCGCCAAGAAGCTTATCAAGCAGAAGGGGATTTACAAGAACCAGATGAAAAAGAATAAAATAAATGTTATTTAATAAAAAGAACTGTTAACAGTTCTTTTTATTTTTAAAATTAAAGAGTGGCAAGTTGTTCTTGTTGGTTGTAATGTTTTTCTCTTTTTAAGATTAACAATAATAAGATGCCTGCTAATGCAGCAAACAGGCCAATCGCCGTAATAATTGCTAAACTAATTTGGTTTGCTAATTTATTAGTTAGATAACCAGCTTCTGTTCCATATTTTTTTAATAGGATTGAATCAATTTGTCAAAACCAAGCATCAGGTGAAAAAGCAATAAATGAAATTAATCCAACAGAAGCGGCGTATTCTTTTTGACTAATATTGATTTCATAAATTGTTGCTCAACGGTTTGTAACTAATGATCAACAAATAATTCCTAATGTTAAATAGAGAAGCACAATTAAAACTTGAATAACAATTTTTCAAGTTGATGACATTTGTTCAAATGAGGTTTCATAATAACCAGGTAAACTAATTGCAGTAATGGTAATTATTGATGCTAAACTTAACCCAATTACAATAAATAAAATATATTTTTGGGTACGATCAGCTAGTTTACCAGCCGGAGCACTGAAGAGAAACCGGAAAAAATATGTTCGTAAAATTCCTGCTACAACAACAATAATCGGTAGAATTTTTAAAGCATCTTGCATAAAGGTTACAAAAACACTTAAGCCAGATTGGTACATATATACGCCCATAATTAATAAGGTAACAATTCATAATTTAAAATTTTTTAGTGTTTTACCTAATTCTTTGATATCAAAATTATTATTTTGATTTGAATTGTGATTTAGATTAGGAACAAACTTTCATAATAAAATACAATTAATAAAAATTAATCCCGAAAA
Source organism: Spiroplasma sp. SV19 (assembly GCF_030060925.1). Lineage (NCBI taxonomy): Bacteria > Bacillati > Mycoplasmatota > Mollicutes > Entomoplasmatales > Spiroplasmataceae > Spiroplasma > Spiroplasma sp. SV19. Next base: position 1,364,117 of record NZ_CP045455.1, read on the forward strand.
AATAAAGACAAGAGTACTAAAAGCTCAATGTCCTAATGATTCGGTTCAAACATTTTCAAATAATCAAAAAACTAAATAAGCAATTGCAATTAAAACGGTTCCAATTAATCCATTTAAACTGCCATGAATGCCATTTAGTTTGCCGTTTTCAGCTGGGGTTCCTTGTTCTGATAACAATTTTCATAGTGCACTTCAGAAAATAAAACAAGTAATAAAACTTCATAAGGAAAAAATAACATAAACTTGAATAATTTTGCCATTAGTAATAAAAGGGATTAAACCATATCAAATACTAACAACACCAATCCCAGCTAAACCAATTAACGTTAATTTTTTTAAATTAAAGCGATCAGCAAAATAACCGCCAACAAAATAACTTAATAATGCTACATATCCATAAATAGCATTAGCTTGTGAAAACTGTGATGCGCTAATTCCTAATCCTTGTGAAATTTTTACCGAGGAAATAACGTTTTTTAAGTAAAATGGCACTGCCATTACTAAGACATCAGCTAGTGCTAAAATGGCAATAATTCATATTACCTTAATACTAATTTTTTGTTGTTGTTCTGATGTTTTCATTTTGTCTCCTTTCAAAATAAAATATTATTTTAAGGTAGGATTTAAGGTTGCAATGTCACTAATATAACTATGGATAAAATCGGGGGGATATAAATTATTAATAATTTTAAGATCCTTTGCATTTTTAAAAGTTCAAATATTTAATGGTAAATTAAGGTTTTTAATAAGAGCAACATTCTTTTTTTGTTTTGCTATTGCAATTGATGGATGCAAATAATCAAACTTGGTAATTAATGTTTGATCAATATCTTTTAAACTCTCAATTAAATAACCTTTTTTCAAAGGACTGTGCAAATTACTAATAAATTTTAAAGCTTCATAGCCAAACGAAGAAACAATAATTTCTGCTTTTGTTTTTGTCTGCAGTAGTAACAATGCTTGTTTAATTAAATTAAATTCTTGTTCATTATAACGATCTGGTTTGATTTCAACATTAATTATTTGATATTGTTTAGCAATTTTATTAATAAAATCATCAATAAATAAGGGTGGCAAAAATTTCGGATTTTTTTTAAAAAAATCAAGTTCTTTAATTTCTTGATAGGTAAAATGACGAACAGTTTTATTCACATTGCCAATTCTTTTAAAATTATGGTCATGAAAAATAATAATTTGACGATCTTTAGTCATACGAATATCAAATTCAACGCCAGGACAAGTTTTTAATGCATTAATAAAATCAACCATACGGTTTTCTCCGGTGGGACTACGAAAGCCTCGATGTGCAATTAACATAAATAAATTCCTTCCTTTATAAATATTAAATAATATATTTGCAAATAATTTGCTAAGAATTATTAACAAACATTTTAATTAATATTATTTTTTGATAATTTTTGGTAAGGTTATCTAATTTAATTATAATGCTTTTTGAAAATAATTAGCATTAAAATAAATAAATGATAGTATTAAATTAAAGACTATGAGAATTTTACATTAATTTAAATAGCACTTATTTATGTATATAAGGTAAATGTTAAAGATAGTTGGAGAATAAGATTATGGATTATATATGTTTATATAAAAATCTCAAAAAAATAAATCAATTTGATTTTAATTATGAAAAAATGTTAAAAAAATTTAAGAGTATTAAACTTATTTTGACTAAAAATAATTTTATTTCTGAAGATCAAATAGAATTAAAAGGTTCAATAAAAACAAAAACTGTTTATTTTAAGAAGAACTGGAAAGATAACGATTTAGACATTCTGATAAAATATAATGAAAGTAAATTGGATATTAAAAATTTAAAAAAATAAAAGAAAGTATCTATATTTTTTTAAAAAAATATTGAAGAAAACAAAGTAATAGAAAACAAAAATAAATCAATACAAATTTTGGGAAAAGATCAAATTAAAATTGATATAGTTCCAATATTTTCAATTGAGAACTCTGATTATATTTTTAAAGATAGTAGCAAGTTAGAAGAAACATATGATGAAAAGTTATTTAATAAAATAAATAGTACGTATAGTAACATAAATTTCTTTAAATTTGTATATATAATTAGAAATATTGTAAATAAAATTTTAAAGCTTTTAAATATGCCATTACAGGCAATTATATTAGATATCTTAGAGGAAACAAAAGACTTTACTGATTTATTGGAAATATATCAATTTCATAAAATGTTGTTTTTTATGTCAAAAAAAATTTGATGTATGCATAATCTAGAAACTAAAATTTATAAAAATAAAGAAGGCTTTTCTTTTGAATTTAAAAATGCTGCAACCGCTAAAAAAACGTGTATAAATTATATCTCTTGTTTAATTTATGTGGATGAATATGCAAGAGCATGATCTGAGTTTTATAATAAAAAGTTAGAATATAAAAAGGAACATGATATTGAAGAGTATCTTAAAAGAAAAGAACAAGAATATGCTAAGTAAATTAATAAAAATAATTTTAAATAGGGTGGTTTACAAATGAAAGAATTTTTACAAAATTTGGTAAATCACCTGTAAAATTTTTAGTTTAATTATAATGCTTTTTGAAAATAATGAGTATTAAAATAAATAAATGATAATATTAAATTAAAGACTATGAGAATTCTACATTAATAATTTAAATAATAAAATTTAGATAATAATAATAATAATAATTTATAAGGAGATTATTATAATGAAAAAGTTATTATGTATTTTAAGTGTAGCAACAATAGGTGTTGTTGCTCCGTTAAATATTGTAGAAACTAACAAAGTTATTGATAAGGACAAAAATATTGCTAAGAATTATTTAAATAATTTTGAAGATAAATTATTTCCACTTTTTTTAGAAAATTTAATTAATGAAATTAAAATATTCTTAATTAAAAAACCTGAATTACAAAAATCAAATAATAATGAAATAATAACAGCATTTATAAATTATCAAAGACAACGAATATATCAGGTGCTAGAACAAGATGCTAACATAAGTCAGACAACAGCATTTGAAACTTTTTGATGAGGATTTAAATGATGAATTACTTGAGAAAGTTTTAAATTTACTTTAAATAAACATGGTTATGCAATTGCAAGAGATAGTATTACGGGAATTTCAGTAACAAAAATGGGAGGATACGTAATAAGTTATCTTGCTATAAAATTTCCTAAGATATTATTAATTCCTAAAATTGGTTTAATTGCCGCAGGTGTTTTGGGAACACAAGTTGCTGGTTGTTTGTTAGGACGTCAATTTTGAGTTAAAAAAGGGATTATATTTAGAATGCTATGAGTGGGAATTATGACAGGGTGTTGAGATCAATAATGAATATAAAATCAAATTCTGCTTTAGTTAAAGATAGTATTTTAATGCGCTTTTGATTAAATTTAATTATAATAATTTTGTTTCAAATAATCATTTTTTTTACAGTAAAAATTACAATTTTAACATTTTTAGTTTATATTTTAATCAGTATTTTATTTGCAATACTAATTAATATTATTGATTGATATTTTAAATATTTTATTGTAAAAAGAGCATCCGGTTTTATAAAAGTTATATTTGATATTGATTAGTACCAAAGCGATTTCAAAATTTAGTAATAGGAATTAATTATTTTATTAAATTAAAACAAGAAAAATGATTTTATAAACAAATTTTTGATATTTTTGTAATTACTTATTTAACACCAATTTTATTATTTTTAGATTATCATTTTATAAATAAAATTTTTGTATTAATGATTGCCACTTTATTTTTACTTTATATAATTAACTTTGTTTTAGCTTGAAGTGCAAAAACAATTCTTATTTAAAACAATATGTTAATTCTATTTATCAAATTTCAAATTTTGATAATATAGTTAAATTTAAAACAACACAAATATTGTTTTGAAAATTAATAATGTGACTGTCATTATTTTGTGGATATTGTTTTGTAATTTCGTACTTTGTTATATTTTATATTAATTTTTGAACCTTGTTAGGTTATCCCTTACAGGAACTTATTCCAGCTAATTTTAATAATAAGCCAATCTTTTTTGCAAGTTATAATTTTGTTCATTTGTTATTATCAATTATTGGTAGTTTTATAGTTTTAATTTGATTAATGCAGATAAATCTTTCTTTTATGATTGATTTAGAAATATCTGTAAAGAATCAAACGAGAATTCTAATTCAATGTATTTGTCTAATAAATCTTTTTGCTATTTTTATTATGTTAATAAAAATAATCTTAAATAAAGTGGTTAACAAAGTAAAATTGCTTAATTAAATTTTTAATTTAATTAAGTTTTTTTTCTTTTTGTTGTATAATTAATGATTATATATTAAATATTAAACATATTGGTGGTGGAACAATGGAGGCAAATTATAAAAAAAGTTTACGAAAATTAAGACAATATAATTATACTTTTTTTAAAGTTGTCTTAGTAATTATTTTTTTCCCAATTGTTTTATTACTATCCTTTATTTGTTCAAAAGTATTTGTCCCATATCTTTTTAAGTATAAACGAAGTGGGGTTGATGAAAATAATGTTGAATTAAATACTTTACAACAATTAGAAGCTGATGTTAAAGCAAAGAAATTACAAAATTTTGTTATTAATAAAAGTCATTTACAAGAATCATTTATTGAGTTTAATAATAATAAAATTAGTACTTTAATGTTAGAACATCCAACTTCTAATAAATGAGTTGTTGGATTACATGGTTTTAAACGAAATAAATATATTGGCTTACGAAATATTTATCACTTTTATCAAGCGGGATATAATATTTTAACCTTTGATGCTTATGCACACGGGAATACTTATGGGCATAAATCTGATTTAGGTGTTACTAATTCAATTATTTTAAACTTTTTAATTACATGGTTAAAACAAAATAAAAACCCAAGGGTGATTGGTGTCTTTGGGATTAGTATGGGGGCATCAACAGCATTATGATTTGCTCATCAGTTTTATTATGAAAATAAAATTGATTGGTTAATTGTTGATTGTCCATTTTCGCAACCAGTGCAACAAATTCGTGCTTTTTTACGAAAATATGTTAAGTTGCCGTGATGATTAATGTCGTTGGGAATTAATCATAATTTTCGTAAGCATTCAAAAACAAATTTAAAACATATGAATTTATTAAAAGAGAATCAACGAATAAAAGATTTACCAATTTTATTTATTCATGGAACCAAGGATAGTTTTGTAAAGTATCATAATTCCGTTGTGATGCATTATTTACAACAACAAGAAAGTCAAAAGAGTGAAATCTTTTTAGTTAATAAGGCAGAACATACTGGCGCGCTTGTTGTTGATCAAAAAGGATATCAACAAAAAACGTTAGCTTTTGCTAAAAAATGAGATTTAAATTTTGCAGAAAAGAACTTGCTGATTTAATAAATTATGATGATTCTTATTGATTAATTCAATAAGAATTATTTTTTTATGCTACAATAAAAATAAGAAAAAATTATGATAATTGTTTATTAATTGTTTAAGTCTTTAAAAAATAATATCAAGCTTAAATAGAAGGGAAGTTTAATAATGAAAAAGTTATTAATGCTTTTTAGTATCATTTCATTAACAACCCTAACAATTAATATAACAGATGAGAGTTTTCATAAACAAGAAATAGAACCAAAGCAACGGATGGCGCTAACAACAAGTAAGATAACTTCTGTTCAAAAGACAATGCAGAATGATAATTTAATTAGTGTTGAACAACATAATAATTTATTAACTGCAATTAGAAAAATAGAAAATAAAATTAAAATTGATCGTCAACAATTAAATCAATCGTTATGAAGTACAGTGGCCTATCAACTTTTAACAAGTAATGAATATCTTACTTATTTAGAAGTAATGGACCAGGTAGGTATCCTGAAGTTTAATGCTGATGTTCCATATTTTGTTAATGACCTTGGTTATGGTTGACAAAATGGATTTATGCAAGAAGCAAAGTGATATTGGTTTGGATATTGAAAACTACACATTGCCAAATGAAGATGTGATCAAGTCTATAATTTATTAACCAATGGGGGCAATGCTACTAGTATTTTTGCTGATGGATTAGCCCAAACACCCTATGGAACAATTATGGCGATTGCTAGTGGAATATTAAGTTTAATTGGAAATGATTGAGACACCAACGATGGCATGATAGTTCATTTTTATTTAGTGACTCCAGTTTGATTTTCACATCGTTAATAACAAAGAATTATCGGAATGAAAAATTATAAATTATTCTTATGAGGCATGTGAATAATAGGACTTTATCAAGTTAGTGTTTTAGCAATTTTTCCATTCTTTTTGTTCTATCAAATAGCAACAACAGATGGTGGTGAAATTACAAGTTATTATTTTAATTATTCGTTATTATGAGCATATTGTATGATTTTGGTTAGTTTTACTTTTTTTGGTTTTATTTGTAACCTTGTTATTTTTTGCATTAGAACTAAAAAAGCAAAATTTATTCGGCCAATCGTGATTTTGATTAGTGTGCTTCCTTCCGTGGTAATGTTTTTTCCGGGTCTTTTATTATATCTTGACCCTAGTTGTCAAGAAAGTTATACTTTTGATCTACAAAATTATAACAATAAATATAATAAAGTTGGACGGCACGGGCTGTGAATTTTTAATTTGGTAATAATAGTATGACTACTATATGTTATTTTATTACCATCAGGGTTTAATTTTTTTATAACAAAAAAGGTCGAGTTAACAATAACAAAAATGTCATCAGAAACATTTCTAACAATTGTCAGTCTTTTTATTGCAAGCTTAACTTCCTTTTGGTTAGGGTTACTTGCACTTAATTCAAAAAATAAAAAAGTGCAGTTATATGTTAGTATTATTTCATATTTTTTAGCTCTTTCTTTTCTTTCTGGTGTTATTTTTCCCGTCTTATTATTAACTTCATTACGTGGTGAAGTACAAAAGTTCTTTAATTGTTAACTTCATAACAATATTATTTTTATATTAACTTTATACCTCTTATAACTTTCTAATTTAGCAATAAAAGTAGTATTTTAAACCAAAAATACTACTTTTTAGTTTAAATAATCTTGTATTTACTGTCTTACTTAGTACAATTAAAGTGCTAGAAAGAAAGCTATTGATGACACTATGAAAAAATGATTTAATAAGATGAAACAGCAATGACAGCAGTTATGACATATTTTTTTGCTACAAGGTTTTTTGTTTTTTGTTGGAATTTATTTGACATCATTAGGGATTGCAATTTATGCGCCAACTAGTACTGGGGCTAGTCAAATTGATTTTACGATTTTTGCTTTGTTAGCATTAATGTATGGTAACTATGCTAATGGTCATCTCCAAGATACGGTGCTGACTGCGCATTATGCATTAGCTTTATGAATGTACTTTTTAATTCTAGTTTTTTTTACAATTATCTTTATGTTAATTGTAAATATTAAAGCATATCGAAACACAAAGGATCGCCAAATTTGAGTTAAGTTTACAATTATGATTCTTGGTGATTTAGTTTTAGCTTGACTATTACCATTATTAATTCATTTCAATTGACAATATATTATTTCTGCGGTTCGGATTCAACAATGAGCTGAAAGTTCTGGGGGAATTGCCGCATGATTATTTTTAGGTGGTTTTTCGTTATATTGTCTTGGCTTAGCAATTTGAATTTATAGTAAGACATGATATGGTCCTTATAATCATATTTGTGAAGCATTTATTAAGTTAACAAAATTAAAATATCCGGTTGCGCGGATCTTATTAGATGTAATGATGGTTATTCCAGGGTTTATTTTCTGAGTTTTCTTACCGTTGAATAATGATAAATGAAACTTTTTATTTACTAATTTTAGTTTTGGGACAATGGCCTTTATTTTTATTTCCGGGCCATATGTTAATGTTTTCAAAAAAATTTTAGCAAAGTTTCTGAAGATTGACTTATGAAAGGCAAATATTCTTGCACGAAACAATAATGTTTAACTATTAAAACCATCTTCTAAAATAAAACCAAAATAAAAGCACCTTGATTAGCTTAATCAAGGTGCTTTTATTACTCAAAATCTTGACCAAGTAGTAAATTCTTTTTCAAGAAAAGATTAAACTAACTTAAGAATAGAGGTTACGGTCCTAATTGTAATTTCTATTTTTAAACTTGGTTATTGTAATAATGAGATTTATTGTTGCCTTTGATAACTTGTTTTCAAAAGTTTTTTTGTGTAGAGTGTGTAAATTTTTACACATAAATCATTATAATCCATAAAACTATCAGTTAAGAAAAGTATCAAATTATTTGCAGAATATAATTTATTTTGGAATTTATTTTAAAATACTTTTTAGTTTTAGAAGAAAAGAAAAAAGTATTTTTTTATTTAATGAAAAATATTTTTCGTTATAATAAGAATATAAGTGGTAAATTATTGTATACACTTTAAAACATATGAACAACTATAAGTATATGGTGAGAAGACCAATGATGAACTATTAATTTATTTATTATAATTTAACAAGAATACATTTGATAATGAAATATTAAACATAAAAAATAAGTATTATTTTATATTTTTTATGTTATTTATAGGAGGAAAAATGAAGTATAAAAAATTAATTTTAGGATTAGATTTAGGAATTTCATCTTGTGGTTGAGCAATAACAGCTCAAACTTTTGAGGATAAATGAATTTTAGAAGATTTTGGTGTTCGTTTATTTCAAACACCTGAACATCCCAAGGATGGTACTACTAATGCTACAATGCGAAGAATGAAACGTAGTGCTCGAAGACTAATTAGAAGAAGAAAAACTCGTAAAAAAGACTTAATATTATTATTTGAAAAAATTAATTTTATCAATAAACAATCATTAGAAGCGTATATGAATAAGCATGCTGCTACTAATTTAGTTGAAAATTTTAAAAGAGAAGAATTATATAACCCATATTTTTTACGAAGCATTGGTGTGACAGAAAAGTTGACACAAGAAGAGTTAGTTTGATCATTAATTCATGTTGCTAATCGACGCGGATATAAGGACAAATTTGCATTTGAAATGGATGGCGACACTAAGAAAAAAGAAACAAAATTAGATACCGCAATTCAAAATGCAACAATTGAACCTGGTTTAACACTTTCACAAGAAATTATTACTAATAAAAAGTTTCGTGACCCGCAAAATCAACAAGCAATTTTAGTACGAAATAAAGGTGGCAAGGAAAATGAGACCAATTTTCAGTTTCTTTTTGCAAGAGATGATTATAAAAAGGAAATTGATTTATTGCTTAAAAAACAAGCAGAATTTTATCCAAGTTTAACAGAAGAGATTAGAGTTTTAGCTTTAGAAATTATTTTTCGTCAGCGTGATTTTGAAGATGGTCCAGGTCCTAAAAAAGTGGAATTAAGAGAAAAATATAAATTAAAAAATAAACAATTTTCAAAAAATTTTACTCAATTAGAAGGTAGATGTACTTTTTTAACAAATTTATCAGTTGGTTATAAATCATCAATTTTATTTGATTTATTTCATATTATTTCAGAACTTTCTAAAATTAGTCAATTTATTGAAGGCAATGTTGAACTAATTAATGAAATTCTTACTTCTTTTTTGTATAATGAAAAAAATAAAAGGGGTAAGACATTACTAAAAGAAATTCTAGGAAAATATATTGATGATAAAAATTTAATTAATGGAAATGCTTATAAAAATATTGAGTTAAAAACTAATTATTTAAACTTATTAAAAGATGTTTTTGGTCATGATGTTTTAAAAGAAATTGATATATTTAATTTAGAAAATAATATTTATCATGAATTAGGAAAAATTATTCATACTAATATTACCCCAGAAAGAAAAAGAAATGCAATAAATCAGTGATTAGTAAAGCACAATATTAATTTGTTAGAAGAAAAATTAAATTTATTATTAAAACCAAATCCTAGTTTGTCAACTACGGCAAGAACATCATTTACTTGGATGCAAAAAGCAATTAATGGATCTTTAGAGGGAATTCCATATGGAAAATTTCAAGCGCAATTTATTAAAGAGCAAGTTTTTGAATTACCAGAATCATATGAAAAGCGTTATCAAAAATATCTTAATGGTGATAAAAAATTCGAGATGTTTGCCCCAATTATTGACCCAGACTTATGACGAAACCCAATAGTATTTCGTGCCATTAACCAAACAAGAAAAGTGATTAAAGCTTTGTTTGCAAAATATCATTATATTGATCAAATTAATATTGAGTTAACAAGAGATATGGGAATGGCATTTAAAGACCGGAAACATTTAATTGATAAACAAGAAAATAATATTAAAGAAAATGCTAAAGCAAAAGAATTTTTAATGGCAAATGGCATTACTGTTAATGATAGTAATATTTTAAAATATAAATTGTGGATTCAACAAAATAAAAAATCAATGTATTCAGGAGATGAAATTTCAATAGGAGATTTGACCAAACCAAATGTTTTACAAATTGATCATATTATTCCATATTCTAAATTGGCAGATGATTCATTTAATAACAAAGTTTTAGTTTTTAATAAGGAAAATCAGGAAAAAGGGAATCGTTTAGCTAATGAATATATTAAATCATTAGGAGAAGAAGTTTATAAAAAATATAAAAATAGAGTTAATTACTTTTTGACACAAAAAACTATTAGTTTGAAGAAAGCTGAATACTTACTATGTCCGACTGATAACGATGAAATTTTAGAAGGATTTGTTTCTCGTAATTTAAATGATACGAGATATATAACTCGTTATGTAATGAATTGATTAAAAATTGAATTTGCTCTTCAAAAACGTTTTGGTTTGGCAATTCCTAATGTAATAGCGCTTAATGGTGCAGTTACTTCTCGCTTTAGACGAATGTGGTTAAGAAATTCACCATGAGGATTAGAGAAAAAAGTTCGTGAGATTACACCATGGCATCATGCTGTTGACGCAATTATTATTTCAAATTTTAATAATTTTTCTGAAGTACAATTTGCAAATGACATTGTAATGTTAATTAATTATAAAAATAAATTATCAGATAAAGAGTGAAATGAATTATATGATGAATTAATTAAAAAATGAACAGGTAAAAGTAATATTTATGTTCCAAACATTGAAAAAAGACTTTTATCAATTAAGGAAAATCAAAGTTCTAAGAGTATTCATTATAGTTTAATAGATAATTTAAATACTATTATTGATCAACGAATGCCATTAGAATTAGAAAAGAAAGTTATTTCTCAAAACATTATTGATAAAAAAACCAAAGAGGAATATTTAATTAAAACTGCAATACCAGTTTTCATTGGTGTTAAAGATCCAGATGAATATCTTCTTCAAAATAAGACAATGGAGGGTAATATCCGATATCCCTTTACTTCATATAAGATTGAAAAGAAAAGTTCTGGTGATTTATTGGGTAGTGAATTGCCAGTAAGCAAAAAAGAACCAGATTTATATAAAAATAATACTCTTAATAATGAGAAATACTTTATAGATAGTAAAGGGACAATTTGAAACAATGCATCATATGCTTTTTTAAATATTTGAAGTGACAGTACAACAAAAAAGGGATATAATTATGCATTTGTTAAATTTAATGATTATTTAAAAAACAAAAGTGAATATAAAAATAGGGGAATACGATTATATAAAAGTTCATTAACCCGGTATCAAAAAGATTCTAAATATGAATATAAGTACTATCAATCAAAAATGGGAAATTCAATTTATGCTAATTTATTAAATACTGCATTTATTCCTATTCTAGAAAAGAATAAAAAAATATTTGGTAAGCAAAATTATTATGATTCATTATCAAATTGATTTAAAGAATTAGAATTAGTGCAAATTGATCTTTTAGGAAACCCTACTTTTGTAAAAATTTAAAAAATTTATTGTTATTTTTTAAATTTATGTTATTATAATAATGAGTTATGAAAATAATTCATATTCTACAATAAAATGACAGTGGCTAAGATAAACGCTTAGTCGTGTAGGAGGGTCATCCTTATAAAGACCAGTAAACCACCTCTCGTAGGTGGTTTTATTTATTTAATTTTAATAATGGAATTATAATAATGTCCTGACGTACATTAATTATTAATAAATCAAAAAAAGTTAATATTAAAAATAATAATATTTGTGTAACTGATGAAAATGGGCAAGAAATTTTATTTGCTTTTTCTGAAATAAACTCAATAATTTTTGAAAATAATTATACTTTAGTTTCTTGTAATTTATTAGCTAAAATTTGTCAATATAATATTTTTGCTATTTTTTGTGATGAAATATATGAACCGCGGGGATTGTTAATGTCATTATCTAATCACTTCCAGCCTTATGTTGTTTTTAATATGCAAATAAGTATGTCCCAAGATTTAAAAGATAAGTTATGGCAGTTAATAATTAAAAAGAAAATATGAAATTCAGCAATTGTAATTGAAAACACAACTGATTTTTTTGATATTGCTGAAATGTTAAAAAGATATGCAAATGAAACATTAATAGGAGATCGAACCAATCGAGAGGGTTTAAGTGCTAAAATGTTTTTTCGATCGTTATATGGGAGCGCTTTTATTCGTTTATCTGATGATTTAATTAATTCAGCACTTAATTATGGTTATAAAATTTTAGTATCATGTATTTCGCGAACATTAGTAAGATATGGTTTAATTTTACATGTTGGAATTCATCATATTGGAAAAACCAATCCCTATAATTTATCGTATGATTTTATTGAACCATTTCGTCCGTTAGTTGACTATTGAGTTACTAAAAATTTATATAAGTTAGAAGGTAAACTTAGTTACAATCAGAGAATATCGTTAATTAAGCTATTAGATGAAAGAGTTGAAATTGATAATCGAATTATGAATGTCAATAATGCTATTAATTATATGATTAAAAGTTTTATTTCTTGTTTAAAAGAAAATGATTATAGTTTATTAAAATTACCAACATTGTTATTAAAAGATTATGAAGATGAGGATGAAGAATTGAATGATGAAGGAGAGTAGATATCGTCAAATGCGAATGCTAATATTTTATGATTTACCAAATAATACAAAAATTGATACTAAAAATTATAATAAATTTCATAAATTTTTAATTAAAAACGGATATTATATGGTTCAATATTCAATTTATTGTAAATTATGTTTAAATTATGATGAAGTAAATAAAAATAATAATAAGATTGAATTAAATAAACCACCAAAGGGTAATATTCGAATTTTAATCATTACAGAAAAGCAATATGAATCAATTAAAATTTTAGTTGGTAATAAGAGCCATCAAGAAAAATATATGACAACAAAAACAGTTTTGGAATTATAAAATGAATTATAATACAATAAGTTTTAAAGATAATAATCAAGAAGTAAAAATATTTAAAGTTTATAATAATAAACTTATGATTATCGGTGAAAATAATAGTGGCAAAACTAGATTATTAAATAAATTAAATTCTGGGTTTTTAGGTAAAGATAGTACTTTTTATTTTAATGACAAAGCAGTCGGGTTTGGAGATTATCAAGTTATTTATTTAAAAGAAAAATGGATTTAATTGAAGAAATAAAATTAACAAAAACATCTAATTTTCGAAATAAATTAATAAAATCTATTAATGATATTATTTTACAATGATAAATATAATGAAGCTACAGAACTATTACAGAAATTAAATTCTTTATTTAGCTTGATTTTAATGGAAACCGATTTGATTTCAGATCACAATAAAGTACTTAATACTACATTATTTTTGAAATCTAATTTTTCAAATATTTCAATTGAAGGTCTTGTTGATAAATTATTAAAATTTGATATTTATGATTTAGAACATACCATAATAGATTCAACAAAATATAGCTCATATCAACTTCGTATTTTATTATTAAATATTTTAATTCGATATAATGACATAAAGGATAAATTACGTCCGTTAGTTTTTATTTTAGATCAACCAGAATTATTTGGAACAGTTAAATCACTATGAAATTTAATTACAGAAATTAAAGGATTATTAACTGAAAAGAGTTTAATTATAATGGTTACAAATGCTCCTATTTTATTTAATTTTTCTTTGAAAACATTGAACAAGTGTATTTCTTAAAAAGAATAAAATAGTTTCTTTTGAAAATATAAATTCAATTGTAATAAAAACAATTACAATATATGCTTTTTTAGAATCAGAAACTAATAATTATGAAGTTTTTGTTAAGGATTTGAGTTATGTATTAACTGAAGAAGATATTAATTATGAAAAAGATAATTACATTAAGAATAATATTTTATTTATTTTACATATTATTTATTGAAATGAAATATCTTTAAAAATATCCGATAATAATGCTTTTAATTTAGAAAATTCACAATTACATTTGGAATTAACGATATCTAATTTTATTTTTACATATTTATTTTTAAAAAATTTGGATACTAATATTGTTGTTGATAATAAAACAAAAACTTTTTTTGATAAATGCAGTTGACTATTTAATTAATCTTTTTATTTGGTATAATAAATTTGAGGTTTTAGTCCGCTGTCATTTTATTGTAGAATATAACAAGCTTGAAGAGCAATTATTGCAGCTGCAGGTTTTAGTCCGCTGTCATTTTATTGTAGAATATAACATAATATTGCAAAACTTTATATGAATCCGTGTTTTAGTCCGCTGTCATTTTATTGTAGAATATAACAGCTGTCTATCATCTGATTAATCAGACTACGTTTTAGTCCGCTGTCATTTTATTGTAGAATATAACCCGTTCAATTAGTTGATAATTTACGATTCTGTTTTAGTCCGCTGTCATTTTATTGTAGAATATAACAATAACTTAATAATCTGATTTGAAAATTAAGTTTTAGTCCGCTGTCATTTTATTGTAGAATATAACTTACTATTAATGTTAAGTTCGACGAAATAGGTTTTAGTCCGCTGTCATTTTATTGTAGAATATAACTATAATAATTACATAAAATATGTGTTTTTTGTTTTAGTCCGCTGTCATTTTATTGTAGAATATAACATAACTTCTCTCTTTTTTGATCGGCCATAAGTTTTAGTCCGCTGTCATTTTATTGTAGAATATAACCATTTTGCTTCATCCTTCCTTTTGACTTTTGTTTTAGTCCGCTGTCATTTTATTGTAGAATATAACATAATAAAAAAATAGCTCGTAATTGAGCTAGTTTTAGTCCGCTGTCATTTTATTGTAGAATATAACATAGAGAGTGAGGTTTGTATTATGGCTGAAGTTTTAGTCCGCTGTCATTTTATTGTAGAATATAACTGAAGACTATTACTATCAATGTAAAATTTGGTTTTAGTCCGCTGTCATTTTATTGTAGAATATAACTTATTAGCTTATCTTAATTATAACTTTTATGTTTTAGTCCGCTGTCATTTTATTGTAGAATATAACGATTGAGGGAACTATGTTTTGGTAGGAAATGTTTTAGTCCGCTGTCATTTTATTGTAGAATATAACAAGTTAACGACTTATTAATTGGTGGATATGGTTTTAGTCCGCTGTCATTTTATTGTAGAATATAACAAAAACGTGGGGATTATAATAAAATTAATTGTTTTAGTCCGCTGTCATTTTATTGTAGAATATAACTTTTCTTTCCTTTCCTTACATTTAAAAGCAGTTTTAGTCCGCTGTCATTTTATTGTAGAATATAACGGTCAGGCCCCTGAGTTCTTGGCTATGTCTGTTTTAGTCCGCTGTCATTTTATTGTAGAATATAACCTTACCGGCTAAAGCCGAAGTTAGCATTGAGTTTTAGTCCGCTGTCATTTTATTGTAGAATATAACCAAAGTTTTTAAAATTGTTATTGTTTTTTAGTTTTAGTCCGCTGTCATTTTATTGTAGAATATAACAGGATTTAATTGAAAAAGAAAATACAATTGGTTTTAGTCCGCTGTCATTTTATTGTAGAATATAAACACAATCAACTTTCACGAATTTGATTGGAAGTTTTAGTCCGCTGTCATTTTATTGTAGAATATAACCTTCATTAATTTTAGATACAAAATTAGTAAGTTTTAGTCCGCTGTCATTTTATTGTAGAATATAACTTAACTTCTTATCCGCTCCTATATCGCCAGGTTTTAGTCCGCTGTCATTTTATTGTAGTGTATTACATTATGCTGAAGCGTTAATCATTCCAGCAGGAATTGATGAATATGCAGTTGAACCAGGACAAGAAGGTGAAGAATGTATTATTCTTAAGTCATATGTCCGATTTTAAATTAATTCATTTTATATTAAAACCAAAAAATAATAGATAGTAATATACTAAGGAGGTAGTATTAATGGAGACACAGATTTTCAATGAAAACTATGTTTTATTTGATTCAACAGCAACAACGCAAATTGCGGCTTTGAATGAAATTGTTGAAATAGCTGTCAAAAATAACATTGTTGACAATAAAGAATTATTGTTAAATGCATTATTAAAAAGAGAAAACGAGATCTCAACGGGTTTAGAAGATGGGTTTGCCATTCCGCATGCGCGAATCAAGGAAATTAAAAAGATTAGTGTTATTTTTGTTAAATTTAAAAATAGCATTGATTGAAAAAGCCTTGATGGACAACCAGTTAAGATTGCAATCGCATTACTTGTTCCAGCATCAGAACAAGAAAGTAGTCATTTAGAATTATTAAGTTCGATTGGAGAAGATAATATAATTAAAAATATATTTAATTATATGCCAACGGTTTTTGATGATTTTGATATTGATGTATCTTTAGTAAAGGCGGTTTTGACTTCTGAAATTAAGGCAGACGAGGCAATGAATTATGTTTATGGTTCAGATTCACGAACATATAATAAGGATATGCTGGTAGTTAATGTTAAAACAACATTAAAGATGGGTAATATTACTTCAGATATTACAATTGATGAGCAGTTAGCTTTAAACATTTCATACGTTTAGTAAGAAAGGGAAAAGTATATATTTATGGCAAAAAAGAAATTATCTGTGCGAGAAATCGTTGATAAAATTTTTAGTGTGGGACAAAAACCAATTTGAAAATCAAAACGTTTTATCAGTTTGATTTCTAGTGTTACATTATTAGGTGCGGGTGGTATTACAGCAGGATGCATTTTAGCAAGTCAAAATAGCAGTGTTCAAACTTACTATCAATTTGATGATAAGTATTTTAGTACTAAAACAGCGGCTGTTGCATATGCAATGAGTAGTGCACAAAGAAAAAATCTTAGTTATAATACTAATAATTATCTTTTTGAGGGGCAAGTTTTTAGTACGCAATCAAAATTAAATGATTATATTCAAGAACGTTTTCCAATTAGTACTATTAAAACAATTCGTAATCCAGGAGAATATGTCATTAATAGTAGTGGTGAATTATCGCGTGATGTTTTAAGTGCCTCATATGAAAAACCAACTACGGTATATCGTGGGAATGATGGCAGTGCTTATTTAACAAAAGACGAAGCAGCTAGTACGTTTTATAATTATCAAAAAGTATATAACATTGAAGGACAAATTCGTTATAACGAATATGAAGCCCGAGAATTATATGAAAATTCAATTAAGAAAAAACTAGAGGATTCTTTAACAGGTAAAACAACGTGTTATTTGCAAGGGGCAATTTGTCAAACAGAACAAGAAATTAAAAATTGGTTACGTAGTAGTGTTAAAAATGGGTTTGAATATCGTGGACAATATTTCTCGGATTATAATTTTTCAGAATTTTTAACTGTAATGAATAGTATTGATGAGTATACTGTTAATAAACATGTTAAAGAAGTTATTAATCCAGACAAAAATTCATATTGAATTTCACAAGATAAAGGTAATGATTATTTAAACAGTTATTTTATTGGGCCAAAATATGTTGAAACAACACAGAAATTACCCGGAAGTTTAAAGTTTAAAGAAGTTAGTTCTTTTACTCCTTCAATTTTCTTTGCACCATTAGCATTTGGGGCAGTTGATAGTATTAATAATTTGCTTTTTAGAGAAAAAGTTCAAAAATTTGATTGAAATTCATGGACAACTATTATAGATTACTTAAATTTTTTACATAATAATATTTCTAATGAAAATTATCAAAAGTTAATTAATACAATAAAAGATTTACGACTTCCTCAAAACATATTTCAAGATTCTGTTACAAATTTAGGTAATATTAAGGATGACAGTTTTACTGATTTTCATAAGTTATTAGTTGGAATGAAACGAATGTTAACTTATACGAAAGTATATGCTTCATCAGTTACCAATGGGGCAACAAAATTAGGGAATGCTTTTAAGGGAATTATTGTTGATATTTTAAATAATAATAAAGAAACAATGGGAGTTTTAATGCATTCTGATAAAGGGGCAAATGAGTTACTGGATTCTGGGATTTCTTTTGATGATATTTATAATATGTTTTTAAATCAAGGGGCATTCTTTGAAGAAGGTGGTAATAACCGGAAAATATGAGACATTGCTCAAAAAATTCAATCCTCGGTTGATAACATCATGAGTGTTGTTGATGGAGCAAATAAAATTGCTGATGGGTATCAAAATCTTTATAAAAAGAGCAATACTAGTGATAAACAAATTCAAACTGGGCGTAAGCAATTAAGTCATAATTTAAAAAGTGCAATTGGTAGTGCAATGGGGAAAATTTTAAGTAAGTTGAAACTTGTTGGGAAAGCGTTACCAATTGCGAATATTTTTAGCGGGATATGAGAGTTAAGTAAAACTTTTAGTTTTATTTCTTTAAAAACATTGGAAGCTAAAATTGATCATAATAATTCAATATATTATGTAACACCAACCTTCAAATTACCAATTCTTGATATTGAGTTTACTTCTTCGCAGCTGAAAACAAGCGTCACACCTTTAGCAACATCAGCATTAAATTATATGTTGCCATCTGGAACAAATGCTAAAGACCAAAAATTATATGAATTTAATGATCATTATTACTTATCAAAAGCGGCGGCAAAAGCAGATTTAATTCGCCAAATTTATTTGCATCCGGAGCGTTATGTTTCAAATCGAAAATTAATGATTAGTATCATGGCCAAAGATGTACCATATTGATTACCTGAAACAATTAGTAATGCAAATATTTGTGGCACAACAGCTGATGATAGCAATTGTATTAACCAGGTTGATTATGATTCTGCGGTAAGTGCAGAAAAAGATAAGTTTATTAATCAAATTTTTACAGAACATTTTAAACCAAAGGAGCAAAGCTTTTATTTAGATGGATTTGGTAATTATTTTTTAAGTAAAGATGAAGCATTAGCTAGTTTAGCGGAGAATGTTGCACTCGGTAACTTTGCTGTTACATATCGTTATCAAACAAGAACCGGTAAAGTATTTTTTGCAAATAGTGAAACTGAAATGGTTAATTTTATTAATAACAATGAAATGATTGATAACAAACAAGTTATTAACAGTGATTTAATTACAACATCACATTATAATAATTTGTCAGATTATTTAGGAATGAAGTTTGATATTTATACCTTAGATTATTATGGTGATCAAAAATATTTTATGTCAGAACAGCAAGCTTGAAATTATTTATGAAATCATATCAATTATCAAACTTTAAACTTTGATGCAACAATGCAGGAATTTAAATTTGGAACAAATGCCTTTTTCAACAAAAACGATTTTATAACCTGAATTAATGCTAAGATTGTTGCGGTGCAGGGCAAGAAAGATGATAGAAAGGTCGTGAATTAAAAATGTTAAAGTTATTAGTGCTAGCAACATCAATTTTTACGATTACACCAACTGTGACTTCTGGTGTTTATTATGCCACAGTTGAAACAACAAATGATTATGCTATTAGTCGGGAAGTTCTTCGCGAAGATATTTTAGCGCATCGTGTGTATGGTGGGCAAGTTAATTATAGTGAATATGATGGACAAACCTTTTATTCTGATGAAGCATTAAATGAATATTTATTAAAAAATAATAAAGTGACTTCCGTGTTAACAGCGTCAAACCCAAATAAAATCATTAAAAATTATGAGCATATGACGTTAGATCCAAAGAAAATTTATGACACTGATTTAAATAATTTTCAGCAATTATATCGCGATGCGTTTGGGAATGTGGCATATACTCGTCAAGATGCTTTAAATACTTATACGAACGAAGGGTTAGTAAAATCACAATATAGTTATGATGGTTTTTATTGGTTTGATACACCAGAAGAAGCAAAGATTAATGAAAAGTATAAAATGAAAATTAATAAGTCATTATATTATATTTATAATAATCAATATTATAATGCTTTTAATGACCAAGATATTAACGCGTTAGTTTCGTTAATGGAAGAGGGCTATTATGCTAATATTAACCAGTCATTGCTAGAAAAACCATTAATCAAACCAATTGTGAAACAAGGAAATAGTAAGTTAATTTATGATTTGTTAAAAAAAGATTTACGCAAAGATTTTAATGGTGATTATTATAATACAGTTACTAAGACAGAAACTAAGTATCGCTTAGCAATTGCTCCAACGGGAAGTCATCGCTTGACAGTACACTATTCTGATTTAAATGGTAAGCATTTAGAAGGCGAAGATTATTATGCGGGAGCTAGTCCAACGATTGAATTTACCAATGTTGGGGTCCAAAAAAGTGGACACGATTTGATTAATTGGTTTAAAACGGGGGGAACTTGACAAGTAAAAACAGAGGGAGGTTTAGGGACTGGCCGCTATTATTTAACTCGTAATTTTACCGGAATTTATAAAAATAAAAATGTTAAAATTGGAATTAATTTAGTTCCTAGTTGAAGTGCCGCTTTTGGAAAAACAAAAGCACCTCAAATTAGTGACTTTCAGCTTGTTGATCAATCTGTGGGGAAAATTAAGTTATATGCTAACTCTAAACAAAGTGCTAATCAGTTTTTAGATGTGACCGCAGAGAAAAAGGGTGTTTTTTCGAACGGGAATATTACAACAGAAGACAAAAATCACTTTTATGATACTTGATATGATCGTTATTTTAACAGTGTTTTAACTAATTTTGGGGTAAATAATAACCGTCAAGTAACTTATCATGATATTAAAAATGGCAATTATATTACAAATCCTACTTTTAATGGTACGAATGGGCAAGGCTTTATTTATAAGGATAAAGCTTATGATGTTAATCCTAGTAAAGGATATAGTCAATCATTAATTCAAAGTTACTTAAATTGAATTTCTGTCAAAGAAAAGCTATTAGAAAATCCGGTTACTCGTGATGGCCAACATTACTATCAATTACGTCCTGACTTTTTAGCAACAGCAGAACAATTAGATAAATTCTTGTATTTGGAGGGAAACTTTCAGACAAAATTAATGTATTCTTATTCACCAGACCCTGATATTTCTGATCGTGATGGGCGAATGTTAGCAGTAACATTACAAGAGGCAAAAGAGAAAGAATTAATTAATAAAAATCGGACATTACGAAAGCAATATTTGGCATATGATGTTTTTGGGAACAAAGAAGTAACAACAAGTAGTGCTAGTGCGGCACTTCAACAGTTAACAAATAAAATTCAGTTAACATCGAAGTTTGTGCATAAAAATGAAATTAAAACATGGGACCCAAGAATTAAACGATCATGAGATTTAACAATTTCAGATGGTCGCTATGTTGTGTATCGAATTAATGATCCAAACCAAGCGGGGAAATTTATATACTTTGCCTCGCAAGATTTAGCGTTAGCAGCTGTTAAAACAGCAGCAAAACTGACCTCAGCGGTTAATAAACTGGAGAAATCAGTTTATTTATATAGTTATACTGCCCAATCAAACGTAGTTATTCCCTTTGTTTTTTATGATAATGATGTTGATAGTGTTATTACTAAGATTTATCAATATGAACAGTGAAAGTAGGCTTTGCGGTGAGTTCTAGTGGTTTGAGCGGTTTAATAGAAACCAAGTTATTTAATTAGTTTTGCTTTTTTTCCAAAATAAAATATGATATGATTAATGGTATAGAATAGTTAATAACTATTTTTCGTATCAACTTGTATTAATCATTTAGCAATTATCAACAATATTAATTAAATATAAAGAAGGAGTTATTTAAATATGAAGAAAACATTTTTTACCATTTTAACAGCTTCAACGTTAGGATCAACGTTAGCACCAACGCTTACTCAACAGCAAGCAGCAAAGCCACCTTTAACATGAGATATTGGTGTAATGTCGGGAAATGATTCATTCCCAGTTGCCAAGCGTGGGATGAAATTTGTTACTAATACTAACACACCATTAGTTTTTAATTTTTTAAATTATGCTAATACATGAGAAACATTTGTTCAACAATATCCTTATTTTAAGTTTATTAACTCAAGTATTGCAACAGGGTTAAAAGGAGATAACAAACAAAATAACCTTGATAATGTTGTTTATCGTACGAGTGATTTTAATACCGGGACTTCAGGATTAATGTTTACAATGGCAGAAGTTAGGTCAAACTTTATTGGTGATTATATTGTCTTATCGGTTTTCGGGATGTTATTAAATAATACAATCCAGTTCGGTGTGATGTATAATCTAAATATCACACAGCAATACGCTACCCCGTATCCATTTTATAACTCAGTAGCTGGTACAATCCAGTTTATGAGTAACAGGTAGACTTTAAGATTACTGGGCATTAATTACAAATGTCAAAAATTGATAAGTTATACCAAATCAAAAAAAATGGGAAGGGCTATAATAATAATAAAATTAAAGTTAGAGATATATATGAACGATTTATTAAAATTATTACTCTAATAATTATCCCATTGTTGTTGATTGTTTTAATTTATGGAATTGGTGCCATTTTAAACGATTATAGTGAAAATCAAGTCTTAATTACAATGGGCGATGTTTTCATTAAAATTGGGAAAGCTGTTTTTAATAATTTATCAATTATTTTTTGTCTTGTCACTGTTATTAGTATTACTAATAATGTTAAAGCCGTAGCAGTTGCTGTTACTGGCTTTTTGGTTTTTTCAGTAACACAATTTGCTTTAATTCAATATGAGGTTAATTCTGATGGCACATTGTATGTGACTAGTATTTTATTTTTCTATCAAGGTGATAATTTAGCATTATTTTTAGGATCAACCTTCGGAATTGTTACTTTAAATACTTCAATCTTTGGTGGAGTTATTGTTGGTGTTGTTTCATCATACATTTATTACAAGTGTATTGAGTTAAGAATGCCAAAATCATTAGGCTTACTGAACGGTTTTCCGTTCGTAAGTATGATTGTGGTGTTTGCTAGTATGTTGTTAGCAGTGCTATTTTTATTATTATGAATTGTTTTAGCAATGTTCTTAAATAAGATTTATTATTGAATGTGGAGTCAAACTGCGCGTCATTTTTTGGGAGCAGCCCTTGTGTATGAATTTTTAAATATCTTATTAGTACCATTTGGGTTTAAAGACATTTCATCAAACTTATTTGTGCAAAGTAATTCACAATTATTAACGCAACAAGAATTTATGGACTTATTTCGACAAGTTTCATATAATTATGGTTGACAATATAATATTTTTACCCAAAGTTGAAATCATGCTAGTATTCAAGCTGTATGAACATATTTACAACAACCAAACTTACTTGATAGTAAACTATCGTTAATTCAATGAATCTCAATCTTACCATTTAATCGTTTACCACAAATTAATGGGATTGAAACTGGTTTATATAATTGGTTTTTATATAGTAAGAATATTGGTGATTTATTTCAATTGAAGTTGCCCCCAAATTATGCCATTGTGTTTGGTGCTTCATTAGGGGTTAGTGTTGCAATTGTTTTAACTAGCAAAAACGAAAACCGGATCCCAACAGCGCTTTTAATGTCAGTTGTCGTGTTGGTGACAATTTTAACTGGTAATAATATTATCATTAACTTATTTATTTTCTTAGCTTCACCATTATTATATTTTGTGGTTTATGCGCCGATTGCAGGGTTAAATGGCTTATTTATGTCAATGCTAGGCGTTCATATTTGAGTATCCTTTACGGATGGTTTAATTGACTTTATTTACAAAGGGATTTTACCAGCAGCAAAAGGAACCCAGTTCTTCTGAATCCCAATCTTTAGTGTGATTTGGTTTGTTATTATTACACCTATTTTTGCGAAAGCAATTGTCCGCTTTGATTATCCTTTTGTTGGTCGTCGTGAAACGATTTTACCACGAATTACGCACAAGAAATATCATGAGATTTGGAATCATTAGAAATTTGAACTAAAATTAAACCTAATGTTTTAGATTTTTATTATAATTATTTTTTATTTATTTAAATGACTTAAGTATTTAATATTTTAAAAAATTTATTAAAATAAAAATTAATGAAATATAAAAGTAGTTAACTATTTTAATTATTATGTGAAGGAGTTTAAATATGGAAATTTTAAAAATACTAAATAAAAAAATTATTGAGGAAACTAATTTTTCTAATGATAAGGAAGAGGAAATATTTGATGATTCTAGTGATTTAGATATATATGGAGGTATAAAAAGGAAAAATATTTACAAGGAAAGACAAGATAAATCATTAATTGATTTAAAAAGAATGATTGATGATGAAGAAATTATTTTGCAACCAGATTTTCAAAGAAATTATGTATGAAGTCAGGCAAATGCTTCTTTATTTATTGAATCTTTACTTATGGGTGTTCCAATTCCTACAATTTTTATTTCGGAAAATAGAGATAATAAGTGAGAAGTTATTGATGGGCAACAACGTTTAACCACAATTATGAAGTTTTTCAATGATGATTTTTTGCTAAAAAAACTATCAGTTTTAGAGGAATTTAAAAACAAGAAGTTTTCATTATTAAATTCAGATGTACAGTTATTTTTAAAAATATAGTACTACAAGTCTTAATAATAAAGAAAGAGACAGATCCGGGTATGAAATATGATATTTTTCTAGGTTAAATAAAGGTTCAATTAGTTTAAATGAACAAGAGTTAAGAAATTGTCTTTATAATGGTAGTTTCAATATTTTATTAAAAATATAGCAATTCAATTACGAAAATATAATATTTTTACAGATAATATGATTAAAAGAATGTTGATATTGAAATAGTTTTAAGATTTTTGCAATGTATAATTTATATATGAAAAATAATTCATTTGATAATTATAAAGGGTTAACTACTGAATTGACAAATTATATGAGAGAGAATGAAAACATAGATGAAGGAACAATTAATAATTTAAATGTAATTTTTAATGAATCTTTTAATAAAGTTTATTCTGTTTTTTCAACAAATATATTTAAATTTTTTGATCCAATTGAAAAAAAATTTAATAATACAATTAATAGATCGGTTATGGATATACAAATGTGTGTTCTTTCTAAATATTCTATTGATAAAATTAAAAGAAATAAAAACAAAATTTTAGAGGATTTTAAACGTGCTTTCTCTACAGAAGAATTTCGTGAATCATTAAAGATACATACAAACAATATTGAGGCAATTAGAAAACGTTTTAGTGTTATGGATAATCTTTTGGAAAAGATTATGGGTAAATAATTTATGAAAACACCATCTGAAAATTTTCATATAAATTTAAATTCTTTAACAAAAATATGTAAATCTTTAGAGAAGAATGAAGTTTATTTTATAGTCTTAATTAGCATGATTTTTACATTTTTTGAAAAGTTTATTAAAGAGTTGATTCAATTTAAGAATTCTAAGATTTTGGAAAAATTACAAGCTTCTCCTAAATATATTTTTGATTTTAATGAGCTTGAAAAGTCATTTTATTTTAGTTCAAATAAAGGTGAGATTTCTAATTTAGTTCAGAATGTAGGAAAACACAATGAAGAGTTTAATTTAAATAAAATAAAGGATTGTATAGATAATTTAAATGATATTTTTCTCCAAAAAATTTAATAGAAAATATTGATGTTCCTGAATTTAATTTTAGACAAAATACAAAAAAATTAATAAAAATATTTAAATTAGAATTTGGTGACAAAATATTAGATCAAATTAAAGTTAATGATTTATCAGTAGATACTCAAATACCTATAAAATCATTTGTGTCTGTTACAACTATTGCGGGTATAGATTTTTATGAAAGATTTTTATCAATTCCTAGAACAAAAGCAATTCATGATGCAACAATAGATGAGAATTTTCAAAATGAAATTATTAATAAAAATAAAATTGATGATTGAATTAATTCAGTGAAAGATTTTATTAAGAAAATAGAAGAATATGTATTGAAGATTATTGAAAGTTAATTTTTATAATTAAATAAATTATAAAAATCATATGTATTTGTAATTTACAATATAAAAAATATTATTTTCCCAGATTATATAAAATTTATATTATATTTAAAGTTTTTGTAAAAAGTATTTGTAGTATGATTATATATTTAGCAGTAAAAAAACAATAATTTTTTAAAAAATTATTGTTTTTTTACTAAAATAAAGTTATAACTAAATTAGGTAAAGGTTTTACGAAATCTTATCTAAACTACCAAAAATTTATAATAACAATTTAATAACAGAAAGAAGGAAAAAATTATGGGAACATTATTAAGTCTTTTAGGTTCAATCGGAATTATCAGTAGTGGTGCTAGTACTGCTGCTAGTGCAGCAACTATTCCGGCGGGAACGTATATTATTAATGCTAGTGCCTCATCGATGATTGATCTTGTTAGTAAAGAAGTATCCGGAATTCTGAATGCTAATTCAACATGAATTTTAACCATTGAGAAAGCAATTTATACTGGGGAAAAGATCACGACTGATATTATTGCTGAAGCAATGATTGCATTAGAAGAAGCAGCTAGTTCAACAGCTGTTATTTTATCAAATGATGCAGCTCTTGCAACTGCTGCTGAAGCATTATCAACATCGACTACTGTTGAAGGTGGTCTTCTTGCGGGGTCATTAGGAACTGCTCTTCAAACATTAGGTATTTCATTGGCAATTGCTGCTGTAATTTATGGCGGTTATTATGCTTATCAAAATTGAGATAGTATTAAACATTTTGCGAATGAAACACTAAAAATAACCGAACATTATCTTTCAACAGCAACGGATTATTTAAAAGGGTGATGACCTTTTTAATTCATAATTAAAAATAATACCAATTTAAAAAAAGAAAAAAGTAACTGTTATGAAAAAACTTTTATGTGTGCTCAGTACAGTTGTTTTATTGACTAGTGGAGTTTTATCTATCGCTGTCAATAAAACAACTGCACCAGTAGCACAACAGAAAGATAATGTCGGTCAAGAAGTGGTGGATTGAAAGCAAGTTGAAAATTATTTTAGTGTTGATTCATTTGAAGCATTATATCAAGTTAACTTTTCAAAAAATGCTAATAATCCACCTATTATGTCAGAATTAGTTAATAAAGCACGGCAAAAATCATTAGAATATATAAATAATTTTAAAACCAAGAATTTTAATTTAAATCAAATAACAAATTATTTAAAAACAAATATTAAAGATTTTAAGCAAAACTTTCAAGTTACTCATAAAAAACAAACATTAAAATTACATTCTTATGTTGTTTTAAAAGCACCTGAGAAAGTTTTAGACAAAGAAAAAACAATTACCAATACGTTAAATGCAATCAGCAAAATTAAAATTATTAATACTGGAATTTATACGGCTGCTACTATTTCTGAGATTGCTGCTGCTGGTTTTTGAGCAACATCGTGATGATTTGGGATTAGTATTCCGTGAGCTATTGCAGCAACATCTTTGGGAGCAGCATTATATACAATTTATTATGCAGTGAATACGTTTCTTATTGACAATGATATTTCAAACAAAAATTTATGAGATAGTCTTTGATGAGTAAAAGATATTACTTTTTTTGCAACAAGTCTTTCATATAGTTTAATTTATAATACGACAATTTTAATAGCTGAAGGTACAATCACAGCAACATCATGGGCAGTTCCAGCTGCTTTTGCGATGGTTGGTATTTTATTTACCACATGAGCATGATTAAAACTATATATTGAAGACATTATTTAAGAAAGAAGGAAAAAATTATGGGAACATTATTAAGTCTTTTAGGCTCAATCGGCATTGCAAGTAGTAGTGCTGGAGTTGCGGTAAGGGCAGCTAGTACAACTAATACAACAATTGGGTTGTGAGATTATGTAGTAGGGATAAAAAATATTTTAACTGATCCTGGTTTATTAAATGAAACTTATGCATTGTATAATGCGGCAATGGGGCAATTAGGGACATTTTTTAATCTCCTAAGAACATTTCAATGAAGTAATTTTTATAATGAAATATCATCCTTAGGAATGACAACCAAGAACTTATTAATATATGCTAAAAATATTGCCCAACGAATTGATCAGTTAATTCCTGATACCTTTTTATCATTAGAAAACCTTACTGGGTCAGGACTTGCTGAAATTGAATGAATCACAGCAGGTTCAACATCAGTTACTATTGAAGGTGGTCTTCTTGCCGGGTCATTAGGAACAGCAATTGAAACATTAGGCATTTCATTGGCAATTGCTGCTGTAATTTATGGCGGCTATTATGCTTATCAGAATTGAGATAGTATTAAACACTTTGCGAGTGAAGCATTTAGAGCAACTGAACATTATTTTTCAACAGTAGCGGATTATTTAAAAAGTTGCTGGCCTTTTTAATAAAATTTATTAAAAATAGTACAAATAATTTTAGAGTTAATTTATTTCAAAATTAAATATCATTTTCTAAAAAATGAGAATATCTATGGTGTGATATTCTCATTTTTACTTTTTTTAGATATTTTATGTTTAGAAAGAAGATGAAAGTAGTATTACTTATATATTACTATGTTAGATGACTTTTTAATTAAAATATTAATAATTCTTATTTTTGTTGAAAATTAATTTTTAATAAAGTAAACTTATAATTAGAAAAAGCTGTTAAAACTTTTATAAAATTAATAATTTTTATTTTAAATAATTAATATATCATCTAAATCATGATTTTTAGAGTAAATACTAAAGTTAAAAGTAATTAACATAATTTTAATTATTTAAATTATATTAATAATAAATTAATTAGGTCAATTAATATTTGAAAATGTATTAGAACTAAACTTGTTAGTTTTAAAAATAAAAAATTTATGTAATAAATTTTGAAATATTAATTGAAAACTTATTTATTTTATTGCATACAAACTTAAAAGGGATATTAACAGAAGTTTTGAGCTAATTTTATTATTTAATTAAAATCTTAAAATGTAGGAAAGCAAAAAGTTATTACTAACAATAATTAAATTAAAGAACAAAGGAAAGTAGGATCTGGTGATGCTGGAAAAAGAATTTGAAGCAATTTTTATAAATAAACTTATTGATAATGGTTATGAATATCTTGAAATGGATAAAATTTTAGAGAAAAGAGGAACTATAGAAAACATTTTATTACTTGATTTAATTGAAGAAAGTATTAAAAGATTAAACCCCAGAATAAGTCAAAAAAGTATTCATGATGCTATTAAACAAATTAAAGCAACTTCTTCTTCTGATTTAATTATTGCTAATGAAGCTGGAATGGACAAAATAATCAATGGAATCAAAGTATTTGATAATGAAAAAAAGATGATAATAACTTGTAAAATTGTTGATTTTGATGATTTCAAAAATAATAAGTTTATTGTTACAAATCAGTTTAAAATGTTATCTACTCATCCGACTTCTAGAACTCAAATTGTTGATATAGTAATATTTCTTAATGGCTTACCAATTATTATTGGTGAATTAAAAAATCCTGACAATTTTTCGAGAAAAACAATTGAGTTAGCATATGATCAACTGCAAAATTATCAAATATATTTAAAAGACTTGTTTGTTTTTAATTGTTTTAATTTTATTAGTGATAAATTTAGTAATAAATATGGAACAATTACATCTTCTTATGATCGATTTTTTAACTGGTTTGACAAAAGTAAGCATGAAAATTTATTAGATAATTTTATTAATGGATTATTATCTAAGGAAATAATATTAGATATTATTAAAAATTTTTTGTTCTTTACTATTGATAACAAAAATAATTTAAATCATAAAATTATAGCAGGACATCACCAATATCAAGGTGTGAATAGTGCAATTAATAGAATATCTCAAAACAAGGATAATAAAGGTGGAATATTTTGACATACTCAAGGTTCTGGTAAGTCATTTTCAATGGTATTTTTAACAAAAAAATATATTGATTTAAATCCAAAAGCAACAATTCTTGTAATAACAGATCGAAAGGATTTAGATTTTCAATTAGCTGATACATTTATTAATTCTAAAAAATATTTAGGTCAAGAACCTGAACGCATTGAAAGTATTAAGGAACTTAAAGAAAAACTAAACAACAAGAGGCAAAATGGGATTTACTTATCTACAATCCAAAAATTTACTGATGAAATTGGGGTTTTATCAACAAGAGATGATATATTAATTATTGCTGATGAAGCTCATCGCTCACATAATTTAGATCTTAATTTTGAGATAAATAAATTGCAATTAAAGATAAAAGAAGGAAATGCTCAAAGACTACGAAAAGCTTTCACGAATGCTGTATTTGTTGGTTTTACCGGAACACCGATTGAACAAGAGGATAGGAGTACGAAAGATATTTTTGGGGAATATATTTCAAAATATTTAATGTCAGATGCTATTAAAGATGGAACAATAGTTGATATTTTTTATGAACCACGGAAAAAAGAGTTGCATCGAGATATTGAAGAGTTTGAAAAAATTGATAATGAATATGAACTTATTAAGCAAAAATATAAGAGTGATACATTCATCTATGAAGAAGCAGTTAAAACATTAGGATTAAAATTAAATACTTTTGAAAAATTAATTGAAAATGATGGAAGAATAGAAGCAATTAGTAGTGATTTTATTAAGCATTATAAATCACGAATTAATATTCTAAAAGGTAAAGCAATGTTTATTGTGTTTAATCGAAAATGTGCCATAAAATACTATAAGGAAATAATTAAGCAAGCACCAGAATTAGAAAAACACATAAAAGTAATAATGACAGCAAATAAACAAGCTGATGCGAAGGAAGTTTTAGAGTTAATTGGAAGAGATGAAGACAAAAAGGTTTTTGCCAAAGAATTTAAAGATCCAGAATCAGATTTTAAAATTGCAATAGTGGTTGACATGTGGTTAACTGGCTTTGATGTTCCATGTTTAGATGTTATTTATATTGATAAATGACTAAAGATGCATAATTTAATGCAAGCTGTAGCGAGGGTTAATCGAGTTTATAATGATGCAAAAACCAATAAAGTTAAATCATCAGGGTTAATTGTTGATTATATTGGACTTTGAAAAAATTTAAATAAAGCTCTAGATTTCTATAATAATCATGGTGATGAGGTATCTATTACAGGAAAAACAAGTGATGAGGTCAAAGAGCAATTACTTACAACAATCGATGAAATATTGAATAAATATTTTAGTGAATTTAAGGAAAAAATGTGCGCAAAGCAGGACAATGAAATCAAAAATTATATGCTTATTGAGGAATTACATAACCATTTAATTAAAAATAACTTAGTTAAATCACTTATTGATGATAGTAAAGGATTGACAAAAATGTTATCAGTTTCACTTGGAATTCTAAATGAAATTGAAATAAATGCAACTGTAATTTTAATTGTTCTTAGAAAAGAAATTATCAACTTTGAGTTAGGAAAAATAGATGTTGAAACGGATGTTAGAAAAATTTCAACAAGAATTAATAATGCAATCATATGCAAAGGTAATTTTGAGGAAAAAGATTATAAACCAGTATCATTAAATGATTTAATAAATCACCTCTCTATATTAAAAACAAAGACTACTAATCTTGAGTATAATGCTGAATTAATTAAAATTACAGCATATAAAGTAGTAGATGAATTAAAAAAACATAGTCTCATTAGAGCCAAAAAATTGTCTGAAAAGATTGACCAATTAATTAATCAGTTAAAAGAAGGGCATATTTCTTTAAAAGAATTTAAAGAAATATTAACTGATATTGCTGCTGAAGTAGTTAACGATTCTGCTGCTTCTAAATTAAATTTATCGGAAGCTGAATATTCCTTTTATGAGCTGATTTCACAAGAAATATATACAAAAAAGGATATTACTAACAAAGAATTATTAACCATAACACATGAAATTTATGATAAAGTAAAAAACATTATAACTGATTTATGAAGAATTAGACCAGCAGAAAAAAGTAAGGTTAAAACAGAAATTAAGTTAATTTTAATAAAACATAAGTTTCCTAAAGAAAGTTATTCTGATAATGAAAATAGTTTACGAAGTCAATTAACAAGACAAATTGAAGAACTAGTAGAAAATGATTTTGAGTTTGAATAGGAGAATGAAATAATGCACAAAAATATGAATGTAGAATTAGAAAATAAGTTATGAGCAGCATGCGATGAACTGCGAGGGAACCAGTCATCAGAAGAATATATGCATATAATTATTGGAATTATGTTTTTAAAACATATGTCCGATAAGTTTAATATTGCACTTAAAAAAATTGAAATAGATTTTCCTGATAATTTTCAGGAATTAATT
Organism: Spiroplasma sp. SV19; assembly: GCF_030060925.1. Classification (NCBI taxonomy): domain Bacteria; kingdom Bacillati; phylum Mycoplasmatota; class Mollicutes; order Entomoplasmatales; family Spiroplasmataceae; genus Spiroplasma; species Spiroplasma sp. SV19. The sequence continues at coordinate 1,396,673 of NZ_CP045455.1, forward strand.
AAGGACAAAGATTTTTTAATTACAAAACATAATGTTTCTTTTATTATTCCTGAAAAAGCTAATTGAACTTATATAGAACAATATGCTTCACAACCAACAATTGGAGAAGTAATTGATAATGCTCTGCTTGAGATTGAAAATATTAATCCATCATTAAAAGGGCTTTTTAATAAAAACTATAATCGTCCTGAATTAGACCAAATTAAATTAGGGAAAGTTGTTTCAATTTTTTCAAATGTAGATTTAAATGAATTTGGAGAAGATATTATTGGAAGAACTTATGAATATTTTTTAGGGCATTTTTTTAAGAAACAAGGTCAAAAAGGAGGAGAATTTTATACTCCTAAATCTGTTGTTGAGTTAATGGTTAATATTTTAAACCCGACACAAGGAACTTTGTATGATCCTTGTTGTGGAACGGGTGGAATGTTTGTTCAAGCACGAAAAAAATTAGAAAAAGATAACAAAGATGTTGATGGGTTAGTTATTTTTGGACAAGAATCACAAACAAAAACATGACAATTAGCAAAAATTAATTTATTGATTCATGGTTTTAATGAATTAGAAATTAATTTAGGGCATAAATCAGCTGATACTTTTTCTGATGATTTATTTAAAAACAAAAGCGCAACTTTTGATTATGTGTTAGCAAATCCACCTTTTAATATTAAAAAATGAAATCAAGAAAATTTGTTAGATGATAAACGTTGACAATGAGGGATTCCCCCCAAAGGAAATGCTAATTATGCTTGACTTTCACATATTATGGAAAAATTAAATAAAACAGGTAAAGCAGCGGTTATTTTAGCGAATGGATCATTATCTTCTTCTCAAAAAAATGAAATAGAAATTAGAAAAAATTTTTTAAAAGACAATCTAATTGAAGGCATTATTGCTTTGCCAGACAAATTATTTTATACAACTGGAATATCTGCTTGTATTTGAATCTTAAATAAAAATAAGAAAAATAATAATGTTTTAATGATAAATTGTGAATCATTAGGAGTAATGGTTAATAAAACATTACGTGAATTAAGTGAAGATGACATAGCAAAAGTTACAAAAATATATAATGATAATCAAATTGGAGATGTTAATATACCTGGAATTGCTAAAACAATTAGTTGAAAAGAAATTGAGGACAATGATTATTCATTAGTTCCCGGAAGGTATATCGAAATTGTTGAAGAAAAAATAGATATTAAACAAACTAAAGAAGAAATAAAAGAACTATTTACTGAATTAACATCATTGTTAAAAGAATTTGATGAATTAAAATTAGAATTACCAAACGCAATTGAAAAAGCATTAAACTTTGAAAAAGAAGAATAATGCCTTTTTGAATAAGATATTTTATTGTCCTAAGAGGAATCACTTTAAAGATTCCACGAAACTATTAAAAATATGTTTAGTTGTTAAAAACATTTTTCTGAATGATCATTTAATTAATATATTTGAAATACCATTTCATTATATTGTTAATAGACATTGTTTAAATCTGTTTGTTTTAGATAATATTAACAAATAGATTATTGCTACAATTTTTCCCAAAACACAGGAACTTAAATAAATATGATAATGAGAAAATAGCATTGGTTTTAATTTTGTTAATTAACAGAGTAAAAAAACATAAGATTTAAATAATGATAAGCATTACTTTTGATTTGACAAAGTAACTTATTTTTTATTAATTGCAAAATATGTTTTAAATTAATATTTTAATTAATTTATCTTTGATTTTATTTATAGTAATAATTAATTTGTTTAATAATATAAAAACATTATCAATATTTTCATATTCAAATTTTAGTTTTTTCAATTCTATATTAAGTAAATCCTTTTCAGATAAAACAGGCATTTTAGTTCCTTTTGATAACATATTACATTTATTTCAAAAATCTTCATTAAATAAATTATAAAATAAAGATAATTTATTTTTTATGATTCTATACGCATATAATGTTCCATTAATATCTGCTTCATATGGTGTTAAACCAAATTTTTTTGATAAGTTCTAATTGAAGAAAATAAAAATATATTTTCTGTTACATAAAAACTATTTGTTTTATAAGTATTTTTTCCTTCATAATTATATATTAGTGGACTATTTTTTTCTAAAACTTTAGCTGACACCTGAGAAATGTTTTTTTTAATATTTTTTTCTTTTATTAAAATTGAATTTAATTGAAAAACTTTTGTTGAACTAGGTAAAATACTAATTGTATGTTGTATTTTTTTAAAAAAATTAGAATGTTTTTTAAAATTATTTCAAAGGGTTCTATAATGTCAATTATATTACTAATATCTTTTTACAGTTTTTTTAGAATCTATTCGTATAAGATTTGAGTATTTTTTAAATTTTTCATCACCAAATTTTTCTATAATGTCAATTATAGATTTTTGCTCATCAATATTTGGAACTTCTATTTTAATATCAGCTATATTTTTAAAATACACATGTGGTTGCGCACTACCTTCTCTTACAGAAATAATATTTTTTTTAATACTTAAGATTTTGTAATTTAAATATTTTTGCAAAATTTCATGTTTATTTTTAACTTCTAATGTAAAACAATCTGCTGCAAAAAAATCTGTTTTTGGAATAGAAATAAAACCTGCGTTAATTCCTGATGAAGAAATACATAAAATTTCTTTTTCTCGATTTTTAAATTTATAGTATCCCTTAATATTTTTGCCAGCAGAAACTATTGGATAATATCCCTGTAAATAATGTTTACTAAAATTTTTTTTGTGGTCAATTTCTCCTTTTCTTGAAATTACTATTTCTGAAAGTGTTTTTATAATAGCCATTATAACTCTCTCCTTTTTATAAATTATATACTTATTTTGGGAGGTTTTTATGGAAAAGTATTTAAATTATTTAAGAGTTAATAATTATTCTAAAAATACAATATATGCATATAAATCAGCATTAAAAGATTTTTTTAATTATATTAGCAACGATCTTAATAATGTTGAACAAATATTACAATATTTTAGCAAATTTAAAATGAAATATAGTCCTGCTACATTAAACTTTAAGAAAATAGTTATTATTAATTTCCTAAAGTTTAATAAAAATAAATTATTTTTAAAAATTCAAAAATTAAAATTCCCAAGGATTCAAATAGATTTTTAAAGTTATTTCAAAGGAACACTTTAATAAAAAAATAAAATTAATTAAAAATTTATTTGATAAAAATCTATTTAAAATTTTTTTTTTACTGGTATTAGAATAGCAGAATTTACAAATTTAAAAATAAATGAAATTACAAATACATTAATAATATTTGGCAAAGGGGCAAAATATCGAGAAATACCAATAACTAAAAAAATTAATGATATAAATTTTTATAATTATATAAATCTTTCAAAAAATATATTTATAAAAAAATAAAAGAATATTGGGATGAATGAGTTACACCGCACTCTTTTAGAAGATCATTTTGTACTAACTTAATTGAAAGCGGCGCAAATATAAAAATTGTAAGTTTGATTATGGGACATTCAAAAATTGAAACAACGGCAAGATATATTCATTTTAACAAAACTAAAATTAGTAAAGAACTTGAACAACACCTATAAATTAAAAATATAGGTGTTTTTATAATGGCTATTATAAAATTAAAAGAATTAGGTGAATTTAAAGGGGGTATTTCATCTTTAGATAAAAGTAAATATAATCAAGGTATTAATTTTGTAAATTACATGGATATTTTTAAAAATTTTTTTATTGATGATGATACAAAATTAAGTTTATATAACGCATCAGAAAAAGAAAAATATAATTATAATTTGAAATACGGAGATGCAATATTTACAGCATCATCAGAAACACCAGAAGAAATAGCTATGAGTACAATTTATTTATCAAATAAAATGGCTATTTTTAATGGTTTTTCAAAGAGATATAGATTTAATCATAAAATTTTACTGCCTAAATATGCAGGATATTTTTTAGAAGTCCATGTTTTAGAAAACATGTAAAAAAAAATTTGTACAGGTTATACTAGATTCAATATTTCTCAAAAAACTTAAGTGAAATTAAAATAAAAGTACCTAATTTAGATGTTCAAAAATCTATAATTGACATTATAGAGCCTTTTGATATTTTAAAAAATAATTTTGAAAATATAAATAAAAATATTATTAATATAATTTCTAAATTAGGATTTTTAGTAATTAATAATAAAGGAGAAAAAAATTAACTATATTAAGCAATGTGAAAAAAGAATGAAAATGGAGTATATGTTCAAACATCTAATATTGGTGATTTTGATAACAAGATTAAAAATAAAGTTTATTATAATACTCTACCTTCTAGAGCTAAATTAAATTTTAAAAATAATGTTTTGTATATTTCAAAATTAAATGGAGAAAGAAAATTTATTTATAGAGAACATTATAATGAGGATTTTATAATTTCAAATGGAATGTGTGGAATTACAGCAAATGAAAATAGAAAATATACTTTATATGCTTTTTTACTATCGGATTTCTTTTATAAAATTAAAAGTATTCAGTCAATAGGTACTACAATGAGGGGAATTAATGATAACATATTAAATTCTATAGTTAATAAATATTATTTTAATTCTAATTTAAATTTTTACCTTAAGAAGTTATTTAATATATTATCAAAAACTTCTATTATTATTGAAAAATTATCTTTTTTTTAATGAAAAATTATAAACATATTAATATAATTTTTTTTTTTTTTTTTTTTTGTAAAATTTTATTTAAAAATGTTATATTTAAAATATAAAAACTATGCTAATGAAGAAAATTATGAAATAATATTGTAAATTTATTTAAAAAGAAAAATTAATGCTTTTATTTTTTATTGATAAGTAATACAACAAAACATAATTATTTTAAAAATAGTGAAGAGTTAATTGAAAAATTGCTAAAAAATTTAGTAACAGCTATTTTTGAGAAATTAGCCTTTGCATCAAGAATTTTTTTGCTCTGTGTTTTAAGTCAAATGTGTGAAATTATATTGATTAATTGTTTTATCATAAATTTAAAAACTGTTATAGAAAAGAATTAATAAGTCTCTTAGATTTATTTGTTAAACAATTGATGTAAGATTTAATTTATTAGGTAAAGCTAAAAACTTAAGCAAAATTTAAAAACATGAAAAACTTTAACAAATGAGGAATTAAAAGTAATTGGTTTATATAAAAATATATAATATGATTTTGTAAAGAAAGTATTCAAAAAGTTAGATTATATATTTAGTAAAAAGTATGTTAATGTTTTTATTAATGTTTAAAAAATATTTTGTACGAGGTTAAAGATGGAAAAAAATTAAATTAAGTAAATTAATAGAAATTAAAAATGTTAATGAATTAGACTCTTTTTTAAAAATGAAATGAAGATTATTTTTAAAGAAAACATTTCTGAAGAAGAATTTTTAGAGAATTGAAATTTTGTTGGAAATAATAGTAGTAATTACAGTATTATAAATATGGTTTCATCTCCAGAAAAAGGAATAATTGAGAGATTAACTAATGCTGTAGATGCTGTTATCGAAAAAAATGTTATTAAATTTAAATTAGAAGAAAAAATAAATTCAACCGAAAAAGTTATAGAACATTGTTATCCAAAATTACATGAAAGTAGAGAAAAAGTTTTATCTGGGAAATTAAATAAAAATAATATGCATGGTATAGAAGATATTATATTAGCTATTAATGATAGCAGTATCTTTAAGAGACCAACATTTGACATAATAGACAAAGGAATTGGTATTTCTGGCGTAGATTTTGAAAAAACAATATTATCTTTAAATGCTGGGAATAAAATAAGTTCTAGTAAAAAATATTTAATTGGGGCATTCGGACAGGGAGGTTCAACGTCGTTAGCTATTTCAAAAGCAACAATTATAATTTCAAAAAAAGAAAATAAATTTTATTTTACAGTTGTTAGAGAATTTAAGCTACCAAATTTAAAAACTTATACTTATGGATACTTATGTAATAAAACATCAGAACATATTTATGAATTAGAAAATGATTTTATAAATAAGGAGCATTCTTATTTAAATAAGTTTGTTGAAGCAGAAAGTGGCACATTAATTAAAATGATTGAAACAGAAATTAGTTATAATCTTATTCAAAATGATGCTTCTAAGCCTGGTTCGTTACATGATTATATAAATACTGAGTTTTATAAAACGCCAGTGCCTATAAAAATAATTGAAAATCGTGATCAATTTTTAGAAAATAAGCATGTCCAAAATAGATATTCATCGGGCACATTTTGGAAATTATTAACTTCTGATTATAAAAAAATGTCGGGTACATTTTTAATTAATTTAAATAATAAGGAACATAATATTAATTATTATATTATTCTTCCTAAAGATGAGTTAAAATGAAGTAATGAAACAGAGTGTAAAGATATATTTAAGACTTTTAATACACATTTAGATCCCATAATATATGTTGTTAATGGTCAGACAATTGCAACTGAAAGTTTTACAAAACTGAAAAATAGAGGTTTAAATTTTCTAAAATATCGATTACTTGTTGAAGTTAATTTAGATAATTTAGGAGATGAAAAATATAATTATTTTACAACAGATAGAGCTAAGATGAAGCAAAATGAAATTGCAAAAATTAATAGATAATATAATTGATAATTTAGTTAATATAAAAGAACTTCAAGAATGGAATGATATTATTGCTAAAAAAGTTGTGTCAAGTTCAATATCTGGTGAAGACTTAAAAAAAATTTCTTTAGAAATTCAAGAAGTTTATAACAAATTTATTTCCAAAAAAAACTCTAAAACAAATTATATTGTAAAACCCAAAAATGGTTTTTCTTTTAAAAATGAGAGTGATAAAAATTTTTTAGATGAAATTCAGGAAATTAATGTTACAACAAAAAGAGGGAAAATTTTTTATAAAAATGAAAAAATTCAAATTTATTTAGAAACAAATGCATATAAAAATGTGAATATAAAACAAAGGATATCTTTTTTTTATTAATGGAAAAGAATTTTTTCATTATAACCCAAACTTTATGAATGGTAGAATTTTGTATGTTATTGAACCTAGCATTTTGAATGTAGGTAAACATAATATAGAATTTTATATTTTTAAAGATAATAGTCCCTTAAAATGTGAATCATATTTTGAAATCATTAATGAATATGATTCCCAAATTGAAAACAAAACCATTGAGAAAGATCTTAATTTATTAATACAAATAATTAGTGAAGCTGAATTAATGTGTGATATAAGAAAAGATGAAGTTAAAAAAGTTATTGAAGTATTCATTTGTTTTGATAGTCAACAATTTCTTGATTTTATTACAATTAAAAAATGGTCTAATGAAAAAATAGAAGAGTTTAAAACAAATATTATGAAAAATATTGCACTATATGTATTATTATTAGGAAATCAATATGAAAAAAATGAATCAATTGACGAAAAAAATAATTTAATTATGTCGTATATTAAATCATTTTCTTTTAATAATTAATAAAAGTTAAATTTTTAATTTAAATTTAAAAATTTATATGTTGTATTTTTAATGTCTAAAGGATATTGTTTTTCATTTAGGAAAAATGTAGTAAAAATTTATATGTAATTTACTTATGAATTTGCAATAAAATATAATTTAAGAAAGAAATTTATTTAATTTATAAAATTAGATGTTTAAAGGTAATAATTTTATATATGAAAGGAAATTCAGAAATGAAATTAAGTGATAAAGAAATAAAAGTTTGGAACAATGCTACTGATTGTCATTGTGGAGCACAACCTCAAGATGAGGCCAAAGATCATAAAATATGTGGTATATGTAAAAAAATAAATAAACTAATGATTTATGGTGCACACGAAAGCGTAGAATTGCAAAGAAATTCTAAATGTGCATGAAATATTGATCATATAATTCCTCGCTCAAGAAAAGGAAAAAATAATATTGATAATCTTAGAGCAGTTCATATTAGATGTAACAAAAATAAAGGAAATAAATTTATGTAATCTATTTTATATTTTTACATAATTAACAAAGTGAATTTAACATTGTGTAAAAATAAGATAAGCATCAATGTTAGAATTACAAATAACAATTAAAAATAAAATAATTAGAGAAGAATATTGATTATGTATTAATGGATTTGAGTACTAATTTAGTAATAATTTTAATTATTGTAATAATATTCATATTTATAGTATATATGATAATTAATAAAATAGTGACATTTGTTTAGATATTATCTGCCTATAATGTCTGAACAAATGCGAAACAAAAGATTATTTTAAAAAACTAATTTATAATATCCAAATTAGAAAGTTGAGAACATCAAAATGTTTAGACCACCAAGAGATAAAGAAATATTTTCAAGTGATTTAAAACAAGTGAAAAAACAATTTATTATTAAAAGGAACCAAATCTTATTTGTGTCGTCCTTTGCTTATATTATGTATTATTTTACCCGGAAAAGTTTTGATTTAACAGGAAATGCTTTAATGCAAGTAGATTTATTAAGTAAAACTAATTTTGCCTTAATTGGGATGTTTTTTGCCATTATTTATGGTTGCTCAAAATTTATTATTGGTAATTTTGCTGATCGTAGTTCAGGGCGAGTTGTAATGTCTTTTGGACTAATAACTAGTGCGCTTATTAATTTGGCATTAGGGGGGGGTTGTTCACATTTGGCATGGACAAATTAGTATTGCCCCATTAGTGTTAATGATTTGTTTAACCTCAGTATTAGGATTAACGCAAGGAATGGGCTGACCAGCAACAGCGCGAATGTTTTCGCATTGATATGATGATAAAGAACGTAGTGCTCGGATTGGAATTTGAAATATTGGACATGGTTTAGGGGGTAGTTTATTACCCTTAATCGTAATTCCCTTAATTGAAGTTTTAGATCCATCACATCAAATCTTTGGATTATATTACTGAATTCCCAGTTGCATTGCGTTATTTTTTAGCCCCTTAGTTATTTGGGGGTTACGTGATCGCCCAACAAGCGAAGGGTTACCAACAATTGAAAAATGAAAAGGGTTACCAGAACATTCAAAAGAAAAACAAGAACTTAATTGAAAAGAAATTTTTGTAAAATATGTTTTAAAAAATAAATTTGTTTGAATTTTAGCTTTTGTTAATATTTGAATTTATGTTTTACGGCAAGGAATTTCATCATGAGCACTACAAATTGTTAATGATGTGCATACAATAAAATTAAAAGATAGTAAAATCTTATGATCAGCATTTGAATGAGCGGGAATGGTAGGGGGTTTATTAGCCGCTTATATTTCGCGGTGAATCTTTAAAAATTGTAAAGCACCAGTAATGATTATTGGTTTAATTTTAACTATTATTGGATTAGTAATGTTTCAATTAGCACCATTAAAAAATATGTTAATGTTATCTTTTGCTTTAATTATTTCAGGGTTTGGAATTTATATTCCCCAGGCAATGGTAGGAGCTACTGCCATTGAATTAACAAACAAGAAAGCGTCGGCAACAGCATCTGGGTTTACGGGTTTAATGGGGTATGTTGGTGACGCAATAATGTCAAAAGTTGTTGTTTCACAAATTTATCATTATAGTAATAGTTGAACCTATGTTTTCTATTATTTTTATGGTTGTGCATTATTAGCAATTATTGCTTTAATGTTTTTATTAGGAAAAAATGAAAAGGATAAAATTATTTAATAACTCTTAAATTATTATTATTTTCTAGGTTTAATAAAACTCGTAATTTGGATTTTACAATTAGAAGTTATTTCGTTTTTTTAACCTATAAATATTATATAGTTAATGTATTATTCATTATAAGTTGTTATAAAGTAATATATAATAGACTTGTTTATTTCGTATTTTAAATACTTGGAAAGGACATAAAATGAACTTAAGTGAAAAAGAATTTAAAATTTGAGTGAAAGCAAAGCAATGTAACTGTGGAGCAATTCAGCAAGATAGAGTTGGAGACCATAAAATTTGTCCGTTATGTGGAAAACCTATGATTTATGGAGCTCATGAAAGTGTTAAAAGTCAGCGAAATTCTTATGGTGCTTGGAATATTGATCATATTATTCCTAAGTCCCAGGGTGGTACAAATCATATAGATAATCTTCAAGCTGTTCATACTTTTTGTAACCAAAAGAAATCTAATCGTTTTAGGTTTTAATTATTGTATTTAATTAAAATCTTGTTTATAATGTTAATAAAGAATTTAAGCAATTAAATTCTTTGTGGAATTTTAGGGGTTTCCCCGACCACTATCTTTGTTGGCATTATTTCAATATAAGATAGTGGGTTTTTATTTTATGAAGGCAAAAGACATAAAGGTTTGAACAATTTATTTAGTTAATAAAATTCATAAAGATATTTTTATGGAAGAATGTCAAAAAGTACCGCAAGAAGATATTGTTATAAAAGTATATAAAAAAAAGAATAAAGTTACTGGCAAAGAATATATGGTTTATGATGAAAAATATATTAAAGCGCGGTATTATATTGTTGTTGCAAAAGTTAATAATATTATTAATGCTCTTCCAATTCAATCATTAAAAGATAATAGAGGAAATAAAAAAGTTTATATTGAAAATGTACATATTAAAGCTAATTTAATTGATAAAGATTCATATGTTCATGTTAATTAAATTGAAACTTTTCATTCATCTTGTTTTATAAATGAAAAAAGAGATAAAAAAGGTTCTAAAATTAAGATACCAGATAAAATGAAACAAGAAATAATTGATAAATTATCAGAACATTTGTTTAAGGGAACTAGTAAAAAATTATAGATTAATTAACAAATGAGTTTTTAAGTAATTTTCTTACTGAAAGAGTGTATTAAGGCACAAAAAATATGGTATTTACCATATTTTTTGTTTAAAGTTTATTAAATATTTTGTTTTTAAATTATCAGTAAAATAGTTATAAAATATTTATAGTATAATGATAAAAATAACTTAGAAAGTGGTTATAATCAATGAACATTTTTCTTTTTCATCGAGATTTTAGAATTGAAGATAATCTTGGTCTTGCACAATTAGCTAATGAAGAAAATCAGATTTATTTATTATTTGTTTTTACAAAAGAACAAATAAAAGATAATAATTATTTTTCACAACGTAGTTTTGAAGCAATGGTTCATTGTTTAAAACAGTTAAATAAAAAAGTTCATGTTAATTTTCTTAAAAGTGAAAGTGAACATCAAGCAATTAAATTTTTGTTAGACGATGGATATAAAATTAATAAGATTTATACTAATCGTGATTATACGCCATTTGCTATTAATCGAAGTAAGAAAATGCGTGAGTTATCTAAAGAATATCATTTTATTTATCGTGAATTCAATGATTACTCGTTAGTAGCACCAGAGGCTATAAAAACTAGTCAGAATTCATATTATACTGTTTTTACTCCGTTTTGAAATAAATTAAAGTTAAATTTTAGTGAAATTACTATTGTTACTTACAAGGTTAAAACTTTTTTGCCACAACAATTAAAAAATATTGCTATTTTATTGGATATTACAAATGTTAGATCTAGTGATTTTAATTTACCATTAGAGTTTGAAAAAGTTAAGACAGCATTTTTTCGGTTAGATCAAAAATATGAACAAAATCGAGACTTTGTTAACTTAGAAAACAATACAGCAAAAATTAGTACAGCTTTAAAATTTGGAGTGATATCAATTCGTCAATGTTATCTTTGAAGTATTACCAAATTTGGCAGTTTTGATAACGCTTTTGCTCGACAATTAGCATGGAGAGATTTTTACTATCAAGTAACTTATAATGCGCAATTGTATCAGCAATGACATTTTAGTGAAAATTGAAATAAAAAATTAACAATTAATTGAACAAATAATACAGAATGATTTCAAAAATGACAAAAAGGAGAAACTGGCTTTGCCTTAATTGATGCAGGAATGAAAGAATTACAAGAAACAGGTTTATTACATAATCGTCTAAGGATGATTTGTGCATCTTTTTTAGTGAAAAATCTACAAATAGATTGGCGAAAAGGAGAACAATATTTTGCTCAACAATTAATTGATTATGATCCAATTATAAATCAATGTTCATGACAATGAGTAGCGGGAACAGGTTTTGATGCACAACCATTTTTTCGGATTTTTAATCCGGAGTTACAACAAAAAAAGTATGATCCAACTTTAAGTTATTGTAATAAATTTTTAAAGAACCGTCCAACAATTAACAAAATCGTTGATTATAAAGCTTCAACTGAAAAAGCTTTAGAGATTTATAAAGTTAAGTAAATTAGATAGGAATTATCGCATTCATTAAAAAGCGACTAAGTTAATTGTTCCACAAACTTACACTTATTATGATAATTTATAAGATGTAAAAAGTAGCGAAAATATTAAGAACTATGAATTGGTTCTTTTTTCCTATGCTATAATAGCATTATGAATATGTTAAATTTAAAGAGAAAAACAAATAAAGAGTTTTATGTTGATGGTTCTGCATTTATGAATAAAAATAATAAGCATAAATTTACTTTTAAAATATTGAAAATTGTTGCATTAATTGTTGTTATTACTCTTTTTATCGTAGGTAGTATTTGAGATCGCCAAATTGCAAAGACTATTGGTGATTTAAATGATAATGGTCCTGTAAGTTGGTTAAGTTTATTTTGAGATAAATTAGCTTATACGATGACCGTGCCATTTATGTTTGCTGGATTTGGAATTTTATTAGAAAGTCTAAATGTAAAATATAAAGCAAAATTTAAATTCTTGGGAATTATTATCATTATAGTTTATGCTTTATTTATAATTTTATTTACATTAATTATTAGTAGAATGATTTATCAACAGTCAACATTTACTGCTTTTGGTGGGAAAGGAAGAGATTACTGATTTGGTCTTGATGGAACAAATACCATTATAGTAATGACTATGCAACTTAGTATTGAAGTTATATTAATGTGTGGTATTGCTTGATTTTTACGAGTTAAATTTGCAAAAAGAGCTGATTTGTTAACTAGTAATTATTGAATTGATGCGCTCAAAATATTTACTGTATTTGCTCTTTTTGGTGTTACTTTTGATCCGGTTTTAAAAACTTTCTGTGGTCGGCCATATTGAGTTCATGTGGATTATCAATATGTTATTGACCACTTACCAAGCAATTGAACTAATAAACCAACTAATATCGTTAATGCCGAGTATTTAGATTGATGACAAATTCAAGGATTTAAATCGGAATACTGAGATTACTTATTAGGCAAAGGCGGAGAAGGAACGCACTTTTGAAGTGATAAAGCATTTCCATCTGGTCATATGAATTCATCATCAATGCCTGTTTATGGATTTTTACTATATTTTATGAATGAAAAACGTAAACAAAATATTGTCTGTTGAAAATGATTAGTATTTGGCTTTTTTATTGCAGATGTTATGATGATGGGATTTATGCAAATTGTCTCAAGAACACATTACTTAACAGATTTAATGTTTAGTTTAATTGTTTTATTAACCTTTTTTAAAGGAGTAACTTATGTGGTTGACCATGTCATTTATAAAGTTTTATCATTCATTTGAAACAAGCAAAACAAAACATATAACATGTTTGAATTAAATGATGGAAAGATAACAACTTTATTTATTAAGATTAATGATGTTTTATGAATTGTGGCTAAAGTTAGAACTGCTAAAATTGCTAAATCTAAAAAATATAAATATTGACATAGAGATAATATTATTTATAAAAATAAAAATTTCAAATTTAACATAAACTATACTAAAAAATATTTGTTTATCTGTTGGTATACGAATTACACAATGACATATTTATTTTTGTAGTAAACTTATAACATTATTAACTATAAATTAGTTTATCTCATAAATTTTTCTTTTATTGAGTATATTATTCTAAAAATAAAAATTATTAGCATAAGCAATTCTAAAGAAAAATTATATGTATTTAATGGAAAAGTAAATTTATGATTAAAAGAATTTCTAAGATTTTTTAACATATTATAAGTTTTACTGTCAAAGACAAACTTAATCCAAGATTGATATTCTTCAAGTATTTTTGTTTTTTTAATATAATTCCTTACAATATCTTTAAAATGTGGTTGAAAATATATTTTTCCATTATTTTTAGGAATTTCATATTTGTTATTATCTGAATCTCAAAATAATAAATCTGTTATTTTATCTAATAAAGAATATACATATATATAAGTTGAAACTTGTTTATGAAAATAGACATCATTTGGATAAACCCGTTCATATAAATTAAAAATATTTCTATCAATGCTTATAAGTTCAAGAATATATTCTAAAACCATTTCTATTTCAATAAATAAGTCACGAAAAATATTTAATGCATCATATTTTTTGTTATACATTTTTTTAACAAAAAATTGAATAGCTCTTTGAAATTGCAAATTAAAAATCATGACTTCTTCGTAATTACTGGTAGTGTGTAGTTCAACATCAATTTGTTTCTGGCTCTCTTCTAAATCTATTTGTTCAATTATCTTGGGCCAATCATTAAATAATCAATCATCAATAATACTTAATGATAAATTAGGTTGCCCTAATTTATTTGCATATTTCATTAGTATATTTTCAAACATCTCTTTTTCTGACTTTTCCATTTTTTTCCTTTACCGAACTAATTATCTATTCAAAGAACAAATTGTTCACCTAACTTAGTGTACTAGCCTATTTCATATATTTTAGCACTATTCTCCTAATATGTTAATAATTCTTTAAAAGCAGTTTTTAAAACTGAAAAGGGTAATTTGCCAACTTATATGCAATTAATTAGCACAGAAAAAATAGAACTAAATTAGTTAATAATCTCTAGTGGTATTAAATAATTTAGTTTTTTTCTTGACCTTCAATTTAGTACGTTCATAATTATACAATCATCTATCTGATCGTATTCTGATAATTCCCAACTTTTTTGGATAATATTGTTAAATTTATTTGCTCTAGTGTGCCTTTTTCTTATGGTACTGTTGGTCAAGTAAAATAAACTGGCATTTTTAATTTTTTTCAAATTCCTTTCACTGGACAAATTCTATTCTGTTATCAAATGACAAAAATTTTGTAATATTTTTTATTGGTGGATAATTTGATAGGGTAACCTTAATTTGGACACTTAATAAAGTTTTAATCCTAAAATAAGTTAAAATAAAAGTGAAAGAATTGAGGTTTTTATTATGAAACATTATACTCCGGATGAAAAAGAGAAAATTGTGAAAGAATACTTAAAAAATAATATAACTATTAAAACACAAGATAGTATATATAATATTAGTTCAGTAACCTTACAAAAATTAATTAAAAACTATAAAGTTTATGGGGAAAATGGTTTTAGAAATATTTCATCGGATCAAACAACGATCAAGGAATTAGAAGCAAAATTACGATTATCTCAGCAAGAACTTCAAGAACTAAAATGGCAAGTTGAAATGCAAAAAAAAGTTGAATCAAAGGTTAAAGGCAGATTGTCAACTTAAGTGCAAGTTTTTACTAAATCAAAATAAGGACTAAACATTTTAAATACTTCTAAAGGTGTTTTAAAGTTTAGTTTTTTTCTTGGGCGATTATTTAATAAAAGCATAGTTTCTTTGTCATATTCTTTACTATATTTATTTAAATCGCTATTTTTAGGGTATCTTTGCCGTAATAATTTATTTTCGTGTTCGATAGTACCTTTTTCTCATGGCGAAGCTGGTGTTGTAAAGTAAACTGGAATGCCAATAATTTGTTCAAATTCTTCTCACATGGTAAATTCAGAACCATTATCCAATACTAATGATTTAGCATATTTCATAATTTCTGGGTCCTTAAAAAATTAGTTAATTTGATATTTATAGTATTTGCCGTTTTATCATCAAGATGACAAATATAGTCTAAATTTGTTAGTTTTTCAGTAATTGTTAACTTAAAACTTTTGCTATATTCACCAGTAATTAAATCAGCTTCAAAATGACCAAAATCCAATCTATCTCTTTTAATTTCTGAAACATGTTTTTTACTTTTGTTAAATTTATGTTTTGTGTGGCTTTTATAATGTCGTAAGGTTGTTTGGGGCAAGGAAAATGCTTTAATTTTTATGTAACGATAAATTGTAGATATAGTTTTTCCTAATGTAGAATCTGAATAATTAAAACCAAAACTTCCTTTTTGAAAATTAGTCAGTTGTTTAAAGCGACCAACAATTTGTTCTGGTGATCATAAATTTTCTAATCCATAATTAATATATTTTCGTTGGTTAAAATTAAGTCTTTTTTTATTTCCACATTTACTTCGTTGATATTTATAATGTGATACTGCTTGCTTTGCAATTTATTTGTTAACTTTACAGCGTTTTAATTCGTGTGAAATTGTTGATTCGTGTTTATTTAATCTCTTGGCACATTCACGATTTTTTAATCCTTGAATTTTGTAACTTTCAAGTAATGCTCGTTCTTCTATGGTAAAATGTTTGTAATTCATATTTGTTATTCTTTCTATTTAGTCGTAAAAAGTATAACATATGTTTTTTTACTTTATATAAACTTGCACTTATTATGATAATCTACAAAAGAAGGTTGCTGGAAGGAACAAAAAATAATTGAGAAATATAAAATAGTTAATAAATATTTACCAAAATATAAATTAATTAAAAAAACATGTCAATTATTAAATTTAGTTAAAAGTACCTACTATGATTAAACAAATAAAGGAAAACCAAATAGTGTTCAAAAAATAGATTATTTATTTTATCAAATGATTAGGAATGTATATTATCAAATAGGTAGAGAAACATATGGTACAAAACGAATTACATTATATTGAGATTCAATAAGAGTGAATTACTCAGTTAAAAAAGTAAAAAGATATTTAAAAGTTGCAAATTTAGAATCTATTAATAAACCAATTAAAAGAAAGCAAAATATGAGCGTTTATTTAAGTACCCTTTCAAAACAAAATATACAAATATAGTTATAATGGAACCTAATTTAGGAGTTATCAATATAATAGAATGTTAAAATATGCAGAATATCAAATTAACATGGCGCGAATAGGGAGGTCTAAAGATAATCCTTATATTGAACCATTATGAAGTATTTGTAAAAAAAGCATTTGGCAAATCAGAATATAGGTTCGATGAATTCAAATATCAAACAAATTTATATTGTAATTAATATAATCTTGAACGATTAACAATACAAAGTTTTTATCTAATAAAGTGTCCGAAACAAGGTTCCATATCAACAAACGGTGATTTTACAACTTTTTATAAATAAAATGATGCTTTTATTTTATTTTTTTGTTATGATTTTTAAGAGTTTATTTTAATTATGGTAAGGAAAAAGCAAAATGTCATTTGAGTTATATAATCGAAGATATACTGGATCTAAGTATAAATTAAGAAATTGAATAAAAGAAATAATAAAACAAAATTGTGAAGGTAATGTATTTTGTGATTTATTTGCAGGTACGGGTGTGATTACTGATTTTATGTTTGATTATTATGATGCATATATAATTAATGATTTTTTGTTTTCGAATGAAATTATTTATAAGGCTTTTTTTGTGCAAGAAAATTATGATACAGATAAATTAAAAAAATATCTTGATATTTTTTCAAATATTCATTCAGATTCTTTAGACGATAATTATATTTCTATTAATTATGGCAATAAGTTTTTTAGTATTACTGATGCAAAAATAATTGGATATATTAGAGAACAAATTGAAAAAGAAAAAAGTAAGTTAAGTGAAAAAGAGTATAATATTTTATTAGCATCATTGTTATTTTCACTTGATAAGGTAGCTAATACAGTTGGCCATTATGATTCATTTTTAAAAAATAAGAATATAAACTCCAATTTTGTTTTTGAACTTATTAATCCAAAAATAATTAGTAATAAAAAAATAACAATTTTTAGAGAAAATGCAAACAATCTTGTAAAAAAAATACAGGCTGATATAGTTTATATTGATCCCCCGTATTCTTCAAGACAATATAGTAGATTTTATCATGTTTTAGAAAACATAACTACATGAAAAAAGCCAGAATTATATGGCGCGGCTGCCAAGCCATTGCCCGAAAATATGAGCAATTATTCAAGAGCCACTGCAATAAATGAATTTTCTGATTTAATTCAAAATTTAAATTGCAATTTTATAATTACTTCATATAACAATACATATTATTCAAAAAGTAGTTCATCACGCAATAAAATGTCCTTAGAAGATATTAAAAATATTTTAAATAGGAAAGGGAATACAAAAATTTTTGAAAAAAATCATCCTTTTTTCAATGCAGGAAAAACATCATTTTTACATGAACATAAAGAAATTCTATTTATAACAAAAGTAGGGCAATATAATGATTAGATCTCCTTTTTTTATGTTGGTGATAAATATAAAATAATGAGTCAAATTAAATTTTATTTTCCAAAAAAAATTAATAGATATTTTGAACCGTTTCTTGGAGGAGGAAGTTCATTTTTAAACATATTAGCTGATGAATATTTTCTTAATGATATAAATTTAAAGTTAATTAATCTTCATATTTTTTTATGTTCTCAAGCATCTAATATTAATGGTTTTTTTAATAAATTAGAACAAATTATTTTAAAATATAATTTATCTTATTCATATAAAAATATAAATATGCCTTCCAAAGATTTAAAAAAATGTATCCAAAAAATATTATGCAATATTGAATAAAGAATCTTATAATCAGTTGAAAAAGATTATAATGAAGAAGTATTAAAAATAATTTTTATTTGTATATATTATTAATTTATGGCTTTAATAGAATTTTAAGATTTAATAAAGATGGTCATTTTAATGTTCCTGTTGGTAATGTAGATTTTAATAAGAATGTAGTAAATTCTTTAAATAATTATTTTTCATTTGTAAAAAATAAAAAAATTAATTTTAGTAATTTAAATTGATATAATTTTTTGGAAAGTATTACTTTCAAGAAAGATGATTTTATTTATCTTGATCCACCGTACTTAATATCTTTTAGTGAATATAATAAGTTGTGAAGTGAAAAAGATGAAATTAAATTATTGAATAAACTTGATGAACTTGATAAAATAGGAGTAAAGTTTGCTATTTCAAACTTAATTAATCACAAAGGTACAACTAATAAAATATTTAGAAATTGATCAGAAAAATATAAGATCATAGAAATAAATAGTAATTATATAAGTTATCATGATAATTCAAAAAAAATAATTCTAGAGAGGTATTAGTAATTAATTATGATTAAAAGGAAGAGTGAATTAAAACCATTGTCGTTTACAACAACAATGCGAAATCCAGAAAGAATAAAAAATTTTATAAATATCATAATGGAATTTGAAGGTAAGATTCTTACAAATGAATTAATAAATAAAATTATATTTAAAATTATAAGTAAAAAATTATATATTCCAACTTATGTAGAAAAAACAACAAAGTTAAAGAAACAATTAATTTTTGAAAATAAAGAATTTAATGAAGAAGAAACGCTGGATATAATTAGAAATAGTTCACAAAATCATAAAGAAGCAGGATTTGATTTTGGTTGACCTTCAAGATTTGACACTTGATACAAAATAATGAAAGAATTTGGTTTTATTTATTATGAAATAGGAAAGCCTATAGAGCTATCTGATTCTGACAAAAAACTAGTGAAGGCTTTAGAAAAAGAAAACATTAATTTAGAGCAACAAGTTTTTTTAAATGCATTAGTAAAATATCAAAGAAACAATCCATTTAGGAGAGTATTAAATGAGAACATACCATTAGTTTTATTATTAAAAACAATTATTGGACTTAAAGAAAATATCAAAGATAATCCAGGAATTTCTATAAAGGAATTGTCGTTATTAATTTGTTGACCTAATTCTGATTATAAATCATTAGTTAATTTAATAATTAATTTAAGAAGACAATTCAAAACACAAATTAGTGATGAAATTATATATGAGGAGTGTAAAAAAGTATTAAAAATTACAGATAGCCAAGAAAAAAAGTTTAAGTTAAATAATATATTATATGAATTACCAGATGAATTTGTTAGAAAAATGAAATCAACTGGATTGTTTTCTATAAGAGGTTATGGAAAATTTATAGATGTTAATTCTAATGAATTAAATAAAATTAATTATATTCTTAAAAATATTCTACTGAATATGATTATTATAAATATCTTGGAACTATTGATCAAAATTTAATTAATATTCAAGATAATGATAATATTTTATTAAGTCAGAAAAATGATTTATTTATGAAATGAGTACAGCACTTTGAATTAAATGAACTAATTAAAGAAATAAAAATTTTGGAAAATAAAAATAAGTATTCAAAACATGCAGTTTTGAAACATATTAATGGTCCTTTAAGATTAGAATTTCTTATTGCATTAATTTTACAAAAAAAATTTCCTGAATTAACAATATTAGCAAATTATAAAACAGATGATGAAGGTATACCTACATCTTATGCACCCGGGGGAAATTCTGACATAATCTGTAACGACGGAGATGGAACTGTACTATTTGAAGTGACATTGCTTACTGGAACTATTCAAAATATAAGAGAGATGCCGTCTATAGTTAGACACTTAAAAGATACTTTAATAAATTATATCAATAGTTTTTCAGTTTTAGTATGTCCAAAAATTTATGAAGATACTATTGAGTATTCAAAATTTGTTAAATATAAAGATAATTTAGATATTATTCCAATTTCAATAAGTGAATTTATAAGTAAAGTTAAAATCTTTAATAGTATAAGAGATTTTAAAAAGAATTAAATAATTTAATAAAAATTTTTCTTATATTAATAATAAGAAAGTTACAAGTGAATATTGAACAATTTATATGACCAAACATAAAAAGATAGTTTACCATACTGAAAAAGAATTGTTTGTTTAAACAATCCTTTACAAATAAAACGAGTTTGGATATATTCAGATTTTAAAAGTTTATAATCAATAAGTTCAATTGCAGTTTTAATTAGTTTTTCTAATAAAGTTTTATCTTTTTGAAAAAATTAAGATAGTAATAATTTTGGTGTAATTTCAATATTGGCAAATTTAAAAATATCTGCGACTTGAATTTTAAATTTGTTCATTAAGTGTGATAATTGTGTTATAATATATGACATAGGTGACCTTTCTAGTTAATTTTTTCTCAATAAACTAATTATATAGGGGTGTCCCTTATTTTTTTATTTCTCCCAAAAATAAAATGCAATCTTTTTAATTTAGAAAAATAGTTTTTAATTATTAATGATAAAATAAAAGTAAGCAGCTTATATAATTTGAAAATAAAATTTAGTATACAGTTGAAAATTACCCTAAAAAGTAAGTAAAAATTAGTTTAATTAATTTTAATTATTAATTGTAAAGTAGAAAGGACAAAAATTAATGAAAATTAAGATAAAAAGTTTTAGAAATATTATTGATGAACTGGAAATTGAATTAGAGAAAAATAAAATTACCACAATAATAGGCACAAATGGTTCAGGTAAGACAAATATTTTAGAAGGGATACATTTTTTTGTAAGTAATTATAAAAATACCGATGTAGTAGTAACTTCAAATTTTACTTCTTATAGTGGGATAAAAGAAAAAGAATTAATTGATAAGAAAGAAATTAATTTTACATATGAATTATCAGACCAAAAAATTAGAGAAGTAGAAAAATATTTAAAAGAAATAAAAGTACCATTAGAAAAAATTAAAGATAAAAAAATACTAATTAGTAGATCAAAAACTCAAAATGGATTTTCTATTAGCCCCACTTCAAGTTTAATTGAAATTTATAATGAATTATTTAAAATAAAGAAAGAAGTTATACCTAATAAGTATTATTCATTAGATGGGGAAAGTGATTATTGACCAAATGTTGAAGAAATTAAAAAGCACTTAGTAATAAATCATTACAAAATGGAAACGTATTAAGACCTATATTTGAAACAATAATAAAACTTAGAGATATTTTTCTTGATAGGCCCTTAATTGAATTTATTAATAATGCAACCGAAGAATTTAATGTGAATCACCATACAAATATATTAAATTTGGCTGATGAAGAATTAAGAAAAGAAGTTGAATTATTATTATATTTTATTGGCGAGGAAGCACTAGAATATGCACAAGATTTTTTAAAATTAAATTCTAATCAAACTAATGATATAAATAGAATGGAAAATATTAAAAATAAAATTATTAAATTAGGAAATAAAAAAATAGACGAAATTTTTAATTTTTTTGATTTATATGCTAAACCTGAAATAAAATTTGATAATACAAATTTATCAATAACCACAGAATTTAATAATGATGAAATTTTATTTGGAGATCCAATAAACCAACAGAATAATTCAGCAGGTTATAAATCAATATTTTGTTTTGTTTTGCGATATGAATATCTTATTGAATATGCAAAGAAAAATAATAAAGAGATAATACTAATTATTGATGAATTAGATAAAAATTTGCATCCAATGTTACAATCGCAGTTAATTGCTTATATTAAATCTAGAATTGAAGAAAGTAATATTTACTTAATTATTTCAACTCATTCACCATTCTTATTAGAAATGGATGAAAAATTTAGTAATTATTATGTTGCATATAAAAAACAAGATGGGAGTCTAAACTTGTCCTTGAAAAATACTTTTAGTAATAGTGGTGCAGTGTCTAGTTTTTTAGTATTAGCAAAAAAAGTATTAGATTCACATGAAATACTTATGAAAATTAAAAAGCCAAGATTAGTTATTTTGGAATCAAGTAGTCAAGATGATATTCAAATTTTAAAAGCAAGAGTTAATAAAAAAATTGATAATGTTGAATTTGTTTTACAAAGTTCTGATCCCATTATTGGAAAAGATATTGAAAAAGTAATTGATCATCCTAATGATTTAACAGAAATAGAGGTCTTACTTGAGAATAATCAACGTATATTTATTTCGAAAAAGGTAATAGATATATTAAAGAATGAAGATTAAACACTCATTTTCTAACAAAAGATGGGTATTCAAACTTTATTTTAACTGGATTTATAATGTAAAGTACCATATAGACTTAAGAATTTAGCAAAATACCGCATAAAAGCGACTTTTTATGTTTAAAAGAGAAATTATGTATAAAATAAAATGTTTTTTTATTTATATATAGTATTTGAATAATTAAAACCAAAACTTCCTTTTTGAAAATTAGATAATTGTTTAAAGCGGTTAATAATTTGTTCTGGTCATCATAAATTTTCTAATTCATAATTAATATATTTTTGTTGGTTAAAATTAAGTTTTTTCTTGCTCCCGCATTTGCTTCGTTGATATTTATAATGTGATACTGCTTGCTTTGCAATTTATTTGTTAACTTTACAGCGTTTTAATTCGCGTGAAATTGTTGATTTATGATTATTTAATCTTTTGGTACATTCACGATTTTTCAATCCTTGAATTTTGTAACTTTCAACTAATGCTCGCTCCTCTATGGTAAAATGTTTATAATTCATATTTGTTATTCTTAGCATTTAACACCCTAAGTTTACACTTTAATATCTATACACTTATGGCTGCACAGCCATAAGTTTTTTCGAATTTACATATGTTTTTAAATTATTTCAGTTAATGATGAATTTATTAAATTTTTTAATTAATTCATCATAACTCTTAAATTTTTTCCCATAAGTTAAATAAAACTTTTCTTTAATCCAACCATTAAGCGATTCTGTTGGAGCATTATGATTAAATCCCAAATTTGACATTGATAATTTTAAAGAACTATTATCTTCAATTAACTTCACTAGTTCTGATGCATTTGCTCGGCCACGATCAGTTTGAATATAAATTACTTGTTCATGTTTTCTAGTTTTGCTGATAACATCTAATAAGACTTCACTTACTAAATATTTATTTTGGGTAAAATCAGGTCTATGTGCAATAACCGTTCCATCATATCAATCATAAACCATTTCAAACATTAATTGACACTTCTCATTATTGATAAAGCATTCATTGAATCATGTCCCATCTATTCCAAGTTTTTGGAATCGATTAGTTACTGAATAATCATTTTTAATATAATCTGGCCGAATTAATTTTTCATGGCGATCGCTTTTATCATCACGGCTAGTTTTTTTGCTCGTTTTTCACTTAATTTTTCCAACAATAGAAGTGTTTAATTTTCGGATTTTATGAATACCAACTGAAAATCCTAATTTTTCTTCAACATAAGTTTTGATACTTTGAACACCAGCTATAATTTCAAATTTACTATAAAATTCATTTATTGTTAAAATAATTTGATTGTCATTTTTGCTATTAACTCTTGATTTTCGAATTTTATTATTCTTAATTCATTTATGATATGCTTGGCGAGTGACTGGCAAAAAATCACACATAAATTTTATTGAATAAACAGTTTGATATTCATCAATATATTCAAAAGCTTTGA
Organism: Spiroplasma sp. SV19; assembly: GCF_030060925.1. Lineage (NCBI taxonomy): Bacteria > Bacillati > Mycoplasmatota > Mollicutes > Entomoplasmatales > Spiroplasmataceae > Spiroplasma > Spiroplasma sp. SV19. Next base: position 1,421,101 of record NZ_CP045455.1, read on the forward strand.
TTTTAATATATTTTGAATTAAGAACTTCTGTCTTTTCCCTCCGACATAACTTCTAATTCTTTATTTTTAAGAGCTAACTCTCTTTCTTTTAGTTTTAATTGTTTTTCAAGAAATTTAATTTTAACAACATTCTGATCATCTTCTTTTAATTCACAACAATTATTTTTTAAATCTTTATTTGTTCATTCATAAACTAAAACGGGCACTGATAAATTAAATTCTTTTGCTAACTTAATTGCTGATTCACCATTTTTAAAGCGTTTTACAACTTCCTGTTTTAGTTCATTTGAGTATTTTTAATATTTTTTCATTTTGTTACACCTTCACTATTTAATTATAACTGTTTCTATAGATTTTTAGGTGTAAACTTAGCTGTACCGATGCTCTTTCTATTTGGTCGTAAAAAGTATAACATATGAATTTTTGCTTTATATAAACTTGCACTTATTATGATAATCTACAGGTGCAGTGATACGCAATCTATCAATGGTAATTTAACTGTAATTAACTTTATTTTTGATATAATATTTATAATAAAAACTATGTTACTAATTATTCAATAAACAATTTTAGAATACTTTTTATTTTACAAAGATAACTTTTTTAAAAAATATTAATAATTCAAGTTTCTTATCAATATAAATAGATGAAATATTTTAGTTTTTATGAAAATTTCGTATGTTTTTTTGAATGAATATATCAATTATTAAATTTTGCTACATTTGTATAATATTTTTAAAATATAAAATTATAAATAAAAATAATGTTCTATACATTAGTTTTGCAATTTATGAATCAAAATAAAAATATGAAATGAAGTTTTGCAATTTACTTGTAATTTTATATTTTGTTTAAAAATTTAAAAATATAAATTTAATTGGATTCAATTAAATGAATCAATGTCAAATAGACCATACTAAAGAACAAATTAGGTTAGTGCTAAAATTTAAACAATTAGATTACTAATTTAATAAAGGTGTAAATTTATTTAGTAATTTATTAGAAATATAATTAGGTTAAAAAAATAATAAAAATAAAGGAGAACAAATATTTATGAATAATCTATTAGACAACTTTACAAAGAAAGATATAACACATAAAGAAACTAACTCATTATGTGTAGATATTCGCAAATCAACAAAGTTTCATAGTAATTTTTCAACAAAAACTGAGCCTGCAAAGATAGTTGCCAGTTTTATTTCAAAATGTTACTTAATTTGCAATAATAAAAAATTATTTAGCAATTATATATATGCGGGTGATGGAATAATTGCTATTGCATATGGTAATGATAATGCTAAAGCATTTGAAAAAACTTTGGAAGTTGCAATTGCAATTTCAAAAGTAATAGAAAATTTTAAAGACAGTTGTAAAAAAGTTTTTGATGCTGGAATTGGTATTGCTTTTGATAATACAACAAAAGTAAAAGTTAAAAATTTACCTATTCAATATAATAATGAATTATATACTGGTGATTCTGTTGCAATATCTTCAAAAATTTGTGGATCTATGCCATTAAGAAACAACAAGTACAAAACATCAATTTATATAGGAATGAGTAAAAGGTTTGCAAATAATTTGCTAGAGAAGTTTTCTAATCATTGTAAAAAAACTTCTAAAAAATATATTTATTTAGGTGATTCAAATGCTAGATAAAAATAATGAACAATTAATTGATTTAAATAAAGTTTTAGAAAATAATAACAAAATAAATTCACATGCAGAAACAAAAAGTTATTATGCTTTAGTATTACTAGGTTTGTTATCTGTACCCTTATTTAGTCTACTTGTTGAAATGTTAAATTTAAAGTTATTTAATTTTTGATATAACAAACTATTATTTACGCTTTCTTTAGTTTTATTGTTTTTCTCTTTATTTTCATTACTGTATTCATTTATTCCAAGATTAGCAATTAAATTAAAAAGAAAGAAAAAGATATTGGTAAAATATCTAATGATTTTAATAAGGATTATTATCATTACAGATTTTGAGCAAATATTAAGTACATTGATTTACTAGAAATTGAAAAATTTCTTAATAATTTAAATATTAAAATAGTTGGAACAATTAGTTTATTAAAGCAAATTATAGATATTGCATGAATAGCAAAAATAAAATTTCGTGCGTTTAATATAACTATTATTTTGCAGATGTTTTTAATTATTACTATGGTTATTTTAGCAATAATGTTAGTTTTTATTTAAAAAATTAAAATGATGGTTGCTTAATATGAAATGTTATAAAAGTAATAGAGAGATATTAAAAATAACTAAAATACATATAGTAAGGGATGCTTTGTATGAACAAAAGCAGGTGCTTAAGTTGGGGTTCTTTTAAAAATTTTTTGCAAGTATGATTCAAAATTACATATAAAAAGTTTACATTAAGTAAACTTTTTAATTCAATTTATTTTTCAGCACTAGGAATATATTGTGCACCATTACCAATGATAATAAACTTGACATTTTCGATGTTATCGTAGTGTTCGTTAATAAAATGATAAATAGCATTTCAGTACTTATTACTTGAAATTAATGTCTTTTCATTACTCATCGAGATAATCATTCGTTTATTTTTAATGCCATTATTTTTATCACACTCTCTATTAAACAATGTTTCTATGGCAGTTGTAAATAGTAAAGGATGTTCTGTGGGAGCAAAAAACAGCTTGACCAAGCTGTTTTTATAGTTAAATATTTAATTTATCAATAATATTTGATGTTATTTTACAATTATTATTTTATTTATAAATCTAAAGTATAAGTCAAATTTAGTCTTATATTTTTAGGTTTTTATTTTTAAACAAAAACAAATCTAGGTATCCAAAACTAAATGTTAAAAAGACGATACTTATTGTACAAATAGCGATTGCAATTTTATTAAATCCTAAATATTTATGTTCTGATAAATACAAAATTTTATTTTTATCTAAAGGGATAATTACTTCATTAGCTATATCACTTATTGAAAATTTTAATGGAATTACTATTAGTGATTGTAAAGAAATATATTTAATATATTCTAACCCCGTATAACCTGTTGGATTCATATCATAAATTAATAATATTATTCAAGATACTAACATTCAGAATGTAATTAATGAGTTAATTATATTTGCAACCATTGTTTTTTCAATTAAACAAATTGAAATCAAGGTATATATTACAATCAATAAGAAAACAAATAAAATAAATTGCAAACCATAAAGAAAAACATAACCAAATCACTTATTTGCATCATAACTAATTCCAGAAAAAATTAAAATAATAATTCATGATGGAATAAAAATTATTAAGTTAGACAACATAATATACAATATCTTCGATCCTAAAATTTGTTTTCTTGATAAGGGCATTGTTAATCAAAAACTAATTTGTCCACCATTAATTTCTTTCATAAAATTTCTATTAATTAAAATCAATGTAAAAATTGAATAATAAACAAGTGCCGGACTAGCAAATAAGGCTCAATTTAACATTTGTGAAATTGAAATAAGAGCATCACCTACTGTAGAAGTTCCTGTTTTAAGATTTACATCATAAATTCCAATAACTGGTGTTTTTACACCTTCAACATGGGATATTAATGTCATTCCCATCAAAGCAACTGTAATAATTACTCAGAATAGCCCAAAAAATAATATTAGTTTTCAATTAATTCGCAAATGATTTTTTATAATATTAAAATTTTCATAGAAAAAATTTGTTTTCATTATAAAACACTTTCCTTTACATATAATTTTTTAAAATGTTTTTCTAGTTTAGTAATATCAGCATTTTTAATTTCTAATTCTTCTATTAATTTCCCGTCCTTAATAAAACCAACTTTGTCACAAAGTTTAGTTATTTCTTCAAAGATATGCGAACAAATAATTATTGTAGTGTCTTTGCTGCTTTTCATTTTCAAAATTAATTCATTAAATTGATTTTTCATAACTGGATCTAAGCCACTTGTTGGTTCATCTAAAATTAAAATTTTTGGTTTAATCATTGTTGCAGCTATTAAAGCAATTTTTTGTTTCATTCCTTTTGACATTTTTTTAATTTTTTGATTTGTATCAAGTTCAAAATGTAATATTAATTTTTCAACATAACTTCAATCAAGATTTTTCCGAAACTTAAAAATCATTTTTAAATATTCAATTCCTTTTAAGTCTTCATATAAACTAATTTCTCCAGCAACATAACCAGTATATTCCATAATTTCCTTACTTTTATCTCATGGATTTAAATCATTAATTAAAATTACACCAGAATCTGGTTTGATAAATCCCATTATTTGACGAATTAAAGTTGTTTTTCCAGCACCATTTGGCCCTAAAATCCCATATACTTCACCATCATTAATATTAAGATTAATTTTAAAGTTTCCAATTTTTTCACCATATTTTTTTGTTACCTCATTTACTTTAATCATTATGACCTCCTGTTATGATTAATTTGCTAATGGAACTTACTACTTTGTATTAAGTATAACGGATAAAACAAATAATAGTTTAATTATAAAAATTATTTTATTAAATATTTTAGTTTAAGTTTGAAAAAATATTAAATAGTAAATGCTAAGACTAGTATGGTATTAAGAGCATTAAATATTATTGATCAAGAATTAGCACAAAAAATAAAGAAAGAGAGTAATTAAAATATGAATAATTTAAATAATAAATTGGATCATAAGCATTATTGATGAATAAAAAATACTCTTTTTCGACATTATTCAAAAGAACAAATTTTAGATGTATTTCATAAAATAAATGTTGCAATTGCAGAGGAAAAAAAGAATCAAGAAATTTTGCCTTGAGTTAATGATACTGAATTAGCACGAAAACATTATTGATGAGTTAGAAATATTTTGTTTAAATATTATAAATATGAAAATTAATTAAGGTTATTAATAATATTTGTGATATTTCTATTTTTTAGATATAATACAAGTATAAAATTATATGGAGTTACAGAAATGGGTAGAATAAATAAAATAGAGATATTAAAATATGGCGAAAATGAGTTTTCAAAAGTATCGTCAGTATCATCGCGTATTAAAGTTATGTTTTTTCAAAAAAAATATTCATCTGAAGCTTTTGAAATATTCAATGATTGATTATCAAAACCATTGGTATATATCTTAAAAGGATATGATTATGAAAATGATAATTTTCAGTTTTATGTTGGAGAAACTATTAATTTTTTTCAACGTTCTAATAATTTTGAGCATTATTATAATGAAGAATGAGTTGAACAGATTATAATAATTAGTTCAAAAGATCAAGAGCAAATATTTAATAAAAGTGAGTTACAATATTTTGAAAAAATTTTTATTAACAAATTAAATGATAATAAAAATATACTTATTTTAAAAAAATAATAACAGTGGTCAAAATACTCCAAATTGAAGTTCGGAGGAAAAATACTTATTAAATTTAGAAATAGAGACTATTTTAACTTTTATTCAGTTGATTAAAGAAGATTGATTTGAAAAACTTAATAATAATATAAAAATTGAGGATATAATTGATTCTGAAATTCGAGATAAAAATAATTTTATTGATATTGAACATAATTTCAATGATAAAAGTGTAGTAAAAGCTTTATTTAATTTAACTGATAATTCTGTAATTATTAAAAAGGAACAAAAGTTATGAATTATTTGGAAAATAAAAACATTTCAAAAAAATTAATAAATATTTTTGAAAATGATGATGCTCTTTTTAAAGAAAAAGATAAAAACAAAAAACAGTTAACATTAAATAAAGATCTTTATTGTAATTCTGTTTCGTATGCTAGTGTAATATTATCAGGGAATAGAAATAATGGATGAGATTTTTGAACAATATCAAATAATAAAAATAAATTAAGTACAATAAGAAAATTATAGTTTTCATATTTTTATTTCATAGTACAATTTATATTGTAGATGACCAATGACACGTGTCAGACATTTTTAAATGTCTGACACGTGTTTTTTATATTGGTATATGACAATCATGAAAAATAATTACAAAAAATATGAAGTAAATAAAAAAAGAGGAGAAAAACAAAATGAATTTTTATTTAGTCAAGAAAAAAATAGAAAGTGCTGTTAATAATACATTATCGCGTTTACAAGAAGAAAATAAAATTCTTTCAAATTTAGGGAAAATTATAGATGAAATACAAGATGTTAGAAATCAAAAAACCGTTGCTCATGCAAATAATGAAGTACTTTCTAATTTTGAAAGTAAAATAATTTATGAGAGTTTAGAATATTTAATTTGGGCAATTGATTTTATTAAAAAACAAATTGTAATTCAATAAAATATTGAAAAATAATGTCAGAATATGGTGCAAGCCATATTTTTTGTTATAATATGCCTAGGTAGCAACATATATATTAATTTTGAAAAAGGAGAAATATGGATATAAAGATTAAATTTTTTTTGTTTTGCAAAAATTATTAATCTTTTTAAATAAGTTTTATGGCAGGAAAAAAGCAGATAAATTATATGATTCATTAGGCAAACAAAAATTAGACATAATTAAATATATCAAATTTAATAGAACATGGACATTAAAACAATTTGATGAATTTAAAAAAATGGATGATAAGCTATTTCAATGTTTTGAGATTTATGCAATTTTTACTCTAAATCCATTTAGAGTTTACGTTGGCCAGACTAAAGATTCATTTTATGATCGGATAAAAGAACATTATAAATCATTATGAAAAGTTATTCATCAATTAAATGGTAGAAAATTTAAGCAAGATCTTGCCAATTCAGTTCCCCCTAGGCTTAAAAAGTATATTTTTGAACAAAAATATGGCATTATTGATAAACTACAAATTTCAATCTTAATAAAATTTCCTAAAAATCTTTATAGAAATACAGATAAAGATTATCAAAAAGAATTAGAAGAGTGTCTAATTGAATTAGAACAGCACTATATTGAAATGTTTAAAGCAACAGGTCAAAATGGGTTTAATTCTGAAACAGCATATGAAACAGGAGAAAGAAAGGATAGTACATAATATAATGATATATAATTGAGATGAAGAATTGGATTAATTATGCCAACAATAAATAAAGTACATACCAGACATAATTGATATGCAAGAATGATTGAATTTCTTAATAAGGTCGAATATGATAAAGTGAATAAAAGTTGGTTTGCATATCGCAACGATTTATTACAATGATCTAATTGAGGGGATAAAAAATTAGTATATAAACCACCAGCATTGTTAGAATATAAAAGAACAGTTTCTGGCAAAGGATATTATCAAATTAAAGTGGAAGTTTTGAAAGAAGCGATCCAATTTTGAAAAGATAATTATGAAATAAAATGAATGAAATAAATTATAAGGAGAATATATATGAGATATTTACAAGTAAAAACTATCGTTCAATAGAAGATGGAATATTTAATTTTGGAAATATTAATTTTTTTATTGGTGATATATAATTAATACAGGAAAAACATCAAATTTATATCCCATAAACAACCACATAATTTATTCAATCTTTAATATTATATTTTTATTTTATAAAATAATATGTTAATATTTTATTGACATATGATGTCGGGATTTAATTATGTATTAGAATTTAAATTATTTATAATATGGGACGAATTAATTTAATAAATACATTATATTAAAGTATCAAATATCAAAATATTAAACATGTATCAATATATATTACGTATAAACACGGAAATATTAAAGCTAATAATAACAAAATATAGAAAGGAAATATTATTAATGAAAAAATTATTATCAATTTTGGGTTTAGCTGTTTTAACAACTTCTAGTGTAACAACAGTAGTGAGTTGTACACCATCAGCTAACCATACCGAAACTATTCATGATAAAATCAAAAAATCACTACAAAAACCAATTAATTTTGACGATGACTGAATTATTGACTATGGTGAATCAAAAAAAAATCTTGAATATTTTACTAATAGTATTGTTAATAATCGATGAACATTATTTAATAAATTGGTTACTGACCTGGTAACAAAACAGTTGATAAAAGATATTCCAAATCTTTTAAAAATATATCCATACTTTTCGCTTTCAGCAGTAGTTACTATTAAGAGTTTTAATGACATAAGATCAAGTATTCAGGAACAAACAAAAGTCACTTTTAATTATGATGTGGGATATAACTTGGAACAATTACAAGATATCCCAGCATCTGATTTACAGGCAAGTAACCCCATATGAGACCCAACGTCAGATATGTTAGCACTTTATGATGGTTCATCATTTGGGCAGTTTATAATTGAAGGAGTAGATAATCAAAATCAAATGTCATTTGAAGAAAAATCATTTATTAGTGATGATAAAGCAAGATTAAATTATTTATCTGAAATGTTAAATAATAGTCGTTCAATAGTTGCTTATGATGGTGATTATAGAAAATTTTTAATGATGGAATCGTATATTTCGTATGCAAAACTAAATAAAGTAGATTTTCCGGAAGAAGATTTAGTAAAACAGATTCATAATGATGAAAGTATTTTTAATATGAAAAAAAATTTATTGTTAAAAGGGATTCATAACAGTGTTATGAAAGATGGAAATGTAGAATCTTTAGTAAAATCTATGCCTTCAATATTAGATGATATAGATATTGATATTTCTTTGGTCAGAGCGGTTTTAACATCTGAGATAAAAGCAGATAAAAAGTTGGAATATGTCTATGGTTCAAAATCAAACTATTACAGCAAGGATATGCTAGTTGTAAATGCCCAAATAAATTTAAAAAAAGGTGATGTTGTCTCTGATGTAACTATTAATGAACAATTAGCTTTAAAAATTTCCTATGTTTAATAGAAACAGAGGAATGTATGTATGAAGAAAAAAACTTTGTCTGCTCGTGAAGTAGTTGATAAGATTTTTAACATTGGCCAAAAACCAATTTGAAAATCTAAAAGATTTATTAGTTTAATATCAACAGTTGTCTTATTGGGAGCAACTGGAATTACGACAGGGTGTATATTAGCAAGTAATAAAACCGAACAACAAGTATATTATAAATTTGATGACAAAATCTTTAGTTCAAGATCAAATGCAATTGGGTATGCAATGAATAATGCTGATACGAGATCATTAGGGTATAATACAAATAATTATTTATTTGATGGTGAAGTGTTCCAAAATCGTGAATCATTAAATAGTCATTTGAAAGATAAGTTTTCAATTAGTACGGTAAAAACTATTAGAAATCCAGGTGAATATACTATTAAATAGTAGTGGAGAACTTTCACGTGATGTTTTAACAGCATCATATGAAAAACCAATAACAGTTTATAAAGGTAATGACGGTAGTGCATATCTGAATAAAGATGAAGCACTAAGTACTTTTCAAAATTACCAAAAAATATATAACATTGAAGGTGACATTCGTTATAACGAATATGAAGCAAGAGAGTTATATGAAAATTCAATTAAGAAAAAATTAGAAGACAATGCAAATAGTAAAACTACTTGTTATATTCAAGGTGCTATTTGTGAGACAGAACAAGAAATTAAAAATTGATTAAGAAGTAGTGTGAAAAATGGGTTTGAATATCAAGGCCAATATTTTTCAGATTATAACTTTTCAGATTTTAAGACAGTAATGAATAATATTGATCAATATACTGTTGATAAATATGTCAAAGAAGTAGTCGACCCTGATAAAAGTTCATATTGAATTTCACATGATAAAGGTGATTCAAATGATGGATTTTTTATCGGACCTAAATATGTTGAAACAGCGCAGCAATTGCCAAGTGTTCCAAAGTTTAATGAAGTTAGTTCATTTACACCATCATTATTCTTTATTGGCGCAGCAATGCAGCCATTTTCTCAACTGAGTTCATATCTGTATGAAAAACAAAATAAGCAATATGGATGAGAACAAAAAGATTTTAAAATATTTTTAGATTTTTTAAGTAATAATAATATATTGTCTAAAAATACAAATGATAATTTTAAGGAACTTGTTAAAACTTTAAAGATTCCTAACCAAATTCTTGCTGATTCAACAACGGGACTAAATGATATCTCCGTTCCAAGTTTCAATGATTTTCATAAACTATTAGTAGCCATGAAACGAATATTAACTTTTGTTAAAGTATATGCTTCATCAGTAGAAAATACAGCAACAATATTAGAAAAAAGCTTCAAAGAAATGATTGTGGAAGTATTAAATAATAACAAAGAAACTATGTCAGTATTATTAGATTATACTAACCAAGATGATAACAAAGGAGCTAATGTGTTACTTAACAATGAAATATCATTTGATGATGTTTATAACATGTTTTTAAATCAAGCAGCATTTTATGAAGAAAACAATGAACGTCGAGCAATTCTAAACATCGTTGAAAATATTCAATCAGCAGTTGATAACATTATGAATGTTATTGGCGCAGGAGCATCTATTGCTGGGGGATTTAAGGATTTGTATGGTTCAAATAATAGTAGTGATAAAGCAATTCAAGAAGGTCGTAAAAAATTGAATGGTGAATTAAAAGATTCAGTGAATAGTAATATGGATGTTGTTTTAGATAAGCTGCATATTAAACCGGATACTTTTAAAGCACCTAGTTCATATGCTGGTGTTATTCCAATTGCAAATATTATTACGGGAGTATGAGAATTATCAAAAACATTAAGTTTTATTTCATTAAAAACAATGGAATTTAAAATTGATCAAAATAATTCATTGTACTATGTTGTGCCAACTTTTAAAATTCCAATTTTAAATATTGAATTAACTTCAGCACAACCAAACTCAGTTGTAACTAAGTTAACAGAATCACCACTGAACTATATGTTACCAAGTGATGGCAGTGTTAAAGATAAAAAATTATATGAATTTAATGATCATTATTATTTATCAAAAGAAAATGCTAAAGAAGATTTAATTGAACAAATATATTTACATCCGGAAAGATATGTTCCAAATAAAAAATTACTAATAAATATTATGGCAAAAGATATTCCATATATTTTACCATCAGAAATTAGTGAAGCTAATATTTGTGGAACAACAACAGACGATCAAAATTGTATTAATCAAACTGATTATGATTCGAAATTAAGTGAAGAAAAAAATAAATTTGTTGACCAAATGTTTGGTTTATATTATGAACCTAATAAGAAAGAATTCTTTTTAGATGGATTCGGTAATTATTTTGAAACAAGACAAGAAGCATTAACTAGTTTAGCAGAAAATGTAGCAAAATCAAACTTTGATGTTTCATATAGTTATAAAACAAGAACCGGAAAAGAAATTATTACTGAAACAAAAGAAGAAATAATTGATTTTATTAATAAGAATGAAGTTATTGATCAAAAACAAATTATAAATAGTGATTTAATCATTTCTTCATCATATGATAGTTTATCAGAGCATATGGGAATTAACTTTGATGTTTATGAAATGAATTATTATGGCGACTTAAAATATTTTATGTCATATGAACAAGCATGAAATTATTTAATGAATCATATTAATTATCAAGTGTTAAACTTTGATGCAACATCAAATACTTTCGGGTTTGGTAAACATGAATTCTTCTCTGAAAATGATTTTGTCGCATGAGTAAATGCAAACTTAGAACCTGTGAAAGCAAGTGAAGTTAAAGGAAAGGTTGTGAATTAAAATGTTAAAATTAATGTTAATAGCTTCATCAATCATATCAGTTTCACCATCAGTTGCATCAGTAACTTATTATTCAACGGTGGAAGCTACTAATGAAAGAAAAATTAATGAACAAGTTTTAGTGGATGACATTCTAACTAATCGCATTTTTAATGGACAAGTTAGTTATAGTGAATATGATGGTAAAACATTTTATTCGGATGAAGCTTTAAATGAATATTTATTGCAAAACAATAAAGTAACTTCTTTAATTACATCATCTAATCCAAACAAAATAATTAAAAATTATGAACATATGACATTAGATGACACAAAAATTTATGATGCTAATTTAGATAACTTTAAACAATTATATCGTGATGCTTTTGGAAATATTGCTTATACTCGTCAAACAGCTTTAGATACTTATACTAATGCGGGATTAGTAAAACCTCAATATAGTTATGACGGATTCTATTGATTTGATTCACCAGAAGAAGCCAAAATCAATGAAAAATATAACATGAAAATTAATAAATCAATATACTACATGTTTAAAAATCAATATTATAATGCTTTCAATGACAAAGACATTAATGCTTTAGTGTCATTAATGGATGAAGGATATTATGCCAATATTAATCAATCATTAACAAATAAACCACTAGTAAAACCAATTATTGAAAAAGGAGATAGTAAACTAATCTATGATTTACTAAAAAAAGATCTTAAAAAAGACTTTAACGGTGATTACTATGATTCAGTAACTACAACAGAAACGAAATATAAATTATCAATTGCTGGAACTGGTTCTAATCGAGTTACGGTACAATATTATGATAAAAATGGAAAATTCTTAAATGGAACAGATTATGACAATGGTAAATCTATTACTATTGAATTAAGAAATATAAATGTAAAAAGTGGTGCTGATTTTATTAATAAATTTAAGAATGTATCTTGAAACACAGGTTCAGAAGGAAGTTGATCTATTGGCCGATTTTATAAAACACATGATTTTGATGGAATTCAAGATGGCCAAGAGGTTAAGATTAGAATTAACTTAGTTCCTAAATGAAGTTATGCCGGTGGTAAAACAAAAGCACCGGACTTAGATTCTTATAATTTTGTTGATCAATCAGTTGGAAAAATTAAGTTATATAGTAATGAAAATAAACATGATGACCAATTTATTGATGTAACAGCTGAGAAAAAAGGAGTATTTTCTTCTGCAAACATAACAACAGAGGAAAAAACTAAATTCTTTTCGGAATGATATGATCAATACTATAATAGTGTTTTAACTAATTTTGGACCAGATAATAATCGCCAAGTAACTTACGATGATATTAAAAAAGGGAATTATATTAAAAATACTACCTTTGATGGTCAAGGGACAAAAGGATTTATTTATAAAGATAAAGCCTATGATGTAAACTATAATAAAGGTTATAGCCAATCATTAATTGAAAGTTACTTAAATTGAGTTCCAATTAAAGAAAAATTACTAGCAAAACCAGTTCAATATGAGGGCAAAACATTTTATGAATTAAGACCAGATTTCTTAGCAACAAAAGAGCAATTAGATCAATTCTTATATTTAGAAGGTAATTTTCAAACTAAAATAATGTACTCATATGGTCCAGAACAAGATGTATCTGATCGTGATGGGAGAATGCTAGCACAAACTTTACAAGAAGCAAAAGAAAAAGAGCTGATTAATGATAACAAAACTTTACGTAAGCAATATATTGCCTATGATGTTTTTGGTAACCAAGAATTAGCAACAAGTAGTGCCCAAGATGCTATTGCACAATTAACAAATAAAATTCAATTAACTTCTAAGTTTATTCATAAAAATGAAATTAATATTTGAAATTCTAATATTAAACGTTCATGAGATTTAACAATTAGTGATGGTAGATATAGTGTTTATCGAATTGATGATGTAAATAACCCAGGTAAATTTATATATTTTCCATCGCAAGATTTAGCGTTAAAAGCTGTTAAAACAAATGCTAAACTTAGTTCGAATGTTAATACTTTAGAAAAAACAATGTATTTATATAATTACACTGCCCAATCAGGGCAAATTGTCCCATTCATTTTCTATGATAATGATATTAATACTGTTATTGATAAAATTTATCGTTTTGAAAATTGAATTTAATAAATATTGGTAGAAAAATATAGTGATAAAAACTATATTTTTCTTTTAAGATATATAACAAGAGTAATATTTAATAAGTCACAATTAATAAATATATCCTAAAACTGGACGAATAATTAACTTTACAACTAATTTGTAAGGTAAAATTATAATGAAAGTAGCAGGATATTTTATTTTGAAACAAAGATATACAACAGAAGAAAAACTTGATATAGTAAAAGAAGCCAAATGGGGGGAAAAGATTTAATAGCTATTACACATGGGTCTTGATTAATAGGAGAATTTAATAAATTTCGCCCGGAATATAGTAGCTCTTTTAATGACTTATATTCATATTATCTAGATAATGAGAAATCTTTAGAGATAATATTTACTAATAATCAAGAAACTAAAATATTTGATTTTCAACTTAAACAATTTATTGATACTAAATGATTACCAGAACCATTTTATGTAAGCAGGTATGAAGCAGATCCGTATGTGGTCTATGGTGTTTACTATTTTCAATGTGACTTTATTATTACATATGTTGGGGATTTAATTGATCAATTAAAAAATAAGTATTATACTTATTTTCCATTGGCTAAAAATTTTAAATTAATTGAAAAAAAGAGGGGAGGGGATAGGATGAAATAATTATTTGTATTTATCCACTTATTTTGGTATAATTAATTTAGTATAAAAAAATCAATATTTTCATATCAATATAATATCAAACACAAATTTATAGTAATTATAATTTTATTTTTAAAATAAATAGAAAATAGGGTGATGTTGATGACAAAAAGTAAAAAGCCAACTGGTTTAGTTGGTGGGCAGTATTTAGTTTCAATGATTTTTTGAATTATTTTTACTGCGATTATTATTACATTTTTAGTTTTATTTATTAATGAACGTGAACGAATTAATAGTGAAAATAATGTTTCACAACTTTTAGCACAAATTGCCGCAGGGCAAAAAACACCAGAACAAGTCCAAGAAATTTATAAGAATTTAATGAGTATTACATATCCATTGATTGACTTTTCATTATTATCATTTAATTTTTTTGGGACAAATAATAGTGTAACGGATTGAAGTGTGGCATGAAATCAACGGGCAACGAATATTAATATGGCATATTCATATTTATTCATTACAGCAATGATTGCCTTGATTGCGTTATGTTATTATATTGTGATTATTATTAAATTAGCTCAACGTCGTAGTTTTGAATGACGTTATGGGTTATCAACAAATTTTCCTAATGATTATGTTATTTTTAACCCGCGTATGTACTTAAGTTTTTTAACAAATTTAACAATTATTTTTAGTTTCTTTAACTTCTTAACAACCTTAATTAGTTTAGCATATGGTGTTTTATTGGTTTTAGTATCATATTTCTTCTGATATGTTTTAAACCGAAAAACCGAAGTTTTAGTTCCCCACAAATGATGAAAAGCAACAAATTTTTCATTCTTTGTAACAGTGTTATTAATTCAAAATGGTTATACTTTAATTAAAGCAATTTTTTCCACAAAATTTGGGGTTGATTTAGATCTAATCTTATCAATTATTATTCCAATTGGGACAATTACTGTTATTATTGCGGTCTTTATTAAAAACATGTTATCAACAAAAGTGACTGCGGTTCGGAATGCAATTAAAACAATTGGAGCCAAAGTGAGTGCCTTTCGAATCTTTTATTATACTGAAAGAGAAAAAGCGTTGGAAGACTATACTTTTGTTACACAATTACCAACTTTAGTCAAAGGACCATTATCAACTAATAGTATTGATACTAAAAAAGCTTATCAATTAATGACAATCATTGATGAAACAGCGGCTTTCTTTGAACAACATTTTGCGAACAAAGAAAAAGAAAAAAATTATATGTTATATCATTTATTTAATGAAATTACTGACATTGCTGAAATTGACGAAATTAAAACTAATGTTTTAAAAGTTGAAGCAAAAAAACAACAAGGAGATAAACATTCTAAATAACAATTAGGATGTTTTTTTGTCAGAGAAATAAAACTTTCATTATATAATATTGTTAGAAAAACAATATTGGGTGAAAGTATGGAACAAAAAACAATTATTACATTAACGGTTAAGGACAATGATGTTAATCAAACAATTTTTAATTTTATGAAAAAAATGTTTCAAACAACATCATTATCAGTTCTTTATAAGTTATTTCGAAATAAAAAGATTAAAGTTAATAATAAAGTTATCAAGGAACGAAATTATAAGTTACAGTTAGGTGATCAAATTTTAATTTTTGATAAAAACTTAGTAGTTACCGAACGAAAGCAGCAAATAACAACAAATAATACTGAACAAGACGAGTTAACAGTTGTATATGAAGATCAAAACATTTTAGTTGTTGATAAACCACACGGGGTTGAAATGCATTCCACGTTTCATACTTCATTAGATGGGATGGTGCAAAATTATTTAATTCAAAAAGGAGCATATCAACCTGCAACTGAACAATCATTTGTTATTTCCCATGTTCACCGGTTAGATAAGTTAACACGAGGATTAGTCTTATATGCTAAAAATAAAATTAGTTTAGATTTATTATTAACAAAAATTAACCAGAAAAGTTCAATTGAAAAAAAATATGTAGCTCAATGTGAAGGAATTATTAGTGAAGATGAGTTTACTATAAAAGGTTATTTATGAAAAGATGAGTCACAGCAAAAGATGATTTTTAAGTTAACAGCACAACCTAATAGCAAACAGGTAATTACTTATTTTAAAGTGGTAAAAAGAACAAACAATACAACTTGATTAGAAATAACATTAGGAACCGGGCGCAAGCATCAAATTCGAGCCTCATTAAGTTATTTAAAACATCCAATTATTAATGATGTTAAATATGGGGCAACAAGAGTCACCAAAGCATATTTAATTGCTTTATATGCCACAACCTTAACCTTTCATCAGCTACCAGCACCGTTAGAATATTTAAATGAAAAGGTTATTAAAATACCTGAAAATATTATAGAATAATACTATGAGTAAGAGTGAAGAGAGGTGAAGTAATTGTCAACAAGAAGAGGAATTATTAGTATTTTAATTGGAGCTTTTACTTCTTTAATTGGAACTGCTTTTCAATTTATTTTAATGTACTTATTAATTCGTAGTTATGGTTCCCAGTTAAACGGGTTTGTTAAGAATAGTATCGCAATTGTTTCCTTCTTAGGAACTGTTGAAGGTGGATTAGGAGCCATTACCGTCATTTTTTTAATGAAACCACTATTACAAAAAGATTGAATTAAAGCAAATGAAATGGTTAATACAGCAAAACATCAGTATAAGATTTCGGGGATTGTTGGAGCAATTTTATTAGCAGCGATTGCGATTGGGTATAGTACTTATATTTTCTTATTTGAAAATAATTTTAATATTTCATGAAATAATCAAACAATTAGTTATCCGTTATGAAAAATGGTCTTAATTATTGTAATTATTGGGTCTAAAAACTTAATCGCGTTATTTTGAACTGCTTGTTATGAAAACTTAATGCAAGCTGATCAGAACAACCATATGCGTCGTTTAATTTTGATGATTTGTGATTTAATTTCCTATTCAGTTATTTTTTACTTGATTTCTCGTACAGTGGATCCGATTTTTGTCTTCCTAATTTTTTTAGGTTATTCCATTATGAAAGGAAGTTTGATTTACGTTTTTGTTAAATTCCACTATCCATGAATCCGGATTGTTCGGCAAAAAGATAATATGCAATTAGTAAAATCAAGTAATATTGTTGTTTTAAAAAATATTGGTGAAACATTATTAATTAACGGTGATGTTATTATTACCGCATTATTATTAGGGTTACGAGTTTCTTCAACTTTATCATTATATATGACAATTACCGTTGGGGTTCGTAGTATTATGATGATTTTAATTAATTCCTTTCGTGAGTTTTTTGCCGCCTGAACGGCAAAAAACGGTCGGATTGATTGAAATAGTTATATTAAGTTTGAAACGTATGCCTTTATGATTGGTGGTTTTTTGTTTGTTAACCAGTTTATTTTATCACCATACTTTGTGACAACATTATATGCGCCTCAAATTCTTGATCAAATTAATAGTGCCACAGCCTTTAATACTTGAACACCACAAGAAATTGCTATTTTTAAAAACATTTTTTATCAACCAACCTTTTCATTATTAGTGGCATTAAGTTCTGTTTTTATTGTCTTAGCTGAACCAGCAAATGTGTTAGTATATGCCAAAGCAAATTATAAACAAACAGCGATTCCAACCTTTGTCATTGGAGTTATTAATATTGTCCTTTGTTTTTTTACCGCGTTAATTTTTCGTTTTTTGGTTAATGATCTTTCTGCAGCCTTATATGGGATTTTAATTATCACATGCTTTATTAGCTTTTTACGCTTTTTATACTTATGATTTTATAATTGATTATTTTTAACATACAATAGTAATTTTAAAGGGGTTTTTCGAAATTGAATGATTTTATTAGTTCCAATTGTCATTGCTATTTTAGTTAACTACTTATTTTTAACAAAAGCATATAATCCAATGGGAATTTATAATGACAATTTACAACCAATTTGGGGCTGACAAAAACTGTTAAATATGTTCTTCGGGTTAATCTTTGCTTCGTTATTTGTCATTATTGGTAATTCCATCTTATGAGCACCAGGCTCAGTACGAGGCATTTTCTTACGCTTACCAATTATTCATAAGATTTGAACAAAACGTCAGGATAAAATGCGTAAAATTCGTCAGAAAAAATATGAGGATGATTTTATTACCCTAACTGAACCAGAAATGCCTTATCAGAAGTTATGAGAACGCGAAGAAGCTTTACACCAAAATACGAAGAAAATAAGTGAGGATGAACCACCAAAAGAAATTTATAAATTAAAAGGATCATAAATCCTTTAATCAAACTAAAAAAATGTATATTTTATATACATTTTTTTCTTTTTGCAAATAAAGTCTAATTGTTATTTCTTAATATCACTTAAATAACCAGGATGATATTTATTCCCATGAATGATTTTAGTAATGTTAAATAAAGCATTAATTGCTTCACCAAAGCCTGTTACCATATTATAGTATTTTCCGTCATAATAAGCACAATTTCCTGCTGCAAAAATATGAGCATGACTAGTTTGACCACTTGGCTGAATAATAATTTTTCGCATTGGGGTTGTAGCTACTGAAAATTGGTCTAACATTGTTGGAGCTACTTTGGCTCCATACTGAACAATAAAATAATCAGCGGCTAAGGTTAATGTTGTTTTATTACTTTCATGTTCAAGAGTTAATGATGTAATTTGGTGTTGGTGAACTTGAACATCTTTGATATGATACGGTTTTAGTTCGGTAATTTTATTTTGCTGCAGTTTTTGCACGCTACTTTCTTTAGCCCGGTATAATTCGCGCCGATGAATAATTGTAACATTATTAGTAATGTTATCTTCCACTAAATGATTTGCTCAGTCAACAGCACTATCTCCGCCTCCGAGCACCACAACTTTTTTATTAGTTAAAGTAGTTAAATCTTTAACAGCATATCATAAGTTGGCATATTCTTGGCTAGCGTCAAGGTGTTCTAACCGGATTGGGGTAAAAACACCATTACCACTAGTGATTAGGATTGTTTTAACGGTAATAACTTCGTTATTTGTTAAAGTAACGGTAAAGCCATCATTGGTTTCAGCAACTGTCAAAATGTTTGTTTTACCAAAATAAGTTATTTGCTTACTATTTCTTTCAGCTTGAGTTATCAGGTTTTCAATAAAAGTTCTTGTCTTAATTTCAGCAAAACCAGGCATATCATATAATTGTTTTTCCGGATATAACTCTCAGGGTTGACCTCCCGGACTATCATTTCCTTCAATGATATAACCAGTTAGCCCTAACATTCCCGTACAACTCCAAGCATATAACCCAACTGGACCAGCGCCAATAATTAAAATATCTTTCATTAGTTTATAACAACCTTTCTCTTTTTTCTGTATTTTAATTATTACATATTTTTGGGAAAGTATGGCACAATAATTAATTCCTAGATATAATTATTTATAGAAAGTGGGATATTATGAAAATAGTGGTAAAAGATGAACAGGCAACAAAACAATTAGCGATTAAAATAGCACCGTTTTTACAACCGAATGGATGTCTATTATTAGAAGGGGATTTAGCAGCGGGAAAAACAACTTTTACAAAGTACTTGCTAGCAGCGTTAGGAGTAAGAGAACCAGTTACTTCACCAAGTTTTATTATTATGAATCAATATACAACACCCAACAACATTCTTGTTAATCATATGGATTGTTATCGATTGTTAGAACTAGCACACACAGAAGACTGAGCAATGTATTTTGATTATTTCCCAAATAGCATTAATATTATTGAATGGCCAAGTTTAATTAGTAAGTATTTAACAGATCAGTATGAAATAATTAAAATTACGATTAGTATTGAAAGCAATCAAGAACGGATTTTTACGATTAAAACAAATAATATGGCATTACAGGATGCTTTAGGAAAAGAGGGATAAAATGTTAAACTTATTTATTGATACGAGTACTACCTTTTTAACCTTAATTCTCGAACAAGATAACAAAATTCTTGGCCATGTTCATCAAAATAATGCTCGTCGTCATACTGAAGAAACTTTACCAGTTATTAACGAATTATTAGCAAAATATCATTTTAAGTTAAAAGATGTTAACCATTTTTATTTAACAGCAGGACCAGGGAGTTATACGGGGATTCGTGTTCCAATGACAATTGTGAAGACAATTAAAATAATAAACCCGACTGTACAAGTATCAATTATTAATACCTTATTATATCAAGCGGGATTAGATAATGTTGTTTCAATATTAGATGCGCGCGGAGGACAACGTTACTTTGCGGTGCTTAGTAATGGTCAAGAAATCATTCCAAGTCAAGTCATTGATTATGAAACTTGTTTAGAAATTAGTAAACAATTTCCTGGTTATCAATTTCGTAGTGATTTACAAGAAATTGATCTTTGTCAAAATTATCAAGCTTTAAAAAACCATTTCCATCTCGTTGATGATATTTTTGTGTTAGAACCACGTTATATTAAGAAAGCATTAGGATAATGATGATAATTAAACCAGGAAACAATACAGATGGGTTATTATTATTTTTATTAGAACAAGAAAACTATCCACAACATTATTATAAATATCGGAATCTAATTCAAATTATTAATAATCCTAATTATCTTGTTTATAAGTTAGTTCTTGATAATAATTTAGTGGGATATTTTATTTTAATGCATAGTGGTGATGACTTTGAAATTATTAAATTCACAGTTAAAAAAACACACCAGCAACAAGGATGAGGTGGTAAAATGTTAACTTATTTGTTAACCCATTTTTCTTTTAATAGTGTTTTTCTAGAAGTAAATGAACATAATTTTGCAGCACAAAAGTTATATTTACAGTATGGCTTTCGGATTGTTCGGACAATTCCACAATACTATGGTAATGAAAATGGTTATTTAATGTGTTATGATAAATAACTTTCTTATATTTTATTGTATAATATATAAGGAAAAAATAAGGATTTAAGGAGAACAAATATGGGAAGAGCATTTGAAGTTCGAAAACAATCAATGGCAGCAACCGCGGCGAAGAAAGCGGTGTTATATAACCGCGTGGCACGAGAAATTTATTTAGCAGCCCGTGAGGGTGGTGTTGATCCGACCGCTAATTTAGCATTACGGAATGCAATTGATAAAGCAAAATCAAAACAAGTTCCCCGCGATGTTATTGACCGGGCAATTAAAAAAGCAAGTGGCAATGATAATGAAAACTACCAAGCAATTCGCTATGAAGGTTATGGGCCGGGGGGTAGTGCAATTATTATTGATGCTTTAACAAATAATGTTAATCGTGCTGTAGCAGAAGTTCGTAATTGTTTTACAAAAACTGGTGGGAAGTTAGGAGTCAATGGGGCAGTAACGCATTTATTTGATAATTTAGCAGTTTTTGCCTTTGAAGGTAAAACGGTTGAAGAAATTTTTGAGTTATTATTGTTAGCTAATTGTGATATTACTGATGTTGTTGCTGAAGATGGCCAAGTTGTTGTTTATGCTCCAGCAACAGCCTTTAATAGTGTTAAAACAACCTTAGATGAGAGTGGAATTACAATGTTTCAAATGGCAGAAATCACAATGTTACCTCATGAACGTATTAGTTTGCAAGGTGAAGACGCTGAACGTTTTGAAAAAATGCTAAACATGTTAGATGAAGTTGATGATGTCCAAGAAGTTTATCATAATGTTATGGTGGAATAATTAAGTTATTAATCAGAAAAAAGCAGTTACGCTGGGAAAATATTTGTAAAATCCTAGGTAATAGTGCATAATATAAATAAAGTAAAAAAGGAGTTTAGATAACAATGTCAAATTTTCTGGGTGGCAGTATGACAATGAATGTCATTTTAGTCGTAATTGTAATTGCAGTTATTATTTTTGCAATTGTTTCTTCAATTATGGGGCGTAAAGCACAACGACTTGAACGTGAAAAACGAAAAAAACAAGTTAAAGATAAAATTAAACAATATATTAAAGAAACTGACAATCGTAAAAACTTACGCTTAGAATATGAAAAAGTTATTGCTCGAAAGGGAAAAGAATTTAAATATCGTGATATTTTTGATGTTATTGTTGATATTTATGAAGCAAAAACTAATTCTTTTTTAGAACAAAAGGCGTTTGAAATTGAAGGAATTTCTAAAAAAATTAGTAAAAAACAATATGAAACAACTTGAACAGTTAATCAAGAAATTGATTTAGATGAAACAAAGCATCGTATTGAAATTAGTGAAAAGAAGGTTAAGTTAACAAAAGAAGAAAAAAAAGCGGCCAAAATTACGGCAAAGCAAGAGTATGAAGCGCATCGTGCCGAAATGGTTAAAAAACGCGAAGAAGAACGAAAAATGCGCAAAGCAGGACATCTACCTGCCGATGAACGCCCAAAACCGAAACCTGAGAAATTTGTCCCAAGAAAATAAGCGTCGTCTTATTTTCTTTATCTTTTAGAGAGGGTTGGAACAAGTAACGAAAGGGAAGTGCAACAAAATGGATTCAGTCGTAACATTAAAAAAAGAGGACTTTAAACGTTTTAAAAAGTGTTTAAAAATTGCCTGAACATTAGCATCACGTACTAACTTAAAAACAGTCCAACAATGAGTAACAGAAGAAAAAATTTCTGTCTTTTTTGATTTACAAGATAACATTAATAGTGCCAAAATTAATGATAGTGATTTTATTGATAGTGATGAAGATGATACAACAGGTGAGGCGGGCTTGTTTACGCCGAACTTATATGATTTAGCCTTAGAAACTTATTGACCAGCAGAGAAGGATGAAACTGTAAGTGATGATGTGCGTTATTTAAATGATGATGTCCAATCAATAGTTACAACTGATACAATTGAATTTTATCCCGGAGAAACAATTGCTGATGGAAATGAAGTTGGTCAACGAGCACGCGAATACTTTATGCGTGATCACAACTATTTTAATTTAGAACATTATAGTAAAAAAATTGCCTTTACGAAAACAACCGAAGTTTTAGCAGATTCAACCTATGACGTTTATTTTGAACCATCATTTATTTACAATAACTGTATTACAAAGTGTGATATTTTAAAAAAGCTGCCAGATGGGACTTATCACTTAATTGAGGTTAAAGCTTCAACTGGTCGGAAATATGATAAAGAATTACAAATGTATGTTGATAAACCAGTAAAAGATGAATATGGTTATGATGTTGCGTACCAATATTATGTTCTAACCGGAGCGGGGTTAACAATTAGTCGCGTTTCGTTAATGTTATTAAATTCAGAATATTATCGGAGTGGGGACATTGATGATGATCAATTGTTTATGTTTCAAGATTGATACAAGTTACCAACAAAAACTTTACCACCAGTTAGTTTATTAGAATTTTGTCAACAAATGTTAACGGGTACTTTTGCAAAACGAGTTGCAAAGAATCGGTTGATTACTGATGATTTAGCATTAGTTAAAAGTTATTTAGCTAAATCAGCTGCGGCAGTTTTACCATTATTTACGCAAGAACAATGTTTTAATGCGAAAGGTGATCGCTATGGTTATTGTCAACATGCCACTGCTTATTTACCAGAACATCACAGTGTTTTTGAATTAACGCGGGGAATGGAAAAAAAGACATTGTTAAAGTATCAAGAACATATTGATTGTTTAAAAGATGTTATTTTACCATTTACTTTTCAACAATCAGCACACCAAAAAAAACCAATTCTATTTTCTGTTAAACAACAACGTCAAATTCTTGCAACGCAAGATAATGCTCCAGTTATTGATCCAACCCAAGTTGAACATATTAAGACCGTTTTAGCACAATATCGTTATCCGTTGTATATGTATGATTTTGAAACAATGAAAGCAGCGGTGCCTCGCTTTGACTATTCTTATTCGTATCAGCAAATTCCGTTTCAATATTCAGTGCATTTAATTAAAGATCCGCACTTTAATTATCATGATGAAGCAACAATGGAACATTATGCCTTCTTAGCTGATGGTGAAGAAGATCCACGCTTACAATTAATTGAGCATTTAGTAACTGATTTGTTCCGCGCAGAAGTTGGCGTATATGTTGCTTATTATAAAAGCTTTGAATGCAAAGTATTATCCGAATTAATTAATTATTTAGCAATTTTAATTAGCAAAAACACTGATCAGACAATGATAACGACTTATCAAACGTGACAACAAAAATTAACGATTATTCGCAATAAAACAATTGATCTAATGGACTTTTTTCAAGATTTTATGATTTATAAGAAAGAGTTTTATGGTTCAGCATCAATTAAAAAGACCCAACCAGCTTTTGATAACCAGTTTACTTATAAAGCATTAAAGGTGCAAAAAGGGGATATGGCTAGTGAAATCTTTCGACGTCGAGTCGAAAACAATATTCCCATCACAATTTGAAAAAACTTCTTTCGAACGGAAATGTTAAAATATTGTAATCGTGATACTTTGGCAATGGTTGTCATCTATCAACATATTGTTCATTTAATGGCAGATGTACCATTAGACAAGGGAGGAAAAGAAAATGCAAAAGTATAAAGTAATTTTTATGGGAACACCTGTTTTTGCAACAGCAGTTTTAACTGCTTTAACAAAGTTAACTTCAGCAATTGATTTAATTGGAATTGTAACGCAACCTGATCGGAAGATTGGTCGGCATCAAACAATTCAATTTTCACCAGCGAAAGAATTTGGTTTAGCGCACCACATTCCGGTTTTTCAACCAGAGAAAATTAATGATCTTTATTCAGAGTTAGAGGCCTTACAACCAGATGTGATTGTGACGTGTGCTTATGGGCAGTTTATTCCAGAACGTATTTTAAAATTAGCAACAATTAATTGTATTAATGTTCATGCCTCATTGTTACCAAAATTACGGGGTGGGGCGCCAATTCATAAGGCAATCATTTATGGTGAGCAAGAAACAGGCATTACTTTAATGAAAATGATTAAAAAAATGGATGCTGGGGAAATGTATGTCCAAGAAACAATTCCAATTACAGCTGAAGAAACAGCCTCATCATTACATGATCGGTTAATGGTTTTAGCAGGAACAATGGTTGAGAAATACTTAGTAGATATTATTACTGGCAAGTGTTTAGGAACACCACAAGATGAAAGTCAAGCAACATTTGCTTATAACATTACCCGAGATGAAGAAAAAATTAATTGGTTTTTACCAAAACAAAAGATTTATGATCATATCCGAGGCTTGTATGCGTGACCAATTGCTTATACGACAGTTGATAATGTTATTTATAAAATTCACCAAGCAGTTATGACAACTGAGCCTTTAACCGAAAAAGACGCTGATTTAGTAAATGGGACGATTATTGCTGTTTTAAAAACAGGAGTTAAAGTTAAAGTCGCTGATGGTTACTTAATGATTACACGTTTACAGCGGGAAGGCAAAAAAGTGACAGAAGCAAAAAACTATTATCATAATCCATCCCCAGAAATCATTCCCGGCAATATTTTTATTTAACGATGTATCGTTTAAAATCACTAAAATATTTAGTAACAACTGCGTTAATTACCGCTCTGTTAGTAACAGTGGCGTATGTTTCACAGTTTATTCGCATTGGGAATGGTAAGGGGATTTTACAGTTAGCAGATGGATTATTTTTAGCCTTAATAACTTTAATTAAAGGTCCGATGTTATTAATTAGTGGTGTGTTGTATGTCACAATTGTTGATGTTATTACTGGTGGTTTTATTTTTATTCCAGTTTCAATTGTAATTAGAATATTAATGTTTGTCATTACTTATTTCTTATCACGAATCTTAACGCGCTATGGGGCAATCTTTTGTAGTAGTTTAATGTTATTGTGATATGTCTTATATAGTTATTTATTGTTTGGTTCAGCGGTTGCAATTGTTGAGTTAATTAATGATGCAATTCAAATTGCTGTTTCAACAATCTTAGGGATTACCTTAGCTGTGGTGTTTAGGCGTGTTAACCACCATAGTACAAATAAAATTTGAGATGATGAGCAATTTTGACATTATAAAAAGAGTAACCAGTAGGATTACTCTTTTTATCTTTTTTTGTTACAATGTGCGGGCTGATAAACTAATAATTTTTAAAGTTTCTTCAATTTTATCTTTTAAATAATTTAGATAATAGTAGTTAATAACAGAGTCTCGTAACACTTGCAAACTATTTCCATAGTTTGCTTCTAGTTGTTTTTCACAGTAGGCAAAGATGCGATTATTTTCTTGTCGCATATCTAAATTAACTTTAAAGTGCTGACGGTATAGCTTGCGATATTCATTTAAAGCATTACTAATGCGATTATGGATGAATTCAGTACTTTGATCAATTACTTTCATAATTTGATAAATTAACCCCTCGTGTTGTTGCAACTTAACTTGCTTCGTGTTAAATGTTTTTAAATTTTTTAGTAAGGTGTAAAGTCAATCTTTTTTGGTATCTGAGATTTTTTCAACATTACTAATTAAATTTACTTCATGCATTAACTGGTTGTAATATTTTGTAAATTCACTATCCATTAATTTTCCTCTTTTCATCGTTATAAAAAATATTGATAATAATCAACTTATTTGCCTTTTTCATTTATAACTCGCATATTATATTATATAATATTTCGAAGGAAAATTCAATAAACTAATTTGGGGTGGATAAGTAAATTTTGGTACAATTTTATATGTTACTATTGCTTTTTTATTAAAACAATGTTATTTTTACATTAGATTTCTTAACTACCATAATTTAAAGTGATAATATAATGAATAATGAGATTAATGATGAATTAAAATATAATTTAAATAATGTGATTACTGTTAGTTTTGAAAATGTTATTTGGAAAAATATTTTATATTAATTATGCTGAAAATATTTTATTGTCACTTTCAAATGTTTAAAGTAATATAAGAAACAAAGATTGTCTTAAAAATATAAATGGTAAAAATAAAAATAGTGGAATTAGTTTAATCAATTATTAAAAAAGTAATAAATGACATTACAATATTTGTTACAAATTAGTTAAAATAAAAAAACTTATTCTTATGATATGGTTTAGTAAACTAAATATTATAGAAGATTTGCTGATTGAATCTTATAAAAATAATAATGTGGTTTTATATAATAAAGATGATGATTCTCTTGAAGAGACGATAGATAGTTTAATTGGTTATAATTTTAATAGTATAAAGAATTGGGATAATATTAATGTAAATTGTTAAAATAGGTTATATTTTTATATCTTTTAAAAAAATATATAATTTTATTAATTTAACTTAAATTAAATATGTTTTTATTATGTTATTTTGCGAGGATAATTTTGATAAAAATAATAACATAAATTAACTCAATTATTTATGAGTAAAGATCACATAAAATTAAGAGCATAAAGAATTAACAAAATTTGTTAAGATATTTTAAGTAAGTTAAATTAAAGTATTAATCTTACTAAAGACATTAGAAATATTTAATGTCTTTTTTGTTCTTAACACAGTTATATCATTAAGTATTGAGTAAAATTATGTATAATAATATCAGTGAGATAACTGATCTTGTTGTAGGAAGGGTTTGGTTTTAGAATGGATAAAAAATTAATTCGCAATTTTTCAATTATTGCACATATTGATCACGGGAAATCAACATTAGCTGATCGGATTTTAGAATTAACGGGAACTGTTGATAAACGGGAAATGCAAGAACAATTATTAGATTCAATGGAGTTAGAACGTGAGCGTGGTATTACCATTAAGTTAAATTCTGTGCAACTAAAATACCATGCGCAAGATAACCAAGAATACATTTTTCACTTAATTGACACACCAGGCCATGTTGATTTTACTTATGAAGTATCGCGCAGTTTAGCTGCTTGTGAAGGTGCGATTTTAGTTGTTGATGCGGCCCAAGGGATTGAAGCCCAAACCTTAGCCAATGTTTATTTAGCAATTGATAATAATTTAGCAATTATTCCGGTCATTAATAAAATTGATTTACCATCAGCTGATCCGGAACGGGTTAAAGAAGAAATTGAAAAGTTAATTGGAATTCCAACCACTAATGCACCATTAATTAGTGCTAAAACTGGTCTTAATATTGACCAAGTCTTAGAAGCAATTGTGAAATATATTCCAGCCCCATTAGATGCTGATGATCATCAACCATTACAAGCTTTAATTTTTGATTCACATTATGATAAATATCGTGGAGTAATGGTTTCAATTCGAATTAAGCAAGGAACAGTGCGGGTTGGCGATAAGATTAAATTAATGAATACCAAGGCGATTTATGAAGTAACAGAATTAGGCGTTAAAACTCCCAAGGAAGTTAAAAAAGATTCCTTAGGTGCTGGTGAAGTTGGTTGATTGGCAGCAAGTATTAAAATGGTTCGTGATGTGCGAGTTGGAGATACGATTACAACTGTTGCTAATCCTGCGTCAGCTCCTTTACCGGGGTATAAAAAAATGAATCCGATGGTTTTTTGTGGGTTATACCCGATTGATTCAGCAAAGTATAAAGATTTAAAAGAAGCGTTAGAAAAAATTCAGTTATCAGATGCATCGTTAGTTTATGAGCCAGAAACTTCACAAGCCTTAGGGTTTGGTTTTCGTTGTGGTTTTTTAGGATTATTGCATATGGATGTCATTCAAGAACGGTTAGAACGTGAATATAATTTAGAATTAATTGCAACAGCACCATCTGTAATTTATCATGTTTATTTAACTAATAAGGAAATGATTACGATTGATAATCCGAGTGCTTTACCACCAGTCCAAAAAATTGATCGAATTGAAGAACCATTTGTTAAAGCAACAATAATGACACCTGATCAATATATTGGTCCGTTAATGGAATTATGTCAAAATAAACGGGGAACATATGTTAACTTAGAATATATTGATGATAGTCGTCGTATCTTAACTTATGAGATGCCATTGAATGAAATTGTCTTTGATTTTTTTGATCGCTTAAAATCGATTAGTAAAGGTTATGCTTCTCTTGATTATGAGTTTATTGGTTATCGACCAAATAAACTAGTTAAAATGGATATTTTATTAAATGGTGATATTATTGATGCTTTATCAATTATTGTGCACCGTGATTTTGCTTATGGGCGAGGAAAAGCATTATGTGCTAAGTTAAAAGAAATTATTCCTCGGCAAAATTTTGAAGTTCCGATTCAAGCAGCTATCAATCATAAAATCATTGCGCGGGAAGATATTAAAGCAATGCGCAAAAACGTGTTAGCAAAATGTTATGGTGGTGACATTACTCGGAAAAAGAAATTATTGGAAAAACAAAAAGAAGGAAAGAAACGAATGAAGGCAATTGGGTCAGTTGAAGTACCACAAGAAGCTTTTATGGCTGTTTTAAAATTAGATGATTAATTGTTGTTTGCAACATTTTTTGCTGTAAAATTTTATTTTCAATATTTTAAATTTTTCTATTAATAATAAATGATATAATAGTGAATATAATATGAAATAAAGTTTTCAAGTAGTAGGTGATGACGATGAACAAGAAATTTAATAGTTTTTATCATAAGTTTCTAAGTACATTTTTATTAGTACTACTTTTTTATATTTTCTTTTTCTGAGGAGTAGGAATTATTTATCCACTTGATTATATTCTTTTTGACAGTGTCATTTTTAATTTAGGATATATTTTTTTAATTTCAGTTAGTTCTGTTTTTGTCGTTGGGATTTTAGCCCAAATTTTAATTAATTTTCGTTATTATCAATATTCGTTTGAAGATTGTAAACTTTTATTAAAAACTAATTGGCTAGTTCTTTTAACATGATTATTAAATTTGATTATTTTAACTTTAACATTATATAATAATTTTCAATACTATATTAATTTAATCGATAGTCAACATTTTGAACCGTTACCATATTTAATTTTATTAAATCTATGTTATATTTTTTATATTATTATTGGTATGTCGTTATTGTTAACAATTGCTTTAGTGGTGGTTTATTGGTTTTATCTTAAAAAAATTAACTTTTTTGTTTCCTTAAAGAATGGGGAAATTTATCAGCAATTATTTGATGTTAATGCTGAACCAGAACCTTTTTGAGAAGTCATTTGGTTTTTAAACCAACTGCCTATTTTTGTTGTTGTTAAATTACTAATTCGTAAAACAATTTTAAAAGATCAATTGCGTAAAACAAAATTATTAATTCAATTTAAAAAGGAATGTTGCCCACCTTTATTAGTAGGTTAAATTATTTAACCAATGTATTTTAATATTTTATTTAATATTTTATTTTTGTATTTTATATATAGGAGGACACATTATGAAAAAATTAATGATGATTTTAGCATCGCTAACAATTACTTCAGCTGGGGTAACATCTGTTGTTAGTTGTACAACTTCAATGGATTTAGCAGAAAAAACTAATTATACTGTTGTGCCTAATGTTCACAGTATTAAAACAGAGATTAAAAAGTTTAGATGTTGATATGGACCCGGGAATGAAGACAGCAACAATTCGGTTTATGCCAGATGTCACAAATAAACCATTTTTAATAAAAAAAATTAATTTAGATTGGACCACAAATGATCTAACAAAAATTATTACTTTTACTTCTTTACCATATTCTGAAGAAGCAGTTGGCAAACCAACCGATCCAGCGCGGGTATTAACAATTATTAATATT
Source organism: Spiroplasma sp. SV19 (assembly GCF_030060925.1). Lineage (NCBI taxonomy): Bacteria > Bacillati > Mycoplasmatota > Mollicutes > Entomoplasmatales > Spiroplasmataceae > Spiroplasma > Spiroplasma sp. SV19. Next base: position 1,452,126 of record NZ_CP045455.1, read on the forward strand.
TTAAATGGAACTAATTTTACAAGTAATGATGTTGATGTAGTAATTAATCCTGATAATAGTTCTTATACATTAGCAACAAAAGCAGGGGGTAATTTTACTGGCAAATTACAAATTGTTTCAGAAGCAGTTACGTTTGAAGAAGTTTTCCCAACGGTTAACTTGGGAAATATTTATTTAGCAAGTGAGTTGTATAATAACTGAAAAAATAATCCAGGGAATATATTGCCAATGGCAGCCGCGTTAATGGAATTTACGGGTGATCGGAACCGTTTTTCAGCGTTTTATAGTCAAGCAATCACCGCCGCATTTATGTCATCAAAAGGATTAAAAGTTAACATTGATGATAATTTAAATGGAACATTTTTTCTAAAAGGAGCAGTTCCTAATATTTTTAATGATTCAGCAGTTACCTTTAACTTTCATGTTATTTTAGACCATCGTAAATATCTTAATTTTGATAATCAAAAGCCCAAAAATTTAGCAAAAATCTCAGTGCCCTTAGCCTTAAAATATACTGGTGATAATTTAAATGCCATTCGTTATGAAGTTGTCAAAACTATTTTAGGGGCAGAATTTGCAGATAAATATAAAGACCTGTGATATGATGAAATATTTGTTGATACACCTTATGATGCTCAGACAAAACAAATTGTTTTTCGTGCCAAACCAGGATCAAAAATTTTAGCTTCATCTGATAAAGCCGCATCATTATTCTCGGGGCAACCGTTTTATCAAATAGTTGCAACATTACAGTAATGACTTTAGTGATAATAAAAATTGTTAGTAATAAACTAGTTTTAAAATAAAACTAGTTTTTTATTGGGCATGATTGATTGTTAGTATTGTTTGGCAGAATTACTTTTAAAATCAATCTTTTTACGATATAATATACTTTAAAGAATAACAACGTACTAATTTTTTTTCTGGACAACTAATTATTCATGATAAAAGAAATATGAAGTCTTGAAATTAACAAAACTATTAAAATAAGAATTGAATTACAAAAAATAACATTAAAAACAAAAAGAGAGGAAACATTGAGGGTGAAATTAAACTACTTATTTTAACTATCACTATCAAAGTAAAAATCATTAGAAAAACTGAAAATAATAAAAAATATTTGATATCCTGCTGTTAAAAATCTAAAAATCCCCGATGAATTTAGTTTAAAAAATGGAAGGAACATGTTAACTATGAAAAAATTATTAAGTATATTTGGAATTATTTTTTTAATTTTTACTATGCTAAATTCTGTTATAAGTTGTAAACCACAAGGGAGTGGTGATAATAACATTGATGAAAACAATGATCAATCTAAAGATGTTGCATTTTTACAAAATATTATCAATGAGATAAGTAATAATTTTAATAATTATTCCCTAAATAATGCATATATTAATTCAATACCATATCAAAAACAATTTGCCCCGTTTTATGGATTGGCAGAAAAGGATAAATCAAAGGTTAATCTTGTTGTCTCAACAACAGGCATTGCTGATGCGATTGCAATTATTAGTAATGGTTTTAAAAGTGTTTTTGATGAACTTAATCGTGAAATACAAGAAAAGTATTCAAATTATTATTTTAATTTTAAACCAATGACTTTAGAGCACGATAAAACAACATATTTGTTACAGCATATTGATGTTGCAAAATTAAGTCAAATTGTCAAAATTACCATAGAAGAAACAAAAGCTGTGGCATTGTACTATAATATAAATTATACTGTTCGTTATAAAAAGTTAGTATCAACCCAACAGTTTACATTAAAATATATTATTACAGATCATTTAGATATTATGACGTACTTATTAAATGGCACCATTAAAGCAATTTCAGGATTAATTAAAGATTATTTTGCTAATAATAAAATTGTGTTATCAGAAACTAGTGCCTATCAAGGGTTATATCATGATTTTGATATTAATTACTCACAAGAACATGCCAAATTAGATAATTTAGTGCAATTACAATTGAATAATCATTTAAAAGCAATCTCCGATATTAGTTCTTTGTATGAACAATTAACGTGAAATGTAAATGAGAAGTTGTTAAACTTAAGTACGAGTATTTTAGATAACAATACGAATGGACAAAGTTTATATGGTAATTTAGTCAATGATTATTCACATTGAGCAGGAAAAGGATATGGTGATAAGAAACTAACAACGCAAAATTTTGTTAATTTTTATCAAACAAAAATGTTAAAAATTGCTAATAATATAAATGACATTCCTGTGGCAACTTTTAGAGTTAACTTATCACGAATTAATATTGCTGGTTGTCCAATGTTTGGGTTAGTTACTAATGCTGGTGTACCGATATCTGTTGCTGTTATAATTAGTAAAAGTGATTTAGAAACAAAATTAAGTTATTTTGGGGAAATAGTTATTGGTTTCATCAAAATGTTTCATATTCAATTACATTGACATTTTGCTATTTCTTCTGATCTCTGAAATAAAATCACTAATATCCATTTTTTAAAAAATGACATCTGAAAACTAATGCGCAAGCAATTTATGGCAAAGTTAGCAACCCAAAATCTTGCTATTTTCCCCTTATTTACTTTTAAAGCTGGTATTACGCCATATACATTTGAGGGAAAATATAAGATATTTCACTTTAATAGTTTTTACATCAATTTAAAATTTGGAGGAGTTACTTATAATTTAGTTGGTGATTGTACTAATCATCGTGATAAAAGTAAAGGACATGTTTATTTTTCTAAAATTTAAGTCTTTTTAGTAATAATGATTCTCTTTTGATTGAACAAATTATTAGTTTTATGATTAAACTAAGTTTTAATCGTTTATTGTACTGGGATAATTCTCCTCAAATAATATATTATTTTTTGTTCTCATTTAGGGGTACACATCCCAAAAAACAAGCGTAGTAATTAAAAAATATTTTTTTCACTTTTACTTGCCTTTTTTTTTTTTTTTTTTTTATATAATTACTCCATATACTATTAAAAAAATAGTGGGGGTTTAAAAATGAAAAAATATTAACTTTATTAATGGGATTATCTTTAACAACAACAGCAGTTAATACTGTAATTAGTTGTACAACAAAGGGTGGTTCTGAGAACGATAATGGTGGTCTTGATTATCAAGGTGATCTAAAAATTTTAAATAAAATTAATAAAAAAATTACCGATAGTTTTCAACAATATGCGACTGAAAAAACATTTATTGATACTAATGATTATTCAATCCCGGCCTTTGATAACTTGTTTACTATGGCAAGTGCTAGTAAGCCACAAGAAGAATTGGATATTAATGATCAAAAAGTAGAGCCTGCTTTATCGGTATTGATGAATAGTTTTATGGCGGTTTGCAATAATATTAATCGACAAATTGCAGATGAATATTCAAATTATTATCCCGATAGTGTTCCGATGACGATTGATCAAAGTACCATGAAGTTTACTTTAAACTATATTGATATTAATAAATTAGGAACATTAGCAAATGTTGATGTAAATGGCTTAAAAGGAGTACGATTGGATTTTAAATTACGTCTTAAAATTAAGTTTAAAGCATTAGAAACATCATTGCCTTTTACATTGCAATATACAATTACCAATGATGCGACACGAATGGGAAAAATTTTAACATCTGTAACGGGGGCTGTTTCAAAGGCAGTTGTTAAATTCTTTAATGCTAATGGTGGGGACATTATTGTTGATCAAAATTCAGTTTATCAAAAGATTTATGATAATTTTGATTTAAATTATGCTTATGATCATAGTATGTTAGATAGGATTGTTCAAAATGAGTTAAGTACTGGTTTACAAGCAGATGATGAACTTGGTTCCATTCGTCAAAGCATTACCTATGCCACTGATGAAGAAATTTTGACATTATTAAATTCAATTATTAATCCTGATACAAATGGAGTAACCCCAACGTTACCAGCAGATGAAAAATACACGTGAGTTAATACCGGTTATGCGCCAGATAAATTAACCCCAGAAAACTTTTTAGAATATTATGGGGAAAAATTAAATATTTTAACAAGTTCATCTGGTCTAAAATTACAATTAGGACAATTTAAGGTTAATTTGGCAAAAGTTTTAGTTGCTGGGGTCCCTTTAGCGGGAAACCTCTTAAATGAGGGAAAACCTTTTTACATTAACATTGGGATTACGCGTGAGGGAATGATTAATAAAATTAAAAACTTTGGGCGGATTATTGCGGCTTTTTACAAGTATTATAAAATTACATGAGATATTAAGCGTTATAGTGAGGGCCGAATTCAGTTGGAACCGAAGTTACACGAAATGCTTTTTAATGATGCACAAACATATACTTATAAAAAAATATGAAGTGTTTTATTAAAAAAATTTAAAGAAGACCCCAAAAACCAAATTTTACTAGATATTGATAAAT